>NZ_JBSHBL010000075.1:0-50698 GCF_053611985.1 Streptomyces sp. NPDC054770
CACCGGAGGAGAGCCGGCCGGGTGGCGGCGGGGACCCCTCCGACGTACCGCCGCCCGGCCCGGGCGATGTGTACGGCGCTCCCACCATGGCCCGGCCGATGGACCCGCCGCCCCGCTCCTCGCGACCCCGGCCGGGCGCACCGCGCCCCGACGGGTCCCAGGGCGGCCCCAGCGCCGGGCCACCGCCACCGCCCCCTCCCCCACCGCCTCCTCCCCCACCGCCTCCGCGCCCGCCCAGGCGGCCCCAGCGATGAGGCCGGGCGCCGGGTCGGGCGCCGAGTGGGGCGGCTGCGGCTGCGGCTGCGTGGATCATGGCGTCGTCCGCCGTGCGCGTGTCCCGGTACTGAACCGTGCGTGAAGACACGGCCGGGTGCGCTCCCTCTCCGGCCGCCGGCATCGCACGCACGTTCGCCCGTAGCCCGGAATCAAAGCGTCCGACACCGGACCGACACCTATTGTTCCGTGTCCGTCAGACGGACCACCTGCGCCGCAGGCACTGGGTGCCGGTTACGGTGGTTACACCATGAGCGATCCGCAGACCTCCGAGGTCCCCACTCTCCTCGTCAAGATTTTCGGCAAGGACAGGCCGGGCATCACGGCCGGCCTCTTCGACACTCTTGCCGCCTACATGGTCGACGTGGTCGACATCGAGCAGGTCGTGACGCGAGGCCGCCTGGTGCTGTGCGCGCTCGTGACCCAGCCCCCGGCGGGGCTGGAGGGCGACCTGCGGGCGACCGTGCACAGCTGGGCCGAGTCGATGAAGATGCAGGCGGAGATCATCTCCGGCCGCGGCGACAACCGCCCGCGCGGCCTCGGCCGTTCCCTGGTCACCGTCCTCGGCCACCCCCTGACCGCCGAGTCGACGGCCGCCATCGCCGCCCGGATCGCCAAGACCGGCGGCAACATCGACCGCATCTTCCGGCTCGCCAAGTACCCGGTGACGGCCGTCGAGTTCGCGGTGTCCGGGGTGGAGACCGAGCCGCTGCGCACCGCCCTGGCCTCGGACGCGGCCGAGCTCGGCGTGGACATCGCAGTGGTGGCGGCGGGTCTGCACCGGCGGGCCCAGCGGCTGGTCGTCATGGACGTGGACTCGACGCTCATCCAGGACGAGGTGATCGAGCTCTTCGCCGCGCACGCCGGCTGCGAGGACCGGGTCGCCGAGGTGACGGCGGCCGCGATGCGCGGCGAGCTGGACTTCGAACAGTCGCTGCACGCGCGCGTGGCGCTGCTGAAGGGGCTGGACGAGTCGGTCGTGCAGAAGGTGCGCGCCGAGGTGCGGCTGACACCGGGCGCACGGACCCTGATCCGTACGCTGAAGCGGCTCGGCTACCAAGTCGGCGTCGTCTCGGGCGGTTTCACCCAGGTGACCGACGATCTGAAGGAGCGGCTGGGGCTGGACTTCGCCCAGGCCAACACGCTGGAGATCGTCGACGGGAAGCTGACCGGCCGGGTGACCGGCGAGATCGTGGACCGGGCGGGCAAGGCCCGGCTGCTGCGCCGGTTCGCCGCCGAGGCGGGTGTGCCGCTGGTGCAGACGGTGGCCATCGGCGACGGCGCCAATGACCTGGACATGCTGAACGCGGCCGGTCTCGGTGTCGCCTTCAACGCCAAGCCGGTGGTCCGCGAGGCCGCGCACACCGCGGTGAACTTCCCGTTCCTGGACACGGTCCTGTATCTGCTGGGCGTCACCCGAGAAGAGGTCGAGGCGGCCGACAGCCTCGACGAGAGCTGATCCGTCCGGCCGATCCGGACATGGCGATCCGGACACGGCGATCCACGCACGCCGACCCGACACTCCGGTCCGGCCGCGAGGGGCCTGGCACCGTCTCCACGGTGCCGGGCCCCTCTGCGTGCCACGTCAGTGGTGGTGCGGTGGTCTCATTCGGAGGGTGCCCAGTAGTCCGTGAGCGTGGCCACGCCGGGCTCCAGGGCCTTCCAGGATCCCTCGTGCGTCAGGACGGCGAAGGCGGCGGCGGGAAAGCCCCGGCGGTTCATCCGCTCGCGGGCCTCGTCCTCGGCACTGCCGGCGAGGATCTCGGCCAGGCCGTGCACGCCGGGGTTGTGACCGATGAGGATCACGTTCTGTACATCGTCGGGCACCTCGTTGAGCACGGCGATCAGCTCGCCCGGCGAGGCCTCGTACATCCGCTCCTCGTAGACGGTTTTCGGCCGGTGCGCGAGCTCGTGAACGGCGAGCTTCCAGGTCTCCAGGGTACGCACGGAGGTGGAGCACAGGGCCAGGTCGAAGGTGATGCCGCTGTCCGCCAGCTTGCGTCCGGCGACGGCGGCGTCCGTTCGGCCCCGGTCAGCAAGGGGTCGCTCGTGATCGGTCACCTGTGGCCAGTCGGCTTTCGCATGGCGGAAGAGGACAATCCTGCGGGGATCTGCGACGCTCATGGCACCCAGCTTCGCATGAAACAGGCCATCAGGCGCAGGTAGTTGACATGCGGCTTCACCCTGCCCGGAGGGGCGGCGGCTAGCGGGTGACGAACTGCTGGACACGCTCGAAGAGGTGGGTGACGGCGGGGTCGCCGGTGGCCGCGTGGGCGTCCGCCGGGTTGAGTATGAGAATCAGCAGGGCGACGAAGGCGAGCGCGGGAAGAGCGAGCGCCCACCAGGGGAGCCGGATGTCGACGCTGCCCGGGGTCGCCGGGTGGGGCCGGGTGTGCGTTAGGGCCGGCATGATCGCCTCCGCGGGTCTCCGGGGTCCGTCGGCCGCCCTCGCGGCCACACCTCGAAATTACGGAATCCGCGGTCGCCAACCCATCCGGTGACCCACCCACTTGACCCTGACCCTCACCCCCTAGGGGATGGTGGGGCTAGCCCCACCATCGGCTGCGGGGGCGGTGGTCAGGGTGACGCGAGGGTCGCGATGACGGCGATGACGATGAAGATGGCGAAGAACGAGCCGAAGACGATCAGCATCTTCTTCTGACCGTTCTGGGGGTTCGGGTCGAGCACTGGCATGGGGTCAGTCTGGCACCCCCGGAAGGGGACGGACCGGGCGGGGTGGCCGCGACACGGGCCCCGGGGGCCAACGGGGCCGAGGGGGCCGAGGGGGGGCAACGAGGCCGACGAGGGCCCAGGCGGGGCCGAGGGGGGCGGTGCGGCTTCCGGTGGCCCTGGCCGCCCGGACCTCACGCGGCCGCGGCCGCCTCGTCCTCCACCGTGCGGTCACGGCCCGCCAGGACCCCGACCGCCATCTGCGGGATCATCAGGCCGACCATGAGGGCGATCGGCAGGCCCCAGCCGCCGCTGTGCTGGTAGAGCACGCCCACCAGCAGCGGTCCGGGGATGGAGATCAGGTATCCGGCGCTCTGGGCGAAGGCGGAGAGCTGGACGACGCCCGCGCCGGTCCTGGCCCGCATCCCGACCATGGTGAGGGCCAGCGGGAAGGCGCAGTTCGAGACGCCGAGCAGGACGGCCCAGGCCCAGGCGCCGCCGGCGGGCGCGAGGTACAGGCCGGCGTATCCGGCGAGGCCGCAGACGCCGAGCGCGATCACGATCGGGCCCTGGTGCGGCAGCCGGGTGGCCAGGCGCGGGATGACGAAGGCCAGCGGTACGCCCATCACCATGGTGACGGCCAGCAGCAGCCCCGCCGTGCTCGCGGAGACGCCCGCGTCCCGGAAGATCTGCGCCATCCAGCCCATCGTGATGTAGGCGGCGGTGGCCTGGAGTCCGAAGAACACCGCGAGCGCCCAGGCGGTGCGGCTGCGGGTGATCCGCAGGGCGGGCGGCTGCCGCTCCGCACGCGCGCGTGTCCCGGCCTCGGCCTCCGGGGCCGGCGCCGTTCCCCGGTCCCGCACCAGCGGGATCCACGGCAGCACCGCGACCGCCGCGAGCCCGGCCCACACGGCCAGTCCGCTCTGCCAGCCGCCGCCCAGCGCGTCTGTGATGGGCACGGTCACCGCGGCGGCCACCGAGGTGCCCGCGGCGAGGGCCATCGAGTACAGGCCGGTCATGGGGCCGACCCGGTCGGGGAACCAGCGCTTGACGATGACCGGCATCAGCACGTTGCTGACCGCGATGCCCATGAGCGCGAGCGCGCTGCCGGCCAGGAACCCGGCCGTGCTCCCGGCGTACGGCCGTATCAGCAGGCCGGCCGTGATGGCCACCATGCCGGCGCAGACCACGGCCGCCGGGCCGAAGCGGCGGGCCAGGCGGGGGGCCGTGAAGCCGAAGACGGCGAAGCAGAGCGGGGGCACGGAGGTGAGCAGTCCGGCCACGCTGCCGCTCATGCCGAGGCCGTCGCGGACCTCCTCCAGGAGGGCACCGAGGCTGGTGATGGCGGGTCGGAGGTTGACGGCGGACAGCACGATGCCGATGACGACCAGCCGCGCCGTCCACGCGCGCGTGGCGGTCGCGGGGCTCCTGTCGGACGCCGTCGTCCGTGCTGTCATCGGGGCCGTCTTCCTGACTGTCGTCCTGGCTGTCGTAGAGCTCGTGGTGTCGGTTTCCTCGCCTGCCATGAGGCCCATCATAGAATCATGGGATGATTTATTGTCCATCTCCGTCCCCGGGCAGGCCCGGCCGCCCCTGTCGGGCCCTCACGTGCGAAGGTGTGTCATGCCTCTGAGCCATCCGCGCCGCTCGGCGCTGTCCGAGCAGGTCATCGCCGAGTTGCGGAACCAGATCACCTCGGGCGAGTGGCCGGTGGGCTCGCGCATCCCGACCGAGCCGGAGCTGGTCGAGCAGCTCGGGGTGGCCCGCAACACCGTCCGGGAGGCCGTCCGGGCGCTGGCGCACAACGGCCTGCTGGACATCCGCCAGGGCTCGGGGACGTACGTGGCGGCGACCAGTGAGCTGGCCGGCGTGATGCACCGCCGGTTCGCCGGTGCCGACCCCCGGCACATCGCCGAGCTGCGCTCCACCCTGGAGTCGTCGGCCGCCCGGCTGGCCGCGGCCCGTCGCACCGAGAAGGACCTCAGGCAGCTCGACGCCCTCCTGGCGCGCCGCGAGCAGGCCTGGCGGTCGGGCGAGGCGGAGGCCTTCGTGACGGCGGACGCGACCCTGCACCTGGCCGTGGTGGCCGCCTCGCACAACGACGTGCTGACGGCGATGTACGCCGACCTGGGCGAGGTGCTGCGGGAATGGCTGCGCGCGGACGTCGGCGCCGAGCTGACGCCGCAGTCGTACATGGACCACACCCGGCTGGTCGAGGCGATCCGCGCGGGCGACGCGGACGCGGCCGCGAAGGAGGCGGCGAGCTACCCGTTCCTGTGCCGTCCGGACCGGTTCAGCTCACCTTCTGGTGGCTGACCCACACCGCGCGGACGTCCTTCCAGCAGCGGCCGGCGAGCCGTACGGTCAGCGCCGGGCCGGTATCGACCGGGGAGCCGTCGGTGTCGATGTCCCACCACTGGGCGCACTCGATGTGCAGCCGGACCCGGTCGGTGTCGACATAGGGGTTGTGGCAGTAGGCCACCACGTGGGATCCGCGGACGGTGGTCCGGCAGGACGCGCCGAACAGCTCCGGGGCCGGCCTGTGCCCGCTCGGCACGCGCGCGTGGCACTCCGCGTCGTACGGCAGCGACAGCACGAGGGCGAGGGCCAGGGTCACCGGGGCCAGGCTGCGGGACAGGCGCACAAGGGGACCTCCTCGGCCGGGCTGGGGAGGGACGTCGCGCGGTGAACGCTCGCTCCACGCGTGTTCCAGGATGCGCCGCCGGGGCGGCGACGGCCCGGCCGGTGGGCCGAACGGGTGAGGCCCGCACCCTTGCGGGATGCGGGCCTCGGGAGTCCGTGCGGGTCAGGCGCCGATGGCGTGCAGACCGCCGTCCACGTGGATGATCTCGCCGGTGGTCTTCGGGAACCAGTCGCTCAGCAGGGCCACGATGCCCTTGCCGGCCGGCTCGGGGTCCTTGAGGTCCCACTCCAGCGGGGAGCGGTGGTCCCAGACGGCGGCCAGGTCGCTGAAGCCCGGGATGGACTTGGCGGCCATGGAGCCGATCGGACCGGCGGAGATGAGGTTGCAGCGGATGTTCTGCTTGCCCAGGTCGCGTGCGATGTAGCGGCTGGTGGCCTCCAGGGCGGCCTTGGCCGGGCCCATCCAGTCGTACTGCGGCCAGGCGTACTGGGCGTCGAAGGTGAGGCCGACGACCGAGCCGCCGTTCTGCATCAGCGGCAGGCAGGCCATGGTCAGCGACTTCAGGGAGTACGCGGAGACGTGCATGGCGGTGGCGACGGACTCGAACGGCGTGTTGAGGAAGTTGCCGCCGAGCGCGTCCTGCGGGGCGAAGCCGATGGAGTGGACGACGCCGTCGAGGCCGCCGAGCTCCTCGCCGACGAGGTCGGCAAGGCGGCCGAGGTGCTCGTCGTTCGTCACGTCGAGCTCGATGACCTTGGTGGGCTTCGGCAGCTTCTTGGCGATGCGCTCGGTCAGCGTGGGCCGCGGGAACGCGGTGAGGATGATCTCGGCACCCTGCTCCTGGGCCAGCTTGGCCGCGTGGAAGGCGATGGAGGACTCCATCAGCACACCCGTGATCAGGATGCGCTTGCCCTCGAGGATTCCACTCATGGTGATCAGTGACCCATTCCCAGTCCGCCGTCAACGGGGATGACGGCTCCAGTGATGTACGAGGCGTCGTCCGAGGCGAGGAACCGCACCGTCGCGGCGATCTCCTCGGGCTCCGCGTACCGGCCGAGCGGCACCTGCGACACGATGGCGGCGCGCTGCTCGTCGGTGAGCACCTTGGTCATGTCGGTGTCGACGAAGCCGGGCGCGACGACGTTGAAGGTGATGTTGCGCGAGCCCAGCTCACGGGCGAGGGAGCGCGCGAAGCCGACCAGGGCGGCCTTGGAGGCGGCGTAGTTGGCCTGACCGGGGCCGCCGTAGAGGCCGACGACCGAGGAGATGAGGACGACGCGGCCCTTCTTGGCGCGCAGCATGCCGCGGTTGGCGCGCTTGACCACCCGGAAGGTGCCGGTGAGGTTGGTGTCCAGGACCGAGGTGAAGTCCTCCTCGGACATGCGCATCAGGAGCGTGTCCTTGGTGATGCCGGCGTTGGCGATCAGGACCTCGACCGGGCCGTGCGCGTCCTCGATCTCCTTGTAGGCCTGCTCCACCTGCTCGGAGTCGGTGATGTCGCACTTGACGGCCAGGACGCCCAGTTCCTTGAGCACGGCCGGCGGCTCACCGGAGCGGTACGTGACGGCAACCTTGTCGCCGTTGTCGGCGAAAGCGCGGGCGATGGCGAGGCCGATGCCCCGGTTGCCTCCAGTGACGAGAACCGAGCGGCTCAACGGATCACCCTTTCGTTCGGTCTGACCACCCGCCCGAGCAGCTGGCACGACAGGCGGCTTCATCGAAAACCTATCGGTCCCGCCACGCCCACGGGCAAGCGGGCACCGACAGTGGCTCGGGAGTGTCGCTGTCGGATCCCTACAGAAAGGCCCGACGCCGGGCCGAAACCTGTGGTCCGCGCGCCCGCGGGCGCGACATGATCGGACGGACAGGCCACGACAGCAGGGAGACCTCCGTGCCTCATTCCATCGACGAAGCCTTCACGGCGCTTCCGCTACGGGCTCTGGCCGACGCCGCGCTGGCACGCGCGCGTGCGCTGGGGGCCGAGCACGCGGACTTCCGCTTCGAGCGGGTGCGCAGCGCGTCCTGGCGGCTCAGGGACGCCAAGCCCGCCGGCTCCTCGGACACCACCGACCTCGGGTACGCGGTCCGGGTCGTGCACGGCGGTACCTGGGGCTTCGCGTCGGGGGTGGACCTGACCCTCGACGCGGCCGCCAAGGTCGCCTCCCAGGCGGTGGCGATGGCGAAGCTCTCGGCGCAGGTCATCAAGGCCGCTGGATCCGACGAGCGGGTACAGCTGGCCGACGAGCCGGTACACGCGGACAAGACCTGGATCTCGTCGTACGAGATCGATCCGTTCAGCGTGCCGGACGAGGAGAAGTCGGCGCTGCTCGCGGAGTGGAGCGCGCGGCTGCTGGCGGCGAACGGCGTCAACCACGTCGACGCGTCGCTGCTCACCGTGCACGAGAACAAGTTCTACGCCGACACCGCCGGGACCGTGACGACCCAGCAGCGGGTGCGGCTGCATCCGCAGCTGACGGCCGTGTCGGTCGACGAGTCCAGTGGCGAGTTCGACTCGATGCGGACCATCGCGCCGCCGGTCGGCCGCGGCTGGGAGTACCTCACCGGCACCGGCTGGAACTGGGACGCCGAGCTGGAGCAGATCCCGGAGCTGCTGGCCGAGAAGATGCGGGCGCCGAGCGTCGAGGCGGGTCTGTACGACCTGGTGGTCGATCCCTCCAACCTGTGGCTGACCATCCACGAGTCGATCGGCCACGCCACCGAGCTGGACCGCGCGCTCGGCTACGAGGCCGCCTACGCCGGCACCTCCTTCGCCACCTTCGACCAGCTCGGCAAGCTCAGGTACGGCTCCGACCTGATGAACGTCACCGGCGACCGCACCGCCGAGCACGGCCTGGCGACCATCGGGTACGACGACGAGGGCGTCGCGGCCCAGTCCTGGGACCTGGTCAAGGACGGCACGCTGGTCGGCTACCAGCTGGACCGCCGGATCGCGCGGCTGACCGGCTTCGACCGCTCCAACGGGTGCGCGTACGCCGACTCCCCCGGGCACGTCCCCGTGCAGCGCATGGCCAACGTGTCGCTGCAGCCGGACCCGGGCGGGCTGGCGACGGAGGACCTGATCGGCGGGGTCGACCGCGGGATCTACGTGGTCGGCGACCGCTCCTGGTCGATCGACATGCAGCGCTACAACTTCCAGTTCACCGGCCAGCGGTTCTTCAGGATCGAGAACGGCAGGATCACCGGACAGCTGCGCGATGTCGCCTACCAGGCGACGACCACCGACTTCTGGGGCTCCATGGCGGCCGTCGGCGGCCCCCAGACGTACGTCCTCGGCGGCGCCTTCAACTGCGGCAAGGCCCAGCCGGGACAGGTCGCCGCGGTGTCGCACGGCTGCCCCTCGGCCCTCTTCAAGGGCGTCAACATCCTCAACACCACTCAGGAGGCCGGTCGATGAGCGTCAGTGCAGGACTCGGCCGGGGGTCCGGGGGTTGCCACCCGGGAAAGCACAGTCTCAACACCACGCAGGAGGCCGGTCGATGAGTGCCCGTAGCAACAAGCCGCACGAGATCGTCGAGCGTGCTCTGGAACTGTCCCGGGCCGACGGCTGCGTGGTCATCGCCGACGAGCAGTCCACCGCCAACCTGCGCTGGGCCGGCAACGCGCTCACCACCAACGGTGTCACGCGCGGGCGTTCGCTCACCGTCGTCGCCACCGTGGACGGCAAGGAGGGCACGGCCTCGGGTGTCGTCTCCCGGTCGGCCGTGACCGCCGACGACCTGGAGCCGCTGGTGCGGGCCGCCGAGGCCGCCGCGCGCGGTGCCGGGCCCGCGGAGGACGCCCAGCCGCTGGTCACCGGTGTACCGGAGGCTCCGGACTTCACGGACGCGCCCGCCGAGACCTCCTCCGCCGTGTTCGCCGACTTCGCCCCGGCGCTCGGCGATGCCTTCGCACGCGCGCGTGCCGGCGGCCGCGAACTGTACGGCTTCGCCAACCACGAACTCGTGTCGACGTACGTGGGCACCTCGACCGGGCTGCGGCTCAGGCACGACCAGCCCACCGGCACGCTGGAGCTGAACGCCAAGTCGCCGGACCGTACCCGCTCCGCCTGGGCCGGGCGGTCCACGCGGGACTTCAAGGACGTCGACCCCGGCGCGCTCGACGCCGAGCTCGCGGTACGGCTCGGCTGGGCCGAGCGGCGCGTGGACCTGCCGGCCGGCCGCTACGAGACGCTGCTGCCGCCGACCGCCGTCGCCGACCTGCTGATCTACCAGCTGTGGTCGGCGTCCGGGCGGGACGCGGCCGAGGGCCGCACGGTGTTCTCCAAGCCGGGCGGCGGCACCCGCGTCGGCGAGAAGCTGACCGACCTGCCGCTGACCCTGCGCAGCGACCCGAACGAGCCGGGCCTGGAGTCGGCGCCCTTCGTCGTCGCGCACTCCTCCGGCGGGGACCAGTCGGTCTTCGACAACGGGCTGCCGGTCGCCCCCACCGAGTGGGTCGCGCGCGGTGAGCTGAAGAACCTGACGACCACCCGGCACAGCGCCGGCCTGACCGGGCTGCCGGTGGCCCCGGCCGGCGGCAACCTGATCCTCGACGGCGGCCAGGACCGCTCCCTGGACGAGATGGTCGCGGACACCGAGCGCGGGCTGCTGCTGACCTGCCTCTGGTACATCCGCGAGGTCGACCCGGCGACGCTGCTGCTCACGGGCCTGACCCGGGACGGCGTGTACCTGGTGGAGAACGGCCAGGTCACCGGACAGGTGAACAACTTCCGGTTCAACGAGTCGCCGGTGGACCTGCTGGGGCGGGCGACCGAGGCCGGGCGCACGGAAAAGACGCTGCCGAGGGAGTGGAGCGACTGGTTCACTAGGGCTGCGATGCCCGCGCTGCGCGTGCCCGACTTCAATATGAGCTCTGTCAGTCAGGGCGTATAACCTCGTAGCCGGTGGTCGCACGACTACCCGAAGATCATCCAGAGATCTGCCGAAGATCGCTCAAGGAGATACGAGAACCGTGACGGACATCGTCGACGAGCTGAAGTGGCGGGGGCTGTTCGCCCTGTCCACCGACGAGGACGCTTTGCGCAAGGCGCTCGCGGACGGTCCCGTCACGTTCTATTGCGGTTTCGACCCGACCGCGCCGTCCCTGCACGTCGGGCACCTGGTGCAGGTGCTCACCGTGCGCCGGCTCCAGCAGGCCGGTCACCGGCCGCTGGCGCTGGTGGGCGGTGCGACGGGCCTGATCGGCGACCCGCGCCCGACGGCTGAGCGCACGCTCAACGACCCCGAGACGGTCGCCGGCTGGGTCGGCAGGCTGCGCGCCCAGATCGAGCCGTTCCTGTCCTTCGAGGGCCAGAACGCGGCCGTCATGGTCAACAACCTCGACTGGACCGAGGGCCTGTCCGCGATCGAGTTCCTGCGGGACATCGGCAAGCACTTCCGCGTCAACAAGATGCTGACCAAGGACTCCGTGGCCCGCCGCCTGGAGTCCGACCAGGGCATCAGCTACACGGAGTTCAGCTACCAGATCCTCCAGGGCATGGACTTCCTCCAGCTGTTCCGGCGGTACGGCTGCACGCTGCAGCAGGGCGGCAGCGACCAGTGGGGCAACCTCACGGCGGGTCTGGACCTGATCCACCGTCTGGAGCCGCACGCCAGTGTGCACGCGCTGGCGACGCCGCTGATGACCAAGGCGGACGGTACGAAGTTCGGCAAGACCGAGGGCGGGGCCATCTGGCTCGACGCCGAGATGACGACGCCGTACGCGTTCTACCAGTTCTGGCTGAACGTGGACGACCGGGACATCTCGACGTACCTGCGGATCCTGTCCTTCAAGTCCCGTGCGGAGCTCGAGGAGCTGGAGAAGCAGACCGAGGAGCGTCCGCAGGCGCGGGCGGCTCAGCGGGCGCTGGCCGAGGAGCTGACGACGCTCGTCCATGGGGCCGACCAGACCGCCGCGGTGATCGCCGCGTCCAAGGCGCTGTTCGGGCAGGGCGAGCTGGCGGAGCTGGACGACCGGACGCTGGCCGCAGCACTGTCCGAGGTGCCGCATGTCCGGGTCGCCGAGCTGGGTCCGGTGGTCGACCTGTTCGCCGAGGTCGGGCTGGTGGCCTCCAAGTCCGCTGCGCGGCGGACCGTGAAGGAGGGCGGGGCCTACGTGAACAACGTGAAGGTGACCGCAGAGGACGCGGTGCCGGCCGTGGACGAGCTGCTGCACGGGCGGTGGCTGGTGCTGCGGCGGGGGAAGAAGAACCTGGCGGCCGTGGAGGTCGTCGGGTCCTGAGCGCCGTAGGGGTGCGGGGTCCGTTGTCGGCTGCGGGTTCGATGTGGCTGATCGCGCAGTTCCCCGCGCCCCTGACCGGGCGCTTCAGATGCGGTGCTTTCGCTTGCCCAGTGTCGCCATGTACGCCATGTCGCCCAGGAAGACGATGATGATCGCCGCCACCAGCTGGAACAGGTGACGGGTCCAGTCGATGCCCGGTGTCGCCGCCACGCCCACCGCGCGGGCGATCGCGTTGCCGGCGATGGCGCCCAGGATGCCGAAGATGGTCGTCAGCCAGAGGGGGCTGTGCTGCTTGCCCGGGATGATCGCCTTCGCGATCAGGCCCAGCACGAAACCCACGATGATCGCCCACAACCAGCCCATGACTGCCTCCTCGTACGGCTCGACGTGAGCATTACGCCCAGTGTCGGCCCGTACCCCGTACGGCGCATGTCGGTACGGCCGTACGCGCTACGGCGCAGGGCGTTCACGCAGGCGGCAGGGCGACCCGGTCTCGAAGGCGGCGCAGGCGCGGCGTAACGTGGAAAGGGTCCTGGCCCGGTTCCCCGAGCGGGTGCGGACCGGGTAGGGGCCGGGGAGAGTCCGATGCGGGCGGATGGTGGAATGTGATGCGGAAGCAGCGCGGCGACGGCAACGTCCAGGTGTTCCGGATCACCGGAGCCCGCACCGGCCTGGCGGAGGACGTGCGCGGCCGGCAGCGGCGGTACGTCATCTCGATGGCCATCCGGACCATGTCGGTGATCCTCGCGGTGACGTTGTGGAACGTCGAACGGTACGTCGCCGTCGTGGCTTTGGTGCTCGGGGCGCTGCTCCCCTATGTCGCCGTCGTCATCGCCAACGCCGGACGGGAGCGGCCGCCGTCGCTTCCGTCGACCTTCGGGGTGGCGCCGACCCGGCTGATGATCGCACCGCCGCGGGCGGAGGCGACGCATGCGGAATCCGTCCCGGAGGACGTGGTGACGGACCCGGCGGCGGGGGCGGTGCGTGGTGAGCGGCCGGAGTCGGTCTGAGTGTCCGGACGCTCCGCGGACGGGCGGCGACTCCGCTCGAAGCTCAAGAAATGCTCAGATCAATCGTGCTGTTCCAGTGCCGGGCCAAGGGTGACCCGTGACATACTGCGTACGCGCTCCGCATCCCCCGTCGGAGCGACGGACCGACGCCGGGCAGCTCCCCCCGTGGCTGCTCGGCGTCGCCTTGTTTGCGGGGCTTTTTTGCGAGACTGCGAGACGAAGCAGTGAGTGACGCTATTTGTTCAGCGAAGGGCTGTCGCGCCGACGCGGTGTGGGTGCTGGCGTGGAACAACCCGAAGATCCACACGCCGGAGCGGCGCAAGACCTGGCTCGCCTGTGAGGAGCACCGGGAGCATCTCTCGCAGTTCCTGGGGGTGCGGGGGTTCTTGAAGGACGTCGTGCTGTTGCGGGAGTGGGAGTCACCCGCCGACTAGGCGGAGCATGGGCCCGGGCTAGCCTCCGATCGCGGACATCGGGCGGTCCGGCTGCACGAACGCCGGATCGTCCAGTCCGGCCCCCGCCTTCTTCCCCCACATGGCCAGCCTCCAGATGCGGGCGATCTCCTCGTCCGGCGCACCCGAGCGGAGCGCACCGCGCAGGTCCGTCTCCTCCCGGGCGAACAGGCAGGTCCGTATCTGGCCGTCGGCCGTGAGGCGGGTGCGGTCGCAGGCCGCGCAGAACGGGCGGGTGACCGAGGCGATGACGCCGACGCGGTGCGGGCCGCCGTCGACCAGCCAGCGCTCCGCCGGGGCCGAGCCGCGGTCGTCCGCGCCCTCGGGGGTGAGGCCGAAGCGGGTACGGAGCGAGGCGAGGATGTCCCCGGCCGTCACCATGCTGTCGCGCTTCCAACCGTGCTGGGCGTCCAGGGGCATCTGCTCGATGAAGCGCAGCTCGTAGCCGTGGGCCACGGCCCAGGCGAGGAGGTCGGGGGCCTCGTCCTCGTTCAGGCCGGGCATCAGGACCGTGTTGATCTTGACCGGGGTGAGGCCGGCTTCGTGGGCGGCCCGGAGGCCGTCCAGGACGTCCTGGTGGCGGTCGCGGCGGGTGAGGGTCTTGAAGACGTCCGGGCGGAGGGTGTCCAGGGAGACGTTGACCCGGTCCAGTCCGGCCGCCTTCAGGGCCGTCGCGGTGCGGCGCAGGCCGATGCCGTTGGTCGTCAGGGACATCTGGGGGCGGGGGGCCAGGGCCGCCACCCGCTCCACGATGCCGACCAGGCCGGGACGCAGCAGCGGCTCACCGCCGGTGAAGCGGACCTCCTCGACGCCCAGCAGGCGGACGGCGATGTCGATCAGCCGGACGATCTCGTCGTCCGTGAGCAGGTCGGGCTTGGCCAGCCACTGCAGGCCCTCCTCGGGCATGCAGTACGTACAGCGCAGGTTGCACCGGTCGGTCAGCGAGACTCTCAGGTCGGTGGCCACCCGGCCATAAGTGTCGATGAGCACGCGGGCCCCCTCCCTCGTTCCTGATCAGATCTCTGCCGTCACTTGCGAGCCTACGTGACGGCACTGACATCGCGAGAGGCCCGATGCCACGAGGTACGACGCGGCCGCGTCGTAGGATCCTATGATCCCGTCGACGCGGCCAGTCGTACGAAACTCAGTGCGCTCCGGTGCCGGTCAGGGACCGCACCTCCAGCTCCGCGTACTTGGCGGCGTCCGGGACCTCCTTGGACAGCAGAGTGCCCACGACGCCGAGGAGGAATCCGACCGGGATCGAGATGATGCCCGGGTTCTCCAGCGGGAACCAGTGGAAGTCGACGCCCGGGAACATCGACGTCTCCTTGCCGGACACCACCGGCGAGAACAGCACCAGGCCGACCGCGGTGACCAGGCCGCCGTAGATCGACCAGAGGGCTCCGGCGGTGGTGAACCGCTTCCAGAACAGGCTGTAGAGGATGGTCGGCAGGTTGGCGGAGGCGGCGACCGCGAAGGCGAGGGCGACCAGTCCGGCGACGTTCAGGTCGCGGGCGAGGGCGCCGAGGAGGATGGAGACGGCTCCGATGCCGACCGTGGCGTACCGGGCCGCGTTGATCTCCTGCTTCTCGGTGGCCTGGCCCTTCTTGATGACGTTGGCGTAGATGTCGTGCGCGAAGGACGACGAGGACGCCAGGGTGAGGCCCGCGACCACCGCGAGGATCGTCGCGAAGGCCACCGCCGAGATCGTGGCCAGCAGGATCGCGCCCCAGTTGGAGTCGACGCCGCCCAGGTGGAGGGCGAGGAGGGGGGCCGCGGTGTTGCCGGACTTGTTGGACGCGATGATCTCGTCGGGTTTGATCAGCGCGGCCGCGCCGAAGCCGAGGGCGAGGGTCATCAGATAGAAGGCGCCGATCAGGCCGATCGCCCACAGGACGGACTTCCGGGCCGCCTTGGCGGTGGGCACGGTGTAGAAGCGGATCAGGATGTGCGGCAGGCCGGCGGTGCCGAGGACCAGGGCGATGCCGAGCGAGAGGAAGTCCAGCTTGCTGGTGCCGGTGGCGCCGTACTTGAGGCCGGGCTCCAGGAAGGCGGAGCCCTTGCCGCTGTTGTCGGCGGCCTTGCCCAGCAGGTCGGAGACGTTGAAGTTGAACTTGGCCAGGACCATGAAGGTCAGCAGCAGGGCGCCCGCGATGAGCAGCACGGCCTTGACCATCTGGACCCAGGTGGTGCCCTTCATGCCGCCGATGGTGACGTAGACGATCATCAGGACGCCGACCAGGGCGACGATGCCGATCTTGCCGCCGTCGCTGGTGATGCCGAGGAGCAGGGAGACGAGGACGCCCGCTCCCGCCATCTGGGCGAGCAGGTAGAAGATCGAGACGACGATGGTGGAGGTGCCGGCGGCGGTCCGGACGGGGCGCTGGCGCATGCGGTAGGCCAGTACGTCGCCCATGGTGTAGCGGCCGGAGTTGCGCAGTGGCTCGGCGACCAGGAGCAGGGCGACGAGCCAGGCGACCAGGAAGCCGATGGAGTACAGGAAGCCGTCGTAGCCGAAGAGGGCGATGGCGCCGGCGATGCCGAGGAAGGACGCGGCGGACATGTAGTCGCCGGAGACGGCGAGGCCGTTCTGGAAGCCGGTGAACTGGCGGCCGCCCGCGTAGAAGTCGGCGGCGTCCTTGGTCTGGCGGCCCGCCCAGATGGTGATGACGAGGGTCGCGGCGACGAACACCGCGAACAGGGTGATGATCAGCGTCCGGTGCTCACTGGCCTCGCCGGCCGCCAGCGTGATCGCGGGGCTCATGCGCCGCCCTCCATCCGGGACTTGATGGCCTCGGCCTTGGGGTCGAGCTTGGCGGCGGCGTGCCGGGCGTACCACCAGGCGATGAGGAACGTGGTGAGGAACTGGGCGAGGCCGAGGACCAGGGCCACGTTGATGTTGCCGACGACCTTGGTGCCCATGAAGTCGTCCGCGTAGCTGGAGAGCAGGACGTACAGCAGGTACCAGGCGATGAAGGCGAAGGTCAGCGGGAAGGCGAAGGAGCGGTAGGAGTGCCGCAGTTCGGCGAACTCCGGACTCTGGTGCACCTCGGCGAACTCCTCGCCGGAGGGGAGACGGGTCTGTGTGTTCGAGGGCGGTGGTGTCTCGGTGGCCACGGAGTCTCCTCGCGATTCGGACATACGGATTCTGACCTCACAGACATGTGGACCGCTCACCTGTAGTGATGGAACGACTCCGGTGAGTGATTCCGACGGGGGGCCTCGATCCTGCTGCGGCTCCCTCCTCAAGGTCACGGCGCCACGCGTGGACGGGTTCAACTCGCCTGGGTTCTTTCGGAAGTCGTCGGCGCAAGTCCCCTCCGGTCATTGCTGGCCGGTGAGTGCGGGGGATAGCTTCGGCCCTGCACCACCCGTCATGTACCTGCCCAAGCGCCACTCGCGTCTTGGGCGGGCCCGTTTTCGGCTGATGTTCCGGATGATGTGGAGACCCCATGGCTCATCTGCGTTCCAGACGCGGGCTCGCGCTCGCCGTCCCGGTCGTCCTGTCGCTGACCGCCTCGCTCGGCCTCGTGCCGGCGGCGGCTTCGGCGGTCCCGCTGACCAGCCCGGCGGCATCGGCGGCGGACGGACCGAACCTGGCCTATGTCGTCAACACCAGAACGGACCATCGCACGATCGAGTCGGTGCAGCGGGCGATCGCCCGCAACGGCGGCACGGTCATCGCGACGTACGACAAGATCGGCGTGATCGTCGTGCACTCGGCGAACCCGGACTTCGGCACGGCACTGCGCGCGGTGCGCGGGGTGCAGTCGGCGGGCGCCACCCGGACGGCTCCGCTGAGCGCGGCGGGAACCACGGACGAGGGTGCCGTGCAGGTCCTGTCCAAGGCGGAGGCCGCGAAGGTCGAGCAGCGGGCGACGGCGGGCCAGGAGCCTCTCGAGGCCGACCAGTGGGACCTGCGGACGATCGGCGCCGACAAGGCCGCCGCGATCAACCCGGGAAGCCGCTCGGTGACCGTCGGCATCATCGACACCGGCGTCGACGACACCCACCCTGACATCGCCCCGAACTTCTCCGCCGCGCAGTCCGCCAACTGCGTCAGCGGCAAGGCGGACACGACGTACGGCGCCTGGCGGCCGGTGGACGCCGACCACTACCACGGCACCCATGTCGCCGGCGAGATAGCCGCCGCCCGCAACGGGATCGGCGTGGCGGGCGTGGCACCGGGCGTGAAGGTCGCGAGCATCACGGTGGCCCAGCCCGACTCGTCGCAGCTGTTCTACCCGGAGAGCGTCGTCTGCGCCTTCGTCTTCGCCGCCGACCACGGCATCGAGATCACGAACAACAGCTACTACGTTGATCCATGGCTGTACAACTGCATGGACGACCCCGATCAACGTGCCATCGTTGACGCGGTCAACAGGGCGCAGCTGTACGCCCAGCGCAAGGGCACGCTCAATGTGGCCTCGGCCGGCAACTCGAACGACGACCTCGACGCGCACGCCCTCACGGACACCTCCAGCCCGGACGACTCGACGGCCACCACCCGGACGGTCGATCCGCACGAGTGTTTCGACGTACCGACCCAGCTGCCCGGTGTGGTCACCGTGAGCGCGGTCGGCGTCAAGGACGCCAAGTCCTTCTACTCCAGCTACGGCCGGGGCGTCATCGACGTGGCGGGCCCGGGCGGCGACAGCTACCAGATCCCGGACACGCCGTCGAAGAACGGCCGCGTCCTGTCCACCCTGCCGGACGACCAGTACGGCTTCCTCCAGGGCACCTCGATGGCGTCCCCGCACGTGGCCGCGGTCGCCGCGCTGCTGAAGTCGACCCACCCGCACGCCACTCCGGCCCGGCTGCTGGCCCTCCTGAAGGCCGAGGCGGACAACCCGGGCTGCCCGGCCGGCCCGTACGACGGGGACGGCGACGGCGTCGTCGACGCCACCTGTGTGGGCGGCAAGCACGTCAACGGCTTCTACGGTTCCGGTGTCGTCGACGCGCTCCGTGCGGTCGAGTAGTCACCGCAGAGCAGGACTTCCCGCACGGCATGCCCGTTCCGCGAACGAACTGGAGACCCCAGATGACCGCGCCCCAGCCGCGCCACCGTCGCGTCCTCGCCCTCCCGCTCGGTATGGCCATGGCCACGGCCCTCGCTTTCCTGCCCAACGTCTCGGCGTCCGCAGCCGACACCGGTGTGTCCGCGTCCGCAGCCGAAGCAGCCGCCACCGGTGACACGACGTCCCTCAGCTATGTCGTCAACGTCCGCCCCGGACACGGCACTTCCGAACGCGTCCAGAAGGCGATCGAGCGGGCCGGCGGTTCGGTGGTGATCGCGTACGACGAGATCGGCGTGATCGTCGTCCACTCGTCGAACCCGGACTTCGCCGTGATCATCCGAAAGGTGCCCGGCGTGGACTCGGCCGGGAACACCCGCAACGCGCCGCTGCCCGCCCAGTCGACCACCGACGTGGGCACACCGGAGGTGCTCAGCTCGGAGCAGGTCGCGCAGGCGGACGCGCGGGCGACCGACGGGCAGGACCCGCTGGAGCCGCTGCAGTGGGACCTGCCGGCCATCAAGGCGGACAAGGCGCACGAGAAGACGCTGGGCAGCTCGAAGGTCACCGTCGCCGTCATCGACACGGGCGTCGACGACACCCACCCGGACATCGCCCCGAACTTCTCCGCCGCGCAGTCCACCAACTGCGTCACGGGCAAGCCGGACACGACGTACGGCGCCTGGCGGCCCACCGCGGCCGAGAGCCCGCACGGAACGCACGTGGCGGGCGAGATCGCGGGCGCCAAGAACGGGATCGGCATCACCGGTGTGGCGCCGGGCGTCAAGGTGGCCGGCATCAAGGTCGCCACCACCGCCGGGTACTTCTACACGGAGGCCGTGGTCTGCGGTTTCGTGTGGGCGGCCGAGCATCACATCGACGTCACCAACAACAGCTATTACACCGACCCCTGGTACTTCAACTGCACCGACGACCCGAACCAGAAGGCGCTGGTCGACGCCATCACCCGGGCCTCGCAGTTCGCGGAGCGCAAGGGCACGGTCAATGTGGCGGCGGCCGGCAACGAGAGCTACGACCTGGCCTCCCACTCGATCACCGACCCGGTCTCGCCCAACGACGGCACGCCCACCGACCGGGTGATCGACCCGCACAAGTGCTTCGACATACCGACCCAGCTGCCGGGTGTCGTCACGGTCGCGGCGACCGGCGCGAAGGGCCTCAAGTCGTCGTTCTCCAACTACGGCCTCGGAGTCATCGACATCGCCGCACCCGGCGGCGACTCGACGGCCTACCAGGCGCCGCAGCCCCCGGCCACCAGCGGCCTGATCCTGGGCCCGCTTCCCGGCGGCAAGTGGGGCTACATGGCGGGCACGTCGATGGCGACCCCGCATGTCGTCGGTGTCGCCGCATTGATCAAGTCAACCCATCCGCATGCCTCGGCAGCCCTGGTGAAGGCTCTGCTGTACGCCGAGGCGAGCGCCACGCCGTGCACCGACCCGTACGACATCAACGGCGACGGCAAGATCGACGCGGTGTGCGAGGGCTCGAAGAACCACAACGGCTTCTACGGCTGGGGCACCGCCGACGCGCTGGCCGCCGTGACCAGGTAAGTACATATATTGATCCAGTCAATAATGCATAGTGCAGTCATGACTGGAATCAAGTACGCGTGGTCCGCGCTGGGCGGCGATCCGTCGCTGCCCGCGCGGGTCACGACCGTGACGCGCGCGGACACGCTTCCGGCGCACCTTCCGGTACGCCGGCTCGCCCGCGCATGCGTCGGCGTGTGCGCGCTGGCCGCCGCCGAGCTGGGGGCCCGGCGGACCGGGGCCGCGGAGGTGCCCGGGGTCCGGGTGGACGACGGTGCCGTGGCGACGGCGTTCACCAGCGAGCGGCACCTGCTGGTCGACGGGCGGGCGCCCGTGCAGTTCGCCCCGCTGTCCCGGTTCTGGCGCGCGGCCGACGGGTGGGTACGCACCCACGCCAACTACCCCCACCACAGAGCCCGGCTGCTGAGCGCACTGGGCCTGCCGGAAGACGCAGCTCCGGAGGAGGTCGCGGCCCGGATCGCCGGGCGGCCCGCGCTGGAGGTGGAGGACGCGGTCTACGCCGCCGGCGGGCTCGCCGTGGCGCTGCGCTCGCCCGCGGAGTGGGCCGCGCACGAACAGGCGGCCGCAGTGGCCGCACGCCCCCTGGTCGAGTGCGGGCGCGTGGACACGGGGCAGGCGCGGGTGCTCCCGCCGCTCGGCACCGGCAGCGCTCCCCTGCTGCCCGCGGCCGGCCTGCGCGTCCTGGACCTGACCCGGGTCCTGGCCGGCCCGGTCGCCACCCGCACCCTCGGGCTGCTGGGCGCCGACGTCCTGCGCCTGGACGCGCCATGGCTGCCCGAACTCCCCGACCAGCACGCCGACACGGGCTTCGGGAAGCGCTCGGCGACGCTCGACCTCACGACGGACCGGGCCGCCTTCGAGGAACTGCTGGCCTCGGCGGACGTCGTGGTCACCGGCTACCGGCCGGGCGCCCTGGACCGGTTCGGGCTCTCCCCCGAGGCGCTGGCCGAGCGGCGGCCCGGGCTGGTGGTGGCCCAGGTGTCGGCGTGGGGCGCGTACGGGCCGTGGGGCGGGCGGCGCGGCTTCGACAGCCTGGTGCAGGTCGCCACCGGCATCGCGGACATCGAGGGCCCGCCGGACCGGCCGGGCGCGCTGCCCGCGCAGGCGCTGGACCACGGCACCGGTTACCTGCTGGCGGCCGGCGTACTGCGGGCGCTGACCGAGCAGTCGTACGACGGGGGCAGCAGGTTCGTCCGGCTGGCGCTGGCGCGGACCGCGCGGTGGCTCATGGATGAACTCGTGCCGGGCTCCGAGGCCGGCGAGCCGTTCGAGGGGCCGGACGCCTGGCTCGCCGAGACGGACAGCGCGCTGGGGCGGCTGCGGTACGCGCGCCCGCCGTTGTCCTTCGCGGGCGGCCCGGCCGACTGGGCCCGGCCGCCGGTGCCGTGGAACTCGGATCCGGCCCGTTGGGCGTAGCCGCCCGAACCGGAGGTGCGGTCGGAGGCGGCGGCTCGTCGGGCGTGAACGTGCGGGCCGGAGTGGCCGGAAACGTATGAATGGGTGGTATGCCGTTCCGTCAGCTGTTTTCCTGTACTTGCCCGCTTCTGTCATGGCCGGTGAAGATCGGGGGGGCCGTTGACACGACCGACCGCCGAGGTGGCCGCGAGCGGCCCCGCGAGACGCCCCGGGACCTGGCGGGCCGTCGCCGTCCTGGTCCTGGTGGCGGTGGCCGCGCTGGTGCCGCTGCTCGGGCCGTCCGTGGCGCTGCGGGGCACCGGGGAGGCCGCGGCACCGGGGGTGGGCGGTATCGCCTTGCTGCGCGGGGTGCTGTTCGCCGCCCTGTGTGTGCCCCTGGGCGAGCTGTTCGTGGACCGGCTGGCCCGCCGGCTGCCGGACGCGCCGCCCGAACGGCCCACCGGCTGGGCGGTGTTCGCGGCCGTCGCCGGTTTCGTGGCCGCGCTGGGGCTGGCCTCGGTCGTGTCGACGGGCAACCTGGTACCGCGCTCTCTCGCCGACATCGACGTGGGCGGCCTGTACCGGTCGCGCGACGGCAAGTTGGCGCTCATCGAGGTCAACGCCTTTCTGCTGGCCGGTCTGTGCGCCCGCTCGCGCCGCCCGGCGGCCCAGGTGTGGCCGCTGGCGACGGTGGTCGTCGCCGAGGCGCTGCGCGCCCATCCGGCCCCCGAGCACAGCCCGTTGCTCGGCTCCGCGCTGACGCTGGTGCATCTGACGTGCGCGACGCTGTGGGCGGGCGGTCTGCTGCACGCGCTGCGCATGCTGCGCCGGTGGCGCGGCCGGGAGGCCGGAGCGGCGCTGCTCGGGCTCTACGCGCGCGTGGCGGCCGTGCTGCTCGCGGCCATCACCGCGACGGGCGTGTGGAGTTCACTGCGGCGGATGCCCGCGAGCACGGTCCTGGACCAGCTGACGACGACGGCGTACGGGCGCACCCTGCTGGCCAAGGTGATCCTCGTCGCCGCCGTCGCCCTACTCGCGCTGTGGGCGCGGCTCCGGCTGCGCCGGGCGGCCGACCCGCTGACCGCGTACGTGCCCGCGCGGGCCGAGGTGGCCGTGCTGGGGGCGGTGGTCGTGGTGTCGGGGGTGCTGACGGCGCTGCCGCTGCCGATCAGGTGGACTTGATCAGCAAAGACCGCCGATCAATAGGACCGCCGGCAAAGGACGCCGATCAATACGGTCGGCGACGGCCGTCCATCATTGAGTCAGCCGTTCGTGACGAGCACCTTCAGGGCGGTGCGCTCGTCCATCGCCTTGTAGCCGTCGGGCACGCCCTCGATGCCGACGGTCAGGTCGAAGACCGGGGACGGGTCGATGGTGCCGTCCAGGACGTCGGGCAGCAGGTCGGGGATGTAGGCGCGGACCGGGGCGACACCGCCGCGCAGGGCGATGTTCCGGTCGAACATGACAGCGAGGTCCAGGCCGGTGCCGCTGCCGTGCGGGACGCCGACGAAGCCGATGGCGCCGCCGTCGCGGGTGATCTCGACGGCCGTCCGCATGGACTGCTCGGTGCCCACGGCCTCCACGACGGCGTGCGCGCCCTGGCCCCGGGTGAGTTCGCGGACGGCGGCCACGGCCGCGTCCCCGCGTTCGGCGACCACGTCGGTGGCGCCGAAGCGGCGCGCGATGTCGGTGCGGACCTCGTGCCGGCCCAGCGCGATGATCCGCTCGGCGCCCAGCCGCTTGGCGGCCAGCACGGCGCACAGGCCGACCGCGCCGTCCCCGACGACGGCGACCGTGGCACCGGGCCGGGCACCCGCGCCGAGGGCCGCGTGGTGGCCGGTGCCGAGCACGTCGGACAGGGTCAGCAAGGCGGACAGCAGGTGGTCGTCGGAGGCGGCGTCCTTGGGCAGCCGGACCAGGGTGCCGTCGGCGAACGGGACGCGCACGGCCTCGCCCTGGCCGCCGTCGTACCCCACGGAGCCCCAGAAGCCGCCGTGCTCGCAGCTCGTGGTCAGGCCCTCGCGGCAGTAGTCGCAGACGCCGTCGGACCACATGAACGGCGCCACCACGAGGTCGCCGCGCCGCACGGTGCCCACCTCGGAGCCGGTCTCCTCGACCACACCGAGGAACTCGTGCCCGATGCGCTGCCCCGGCTGCCGGGCCGCCTCGCCCCGGTACGCCCACAGGTCGCTGCCGCAGATGCAGGCGCGCAGCACCCGTACGACGGCGTCGGTGGGCAGCTGCACCATGGGCTCGGGCACGTCCTCCACGCGCATGTCGAACGGGGCGTGAATGGTGGTGGCGCGCATGGCGAGGGTCCTTCTCGTGCGGTGTCGTGAGTGCGCTCAGGGGGTGGTCGAGCGCACTTCACGGTACGCCGTGGCCGGGGCGGGCCGCGCGTCGAGGGTGCCCCGGACCAGCAGGAACTGTGCCGCGGCGTAGGTGAGCATGATCCAGAAGTCGGGTCGCGGCGGCTGCGGCCAGTCGGCGACGCCGGTCGCGATCAGCGTGTCGGAGAGCATGAAGAGCGCGCCGCCGAGCCCGGCGGCCGGGCCGAGCCGGGTGGCGGCGGTGTACGCCATGGCGGTGAGCAGGGTGCTGTAGCCGGCCACGGGGACGCGCAGGCCGGCGGGCAGGTCCGGCCACAGCAGGACGACCAGGGTGACGAGGGCGGCCGCGTAGGCGAGGGCGAGGAGGCGCGCACGCGCGCGTGGCGGGCCCGCACGGCGGACGCGGCGGAAGAGGAGGAGATAGCAGACGTGCCCGGCGGCGAAGGAGGCCATGCCCGCCATGAAGGCGGGGCCGGCGTCGGAGAGGAGCAGGACGTCGCCGCCCCAGCCGCACAGCAGGGCGGCGACGAGGAGCCGCGGGGCCCCCGCGCGGGCCGCCGACGCGGCGAGCAGGGGCATCAGGAGCACCTTGGCGACGGCGTGTCCGGTGTGGAAGCCGGCGGCCAGGCAGCCGAGGTCGAGGACGACGGCGAGGGCGAAGGCGGCGAGCAGCTCCCGGGACGCTCTCACGCGGCCACGGACTCCTCGGCCTGCTCCACGGCGGGCGCCGGCGCCCATCCCGGTCCCCGGAACACCCGCCCGGCCCGCTCCCGCCAGCTGTGTGCGGCCCTGATGTCCTTGGCGATGGCGACGTACTCGTGGGTGGCCACCTTGACGGGGTTGAACGTGTTGATGTTCTTGGTCAACCCGTACACGGGCCGCTCGGTCTCCGGCACCCAGGACCCGAACAGCCGGTCCCAGATGATCAGGATCCCGCCGAAGTTGCGGTCCAGGTAGCCACCCTGGGAGGCGTGGTGCACGCGGTGGTGGGACGGCGTGTTGAACACGAACTCGAACCACCGGGGCATCTTGTCGATGCGTTCGGTGTGGATCCAGAACTGGTAGACGAGGTTCGCGGAGGAGCAGAAGGCGAGCGCGGCGGGGTGCACTCCCACGGCCACGAGCGGGACGTAGAACGGCCAGACGGTCAGCGAGGTCCAGGGCTGGCGCAGCGCGGTGGACAGGTTGAAGTTCTTGCTGGAGTGGTGGACGACGTGGCAGGCCCACAGGATGCGGATGACGTGGTGGCCGCGGTGGGACCAGTAGTAGAAGAAGTCCTGCGCGAGCAGCATCAGCGGGACCGTCCACCACAGGACGGGAACGCGCAGCGGGGTCAGTTCGTAGACCGCCGTGTAGATCGCGACGATCGGGATCTTCCATATGAAGTCGAAGACGAGCGACCCGAGCCCCATGCCGATGCTCGTGGCCGCGTCCTTGGCCTGGTACCCGGCGGCATCGTCGTCGGGATGGATGCGGTAGCTGATCACCTCGATCACGGTGAGCAGCACGAAGGCGGGTATCGACCACAGCACGACATCGGGCAGGTTCGGCATGGAGGCACCGTAGAACCGCTGGTCGGCTGCGGCTAGACGTTGTTACCCACAAGTATTTCCGGCGGTATGCGCTTGCTTGTTGGCGGTCTCCGCCAACGGGCGGACGGTCGCTAGACCCCCACCGCCCCCAGCAGGCTCCCCGCCGCATAGGTGACCCCCATGGCCAGCGCCCCGCCCAGGACGTTGCGCAGCACCGCGGGAGCCACCGCGGCGGCTCCCAGGCGTGCGCTGGTCCAGCCGGTCAGGACCAGCGCCGCCAGCACCGAGCCCACCGTCACCGGGAGTCGCCAGCCGGAAGGCGGCAGGACGATCGCGAGCAGCGGGAGCAGCGCCCCCACCGTGAAGGCCAGGAAGCTGGCGAGGGCCGCGTTCCAGGGGTTGGTCAGCTCGTCGGGGTCGATGCCCAGTTCCACGCTCGCGTGGGCCTTCAGGGCGTCGCGCTCCGTCAGCTGGACCGCCGCCTCGCGGGCCACCTCCCGGGACAGGCCGCGGCCCTCCAGCAGTTCGGTCAGTTCCTCCAGCTCCGCCTCGGGCTGCTCCTTCAGCTCCCGCTTCTCCTGCGCCAGTGCGGCGAGTTCGGAGTCGCGCTGGGTGGACACCGAGACGTACTCCCCCGCCGCCATCGACATGGATCCGGCGAGCAGGCCGGCCAGGCCCGCCGTCAGCAGGGCGTTGCGGTCGGCCGTGGCGCCCGCGACGCCGACGACGATGCCCGCCGTCGACACGATGCCGTCGTTGGCGCCCAGTACGGCCGCCCGCAGCCAGTTCAGCCGGGAGCCGAGCGCTCCCCCGTGGGCCTCGTTGTCGTGCGTAGGTTCCGTCACAGCAGGGAGGATCGCACCCCGGGGCCGGTACCCGCAGCACCGACGTCGTCCGGCCCCGTGCCCACGTCACCAGACCCGTACGGAAGCCCCTCGCGCGAACACCGGGCTCGTCGCGTCGGCCGGCGGCTCCGGCAGCGGCTCGGCGATCTCCGCGACCGTCGGTCCCACCTTCGCCGCGATCGGGTCCAGGAGGTCCAGGTCGAAGCCGTACACGCGGGCCGCGTTGCCGCCGAGCATCGCCGCCAGTTCGTCGCGCGGGACGCCGGCGAAGGCGAAGCGCAGGCCCTCACGGGTGTAGGGGTACGTCCCCTCGTCGTGCGGGTAGTCGCTGCCCCACATGATCTTGTCGAGGCCGATGCGGTCGCGCAGCGGTACCTCGTGGGGGCGCATGAAGCTGGCGCCGACGAAGCAGTTGTCGTGCCAGACCGAGGACGGCGGTTCGCCCATCGCCTCCGCCAGGCCGGCTCCGAACTTCGACTCCGCCGTCGTCGCCCTCGTCGCTGCCGCGAGCATGCGGCCGTGGTAGTAGTCCAGCATGGCCAGGACCCCGGGGATCCAGCCGGAGCCCTGTTCGGTCAGGACCAGTCTCAGGTCCGGGTGGCGGCGGAAGGCGCCGCCGAAGACCAGGTGCCACAGCGCGCGGTGCGAGAACCAGGTCGTCTCGACCATGAAGACCGCGCGGGCGGCCGGTTCGTCGCCGAGCGGCGGGGAGGCCGAGCCCGCGTGGTGGTTGACGGGGACGCCGAGTTCCGCGCAGACGGCCCAGATCGGGTCGTACACGCGCGCGTGGAGTTCGGGAAGGCCCGAGCCGGGTGGGGTGCCCGGGAGCATCAGGCCGCCTTTCAGGCCTGCCCCGGCCGCCCGGCGGATCTCGGTCACGGCCTCCTCGACGTCGTTGAGGAGGATCTGGAAGACGCCCGCCCGGCGGCCCGGTGCGGCGGCGCAGAAGTCGGCCAGCCAGCGGTTGTGGGCGCGCAGGCCCGCCCAGCGCCGTTCGAACTCCGCCGCCGTCGGCGCGGGTGCCATGAGCGAGCCGGACGGGAAGAACGGCGGGATGGTGTTCGGGAAGATCACCTCCGCGACGATCCCGTCCTCCTCCAGCTCCGCGAGCCGCCGCGCGGAGTTCCAGTTCCGGTCCGCCGAGTCGGCGAGCAGGTCCTCGTACGGGTTGACGTACGTCGCCGCCCACACGTCGAAGTCGTCGTGGAAGCGCTTCTCCAGGTAGGGGCGGTAGTCGAGGAGGTCCGCCCCCGCGTGGCAGTCGGCCGAGATCACCGTGTAGCGGTCCTGTCCGTTCATCGATCCGCTCCCAGCACCGGGAAGTCGTTGTCCGTCAGCCAGTGGCGGCCCACCTCGCGCGAGCGGGCCCAGGAGGCCCGCACGGCCCTCTGGTCGGCCGGCTGGCCGAGGTCGGACGGGGTGGGGCCGATGCGGCGGGCCAGCGGGGTCAGGCGGTCCACGTCGAAGCCGAAGACCTCGGCCGCCGCCAGGCCGAGCATCCGGCGGGTCTCGGTCACCGGGATGTCGTGGAAGGTGCGGCGCAGCCACGCGCGCGTGTCGGGCCAGGTGCCCTCGGGGTGCGGGAAGTCGCTGCCCCAGAGGATGTTGTCGACGCCGATCTCGTAGCGCTGGGCGAGTTCCCGGCGTTTGGTGTTGGTGGCGCACACGAAGATCTGCCGGTCCAGGTACTCGTGCGGCGGGCGTCTCATCTCCTCGAAGGGGGAGAGTTTCTTGCCGCCGTGCGCGCCGAGGTAGAGGCGGTCCATGAACCACAGCAGGTTCGGCAGCCACCAGCAGCCCGACTCGGCGATGCCGAAGCGCAGTCCGGGATGGCGTTCGAAGACGCCGGACCAGAGCAGGAACCACAGCGGGCGGGCCGGCCACCACGTCACCTCGCTGACGTAGATGCCGAGATGGTCGCCGTACTCGTCGCGCGGGGCCGCGCCGGAGTGGGTGAGGACGGGCATGCCGCACTCGGCGGCGGCCGCCCAGACGGGGTCGTAACGGCGGTCGTGATACGGCTCCTTGTCGACCCACATGGCGGGGATCATCAGGGCGCCGAGACCGGACTCCTTCGCGCGGTACACCTCCGCGACGACCCGGTCCGTCGGGGCCGTGACCGGCAACAGGGCGACCCCGCAGTGCCGTTCGGGATGCTCGGACACGAAGTCGGCCAGCCAGCGGTTGTGGGCCCGCGCCCCGGCCATGCCCAGCTCCGGGTCGTGGTCCCCGGACAGGCCGAGGCCGACCCCGAAGGGTGCCGCGGTCCGGCTGTCGACCGCGTCGGCGTCCGGGAAGACCACCTCGGCCGCCACCCCGTCGCCGTCCAGCTCCTTGAGGCGCTGTGCGCTGTCCCAGCCGCCGCGCAGCCCCTCCTCGTTGTCCTGGAACCACTTGGCCGCGAACGCCTCGTTGCGGATGCCGAGCCGGGTCATCTCCTCCCGGCGGCGGTCGCGTCCGGCGAGGAACTCGTCGAAGTCCCGGTGGAACCGGGCGTCCAGATAGGGCCGGTACTCCTCGGTGGGCAGCCCGGCGTGGCAGTCGGAGGAGATGATCAGGTAAGGGTCGTCGGACGCGGTCACCACTGCCCCCTGTGCAGTCCGTTCAATCCGGTCAGTCCAGGATGAAGCTCTCGAGGTACGACGGGTTCGTCCGGTCCAGCATCGAGCGGGCCCGCGCCCGGATCTGCGCGTCGCTGTGCCCGCTCTCCGGCAGCAGCCAGAAGCGGTCCGCGCGAATGCCCGCCACGACGAACTCGGCGACCTCCTCGACGGGCGTGAAGCGGACCTCCTCGCCCGCCTCGCGCATCGCCGCCTCCCACTGGTTGAGACTGCGGTACGGCGTCCTGCGCGGCCGTTCCTTGGCATAGCGGTCGGGGCGGTTGCGGTGCGACTCCCACAGGCCCGTGCGCAGCATGTGCGGCCCGGGGAAGAGCACCGAGGCGCCCACGCGCGCGTGCTCCGCCCTGAGATGGGCGTACAGGGACTCGGTCATCGTGACGACGGCCGCTTTCGTGACCGCGTACACGGAAGCGGTGGGCAGCGGCGCGATACCGCCGTCACCGGAGGATGTATTGACCACATGACCGGGTTGACCCGAGTTGATCATCCTCGGCAGGAAAGCCTGGACGCCGTGGAAGACGCCCCACACATTGACCTCGAACGCCCACTTCCAGTCGTTCGGTTCGTGCTCCCACATCCGGCCCTCGGCGCCCGAGCCGACCCCGGCGTTGTTGCACAGGACGTGCACCGCGCCGTAGGTGTCGTAGGCCGACTCGGCCAGCTCCAGCACCTGTTCGCGGACGCCGACGTCGACCACGCGCGCGTGCACGTCGGCGCCCTCCGCGCGCAGGCCGTCGGCGGCCTTCTCCAGGGCGGCCGGCTCGACGTCGGCGAGGACCACCTTCAGTCCCTCGGCGGCGAACCGCCGGGCCATCGCGAGCCCGATCCCGCTCGCCGCGCCGGTGACGACGGCGACCTGTCCCTCGTGCAGCTCCATCAGGCCGGGCTCCCTTCGCCGTTGTCCTCCGGGGGCGCGTCGTGGATCTGGCGCGGGTCGTCGTAGCGCTGGTGGACGTACGGCAACAGGGCCTGGGCGTCGACCCGTTCGGCGACCCGGCCGCGCTGGTCGCTGGTCTTCTCGCCGAGGGTGAGGTCCAGCAGGCGCAGCACCGGCAGGTCGGCGACCGGGTCGTACGCCGACTCGCGGAGGATCACCTCCCCGGTGACGCGCTCCAGCCGGCGGATCCTCTCCTCGCGTACGCAGTGCACCAGCAGCGGGTCGCCGTCGAAGCCCGAACCGTCCACCGCCGGCAGGAACTTGAAGTAGAAGTCGGTCTTCGGGGCGGGCTCGGGCAGCGGCAGCGGGCCGTCGACCGTGCCGCGCACCTCGACGAAGACGACCCCGTGGCGGGCGAGGGCCGCGCGGACGGCGGGACCCTCGCGCTCGACGGTGACCTCGCCCAGCTTCTTGGGCTCGCCGAAGACCTCGCGGCCGCCGGTGAGGGCGCGCTCGTGGGTCATCGGCATGACCAGCGGGTACCAGCCCTCGACCGTGCCGTGCGCGGCGGCGACCGCGAACGAGCCCGCGCCGAGCGGGTATCCGGGCAGTTCGACCTTGCTGATGCTGACGCGGGCCAGCGGCCGGCCGGTCGGCTTGAGCGGCGGCGGCAGGACGGCCGCGACCGCGTCCGGGTCGGTCTCCCAGACGGCCACCACCCCGGTGGACCAGACGTCCGGGAGTCTCGTGGTGCGCGCGGCCGCGATCTCCGCCTCGGTCCGAGCGCCGTACCGTACGCGTGCCATCCGCCGTACCGCCCTTCCGTCGACCGTCTGCGCGCCGGGCGGGGTGCACGCTTGCACCGGGCGGCGAAAAGGTCCATAGCCACGCGAAGGGCAATCAGGACGGACGAGGCATCAGGACATTCGAACGGGTGGCTGGGGCAGGCGGCCTGACGGACAGGGTTGTCGGTGCGGGCCCGTATCCTCAATGACCATGCTCGAAGACCGTACGACCACAGTGTCCCCCGGCACCCCGTGGCCCGCCGCATACCCCAAGGGGTACGCCGTCGTCGACGTGGAGACCACCGGACTGGCCCGGGACGACCGGATAATCAGCGCGGCCGTCTACCGGCTGGACGAGCGCGGCGAGGTCGAGGACCACTGGTACACGCTGGTCAACCCCGAGCGTGATCCGGGTCCCGTGTGGATCCACGGCCTGACGAGCGAGACGCTGGAAGGCGCGCCGCTCTTCACCGACATCGCCGAGGAGTTCTCGGCCCGGCTGGACGGCCGGGTGCTGGTCGCGCACAACGCGGTCTTCGACTGGCAGATGATCGCCCGCGAGTACGCGCGGGCGAAGCGCGAGGCCCCGGTGCGGCAGCGGCTGTGCACGATCGCGCTCGCCAAGGAGCTGGCCCTGCCGCTGTCCAACCACAAACTGGAGACCCTGGCCGCGCACTTCGGTGTCGTACAGCGGCGGGCGCACCACGCGCTGGACGACGCGCGCGTGCTCGCGGAGGCGTTCCGGCCCAGTCTGCGGGCCGCGGCGGCGGGCAACGTACGGCTGCCGCTCCTCGAGTGCCGGCCGCTCACGGAGTGGTCGGACACGCCCCGGATCGGGCCCCAGGCGAGCGGCGGCCACGGCGGCGGCTACCGGCCGACCAGCTGGCGGCCGTCCCGCAAGCGGCCGGCGTGCCCGCACCCGAACCCGGGACGCTACGAGGACGGCAAGCCGCTGATGCAGGGCATGCGGGTGGCGTTCTCCGGGGACACCTCGGTCGACCGGGAGCTGCTGGAGGACCGGGCCGTCGAGGCCGGTCTGCACGTCTCCACGAGCATCTCGCGGCTCACCAGTCTGCTCGTCACCAACGACCCCGACTCGAACACGTCCAAGGTCCTCAAGGCCCGTCAGTTCGGGACGCCGGTCGTCGACGAGGCGGCCTTCGGGCAGCTGCTGCGGGACGTGGCGCCGGCCGCGGGGACCTGACCGCGCGGGCCGTACGGACGGGTGATTGCCGTACGACTCGCCCGGCGCCCGCTCGCCCCCGCGCGGCCGACCGCTCACCCTGTGGCGCATGGCGAAATGCGAAGTATGCGGCAATGACTACGGAATGACCTTCGAGGTGCACGCGCAGGGCGCGGTCCATGTCTTCGACTGCTTCTCCTGTGCGATCCACCGCATGGCCCCCGTCTGCGAGCACTGCAAGGTGTCGATCATCGGCCAGGGTGTCGAGGCCGACAATCAGTGGTTCTGCGGCGCCCACTGCGCCCGCGAGGCGGGGAAGGCGGGCATCGTCGACCGCGTGTGACCCGGTACCCGCCCGTTCGCGCCCCACGACCGAGTTGTACGGTCGTGGGGTGTACCGCTTCCTGTTCACCCGGCAGTGGGTGATCCTCACCCTCATCTCGCTGCTTCTCATCCCCACGATGATCCGCCTGGGGTTCTGGCAGAAGCACCGGTACGAGGAGCGCAGCGCCCGCAACCAGCTGGTCGCCGAGGCGCTCGGCGCCAAACCGGTGCCCGCCGAGCAGGTGACCGAGCCGGGCCATGCCGTGACCCGCAAGGAGCGGTACCACACCGTCACCGCGACCGGCACCTTCGACACCGCCGACGAGGTCGTCGTCCGCCGCCGTACCAACTCCGACGACGAGGTCGGCTATCACGTCCTCACCCCCTTCGTCCTGGCCGACGGCAAGGTGCTGCTGGTCAACCGGGGCTGGATCCCGTCGGACGGCCCGAGCCAGACCGCGTTCCCGAAGATCCCGGCTCCGCCGGCCGGCAAGGTCACCATCCAGGGCCGGCTGATGCCCGACGAGACCACCGCGGCCAGCGGCATCAAGGACCTCAAGGGGCTGCCCGACCGGCAGATCATGCTGATCAACAGCGAGGAGCAGGCGCGCCGGCTCGGCAAGCAGGTGCTCGGCGGCTACATCGAGCAGACGGCGCCGGAGCCCAAGGGCGACACCCCCGAACAGATCTCCGACCCGGGCAAGGAAGACGCCCCGCTGAACTACGCGTACATGATCCAGTGGTGGCTGTTCGCCGCGGGCGTCCCCTACGGCTTCTTCGTCCTGGTCCGCCGTGAGGCACGCGCGCGTGCGGAGGCGGCGGCGGAGCAGGAGACGGCCGAGGAAGCGGAACCGGCCGCCGTCTGAGAGCCGTTTGCCGTCACTCCCCCGGCCCACCCCCTGATTGGCCCTCCGGCCCGCAGGGAAACCGGCTCCCGTGGAGCGACGCATCGAGGACTACGCACTCATCGGCGACGAGCAGACCGCGGCCCTGGTCGGCCGGGACGGCTCCATCGACTGGCTGTGCCTGCCCCGCTTCGACTCGGCGGCCTGCTTCGCCAGGCTCCTGGGTGACGAGGACCACGGCCACTGGCGGATCGCCCCCTACGGCGCCACGACCTGCACCCGGCGCGGCTACCGGTCCGACACCCTGGTCCTGGACACCGAGTGGGAGACCACCGAGGGCACGGTCCGCGTCACCGACCTGATGCCCCAGCGCGACCAGGCGCCCGATGTCGTACGCATCGTCGAGGGCGTCAGCGGCCGCGTCACCGTGCACAGCACGCTCCGCCTGCGTTTCGACTACGGCTCGGTCATCCCGTGGATGCGCCGCTCCGGCACGCACCGGGTCGCCGTCGCCGGCCCCGACGCGGTGTGGCTGCGCAGCGATCCGTCCGTGCGCACCTGGGGCGAGGACTTCGGCACGCACTCGGAGTTCACCGTCGTCGAGGGCGAGCGGGTCGCTTTCGTCCTCACCTGGCACCCCTCGCACGAACCGCGCCCGCCGCTCGTGGACCCGTACGAGGCGCTGCGCACCAGTGTCACCGACTGGCGGCGCTGGACCGCCCGTTGTACCTACGCCGGCCCCCACCGGGACACGGTGGTGCGCTCCCTGATCACCCTCAAGGCGCTCAGCTACGCACCCACCGGCGGCATCGTCGCCGCGGCCACCAGCTCGCTGCCCGAGGAGCTGGGCGGGGTGCGCAACTGGGACTACCGCTTCTGCTGGCTGCGCGACTCCACCCTCACCCTCGGCGCCCTGCTCGCCGCCGGCTACCACAAGGAGGCCGAGCGCTGGCGCGACTGGCTGGTCCGCGCGGTCGCCGGCGACCCGGCGGACCTGCAGATCATGTACGGCCTCGCGGGCGAGCGCCGGCTGCCCGAGTTCGAACTGCCCTGGCTGCCCGGCTTCGCCGACTCCAGGCCGGTGCGCGTCGGCAACAGCGCCGTCGACCAGCTCCAGCTGGACGTGTACGGCGAGGTGATGGACTCGCTGTCGCTGGCCCGCACCGCCGGTCTGCCCACCAAGCCGCACATGTGGGCCATCCAGTGCGCGCTGATGAAGTTCCTGGAGAAGGCCTGGCGGCAGCCGGACGAGGGCCTGTGGGAGGTCCGCGGCGGCCGCCGCCACTTCGTGCACTCCAAGGTGCTGGTGTGGGTGGCCGCGGACCGTGCGGTGCGGACGATGGAGGACTACGCGGAGCTCAAGGGCGATCTGCAGGCCTGGCGCGCGCTGCGCGACGAGGTGCACCGGGAGGTGTGCGAGAAGGGGTTCGACCCGAAGCGCAACACCTTCACGCAGTACTACGGCTCCCACGAACTCGACGCCTCCCTGCTGCTGATCCCGCGCGTCGGCTTCCTGCCGCCGGACGACCCCCGGGTGATCGGCACGGTGGACGCGATCCGCGACGACCTGGGCCACAGCGGGTTCCTGCGCCGCTATGACACCGACGCGATCGGCGTCGACGGGATGCCGGGCGGCGAAGGTGCCTTCCTGGCCTGCTCGTTCTGGCTCGCCGACGCACTGCACATGACGGGGCGCACCGACGAGGCGAAGGAACTGTTCGAACGGCTGGTGGGCCTCGTCAACGACGTGGGACTGCTGTCCGAGGAGTACGACCCGGAGACCGGGCGTCAGCTGGGCAACTTCCCGCAGGCGTTCAGTCACATCGGGCTGGTGAACACCGCCCTCACCCTCTTCGACGGCGAGCAGGCAGGATAGGGACCATGGATCTTGGACTGAAGGACCGGGTGTACGTCGTCACCGGAGCCACCCGCGGGCTGGGCCACGCGGCCGCGCGCGAGCTGGTCGCCGACGGGGCGAAGGTCGTGGTGACCGGACGGGACGAGAAGCGGGCCGCCGACGTGGCGGCCGAGCTGGGGCCGAACGCCGTGGGCGCGGCCGTCGACAACGCGGATCCGTCGGCGCCGGAGCGGCTGATCGCGATCGCGCGTGAGCGTTTCGGCGGGTTCGACGGCATCCTCGTGAGCGTGGGCGGGCCGCCGGCCGGGTTCGTCGCCGACAACACGGACGAGCACTGGCAGGCCGCGTTCGAGTCGGTGTTCCTGGGGGCGGTACGGCTCGCCCGCGCGGCGGCGGCCGAGTTGGAGGACGGCGGTGTCATCGGGTTCGTGCTGTCCGCGTCGGTGCACGAGCCGATTCCCGGGCTGACGATCTCCAACGGGCTGCGGCCGGGGCTGGCCGGGTTCGCCAAGTCGCTGGCGGACGAGCTGGGGCCGCGCGGGATCCGGGTGGTGGGGTTGCTGCCGTCCCGGATCGACACGGACCGGGTGCGGGAGCTGGACACCATGTCCGCGGACCCGCAGGCGACGCGGGCCGAGCACGAGTCCCGGATCCCGTTGCGGCGGTACGGGGCGCCGGAGGAGTTCGGGCGGGTGGCGGCGTTCCTGATGTCGCCGGCCGCGTCTTATCTGACGGGGATCATGGTGCCGGTGGATGGGGGGATGCGGCACGGGTTCTGACGGTCGGTTCTACGGGTGCGGGTGGGTGGGGGCTTGTCGCGCAGTTCCCCGCGCCCCTGAAGGGGCGCTTCCGTGGACGGCGTTTTCAAGTGACCCTTTCCGCGCGGTGTTTGACTGAGGTGAGGCGGACTTCTGCGGGAAGTTTCTTCAAGGCCGCCGAGTCTCTGGCATGTGTCAGGGCCCGAGCCGTCAGGTCGTCCAAAGCCTCGGCCGGCGAGACGTCCGGCTCCAGTTGGAGCCACACCCGTACCTGTGGTGCCGTACGTGTGCCCCGTAGGACCGCCTGGGCGTGGGAGACGCCCGCCTGGTGGGCCGCGTCGGTGGCCAGGACCGTCTCCAGGGCCCTGCCGCGCAGCAACGCGCTCTCGCCGTCTCCCGTGTCCACCCGGACCTCGGTCAGGCGGCGTCGGCGCAGTTGCGCGGTCAGCCACCACAGGGCGAGCAGGACCAGGACGGCCAGTGCGGCCAAGACCGTCGGCCACCACCAGCCCGCGTCGCGCCAGTGGGTGCGCTCGGCCGTGGAGAGCAGGACGTCGTGGCGGCCGTGGTGGATCCACCAGGACGGGGACGGGGCGCCGAGGCCGACGGCCAGGACCGCGCCGCCGAGGGCGAGGAGCAGGAGGCCCGCGAGGGCGATCAGTACGCGGTTGACGATGGCGAGCACGGCGTCACCCCTTCCGGCCGGGACGGATCACGTGCAGGGTCAGGGTGGGCGGACGGGCCAGGCCCATGGCGCGGATCGCGTCGGTCAGGGACGCCTCCAGGTCGCCCCGCACCTCGTCGAGTTCGCGGAAGTGGGAGACGGCGAGGACGTGGGCCCGCGAACGGTGCAGCCGCACCCGCACCCGGCGCACGCCCGAGATCTCCATGGCCCGGTCGCGCAGCACCAGGGCGGCCGCGTCACGGCGCAGCCCGGCGCGGACGTCGGGGTGGGTGCGGCGCATGGGCAGGAGGTCCCGCAGGCCGGGTGTGACGGCCAGGACCAGCAGCCACAGGCCGAGGGCGGCGGCGACACCAGCGCCGACCAGGACCCAGGTGCCGTCGAGGGGCTGCTCCGCGAGCCGGCGGGCCAGTGCGCGGCGCCAGTGCATGGCGGGGTGGTGGGCCCGTACGGCCGCGATGTCGTACAGGAAGGCGGCCGCGGTCACCAGGACGACCACCGCGACCAGGGCCGCGGGGGCACGGCGCGGGGACCAGAAGCGGGGCTCGTGGCCGGCCGGGGGTGCGGCCGGTGGTGGCGGTGGCTTCTCGATGGCCGGTGCCTGCTCGGTGCTCATCACGCCCTCCCCTGGGTCTGGGCCGGATGCAGCCGTTCGACGTGGACGGCGACCTCCGGTACCTCCATGTCCACCAACGCGCCTACCCGCTCGACCACATGTCGACGCACGGCCGCGCACCGGGCGCCGATGTCTGACGGATAGTCCAGTTCGAGGTGGACCCGGACGCGGGCCGTGTCATGGTGCGCGACCACGGTGGCGTGCGGGGGTACGGCGTCCTTCGGGAGAGGGCCGAGCACCTCGCGGGCCGCCTGTGCGGCGATCTTCGCCACCACCCGGTCGGCGACCCTGAGGGCGCCGCGCTCGCCGGGCGCCACGACGGTCAGCGTGCCGCGCGTCTCACCGCTCGCGGGGCTCATCGCCGACGGTCGCGCCGGTCGTCGCGGGCGCGGAAGAAGTCGCCGAGTTCCAGGTCCCCCTCCGCGAACCGGCCGACGACGAAGCCGACGGCGCCGAGCGCCGCCACCAGCAGAAAGGCGCCGAACCCGCCGAAATACCCGGCGAAGCCCAGTGCCATGCCGGCGATCATGCCGACGACGGCCATGCTCATCGTGCGCTCCCCTCAGCGGTCCCGGTCAGCGGTCACTGGAGCCGGGACTCCGGTTCCTCTTCCTCTTCCTCCGGAAGCTTCACATCACTCACCGCGATGTTGACCTCGACCACTTCGAGTCCGGTCATGCGCTCCACGGCCGCGATCACGTTCTCCCGGACCGCGCGGGCCACGTCGGCGATCGACACGCCGTAGTCCACGACGATCTCCAGGTCGAGCGCGGTCTGCACCTCGCCGACCTCGGCCTTCACGCCCCGGCTCACGGACTTGGAGCCGCCGGGCACCCGGTCCCGGACGACGCCGAAGGTGCGGGCGAGGCCGCTGCCCATCGCGTGCACACCGACCACGTCCCGGGCCGCCAGTCCGGCGATCTTCTCCACGACTCCGTCGGCGATCGTCGTCCGCCCCCGGGTCGCCGGGTCGCCGCCGCCGCGCCTGACGGTCTTCCGGGTCTGTACCGTCGGGTCCTTCTCGGGCTCCGCCGCCATCTCGGTCACGTGCGTCCCTTCCCGTCGTCGTCCTGCGACCACGGTACGTGCGGATGTCCTGTCGTGCCCCGGAGATGCGGCAGGCTGGAGCAATGACGGCGGACCGACGGACAGACATGGTGCGGCACACCCTGGGCTTCGGCAGGCTGCTTCCGCTGGGCGGCCCGCAGGACGGGGCGTGGCTCGCGGAGGCGGCGGCGGACGCGGTGCTGCGGCGGGCGGCGGCCGAGGTGGCGGAGGTGCGGCTGGGCGCGGTGCGGATCGCCCTTGCGGATCCGGCGGACGTGACCGAGGCGGCCGTACCGGCACCGCCCGGTGCGGTACCGCCGGGGCCGCTGCGGCTGTCGGCGGACTTCGCGGCGACGGCCGCCGAGCCGCTGCCGGCGACGGCGTCCAGGCTGCGCCGGGCGCTGGCGGCGGCCACGACACGGCTCGGGCTGGCGGTCACCGAGGTGGACCTGCGGGTGACCGACCTGCTGGAGGAGCAACCGGCAGCGGCGGAGGCCGTACGCGCGCCTCGGCCGCCGTCGGTCCGGGAAGGCACGGATCCCGAGGGAACCCGGGTGACGGCGGCGGCGCTGGCGGTGCCGGGGGTGGTGCGGGTGACGGGGGCGCTGAGCCGGGAGGTGCACTTCAGCGCCGCGCTGCCGCGCCGGCACGTGCGGGTGGAGGTGGCACTGACCGACGGCCCGCGGGCCGTGGAGGTGGCCCGCCGGGTCCGTACGGCGGTCGGCGCGGCGCTGGAGGATCGGCCGACGGTGGCTGTGCTGGTGACGAGCATCGATTGAAGCGCCCCGAAAGGGGCGCGGGGCTGTATTCGATATGCGGCTACCGCCGCGCGGGCGCGGCCAGCCCCCACCGGCCCGCACTCGAACCGTTACTCGCCGAGCCCCGCAAGGTCCCGCAGCCTCCGAGCCTGAGCCTGCCGCTCCGCAGCCCGCTGCTCGTCATACGTACGACCGCTCGCGCCCTGCAGCAGCGCCTTCGTCTCCACCACGGCATCCCGCGGCGCAGCCAGCAACGCCCCGGCCAGGTCCCGTACCGCCGCGTCGAGTTCGCCCACCGGCACGGCGACGCTCGCCAGCCCGGAGGCCACCGCCTCCTCGGCCAGTACGTACCGTCCGGTCGCGCAGATCTCCAGCGCGCGGGCGTAGCCGACCAGCGAGAGGAGCGGGTGGGTGCCGGTCAGGTCGGGCACCAGCCCGAGGCTCGTCTCGCGCATGGCGAACTGCACGTCGTCCGCGACGACGCGCAGGTCACAGGCGAGGGCCAGCTGGAAGCCGGCCCCGATGGCGTGTCCCTGCACGGCGGCGATCGACACGATGTCGCTCTGCCGCCACCAGGTGAACGCCTCCTGGAATTCGGCGATGCTCGCATCGAGCCCGGCGTCGTCACGGCGCGCGAGATCGATGAAGGTCGGCTCGCCCGGGATCCCTTCCGGCGTGAACATCTGCCGGTCGAGGCCCGCGGAGAAGGACTGGCCCTCACCGCGCAGCACGACGACCCGGACCGACCCCGGCAGCGACCGCCCGGCTTCTGCCAACGCCCGCCACAGTGCGGGGCTCTGGGCGTTGCGCTTGGCCGGGTTGGTCAGCGTCACCGTGGCGAGCGCGTCGTCGACGGTGAGCCGTACGCCGTCCTTATCGAGAACAGGAGCGAGGTCCTGGTCGGGCGAAGCCATGGGGCGCCTCCGGTGTGTGCGGTCATCACGCATTGCCTTTACGGCATGCTAAGTGACTGCACAGTAACCACCCGGCCGATCAGCCGACCGACCGGGTGGCCACCATCGAAGCCGATGGGCCGCCCGGGGTCAGGACGCGGCTTTCTTGCCCCGCGTCGCCCCGCCACGCCCACGCAGCGTGACACCCGATTCGCTGAGCATCCGGTGGACGAAGCCATACGAGCGGCCGGTTTCCTCGGCCAGTGCCCGAATGCTCGCACCGGAGTCGTACTTCTTCTTCAGGTCTGCCGCGAGCTTGTCGCGCGCGGCGCCGGTAACCCGGCTGCCCTTCTTCAGAGTCTCGGCCACCCGTGCCTCCTCATGGGAAGTGCGCTCTGGTCCCCTCATGATCACCCCTCCGGGGCGTGATGGCCACCCATTCGGCAAGGTCCGTGAGACATCGTTGTGACGACAGGAGCGCATCCCCACATACGGAATCTGTGATTCCGTCGAGAGCCGTCGGTGCGGCCGAACGGGTTCTTCCGCGAAATGCCAGGTCAGAAGCAGAAAGCGGCCGATCCCTTGTCGACAAAGGGATCGGCCGCAAAATCGATGTAGGACACACCTCGGTACGAGGAGATCTCACACAGATGATGGATCACCGATAAGCCGAATGATCCATAGCCAGTGGATCAGGCATTCGATCAAGCGAGGGCGACGCGATCGGATCTCAGGCGAGGGCGACGAGGTCCGCGTAGTCGGCGCCCCACAGGTCCTCGACACCGTCGGGCAGCAGGATGATCCGCTCGGGCTGGAGCGCCTCCACGGCACCCTCGTCGTGGGTGACGAGGACGACCGCGCCCTTGTAGGTGCGCAGGGCGCCGAGGATCTCCTCGCGGCTTGCGGGGTCGAGGTTGTTGGTCGGCTCGTCCAGGAGCAGGACGTTCGCGGAGGAGACCACCAGGGTGGCGAGGGCGAGACGGGTCTTCTCGCCGCCGGAGAGGACACCGGCCGGCTTGTCGACGTCGTCGCCGGAGAACAGGAACGAGCCGAGCGTCTTGCGGACCTCGACGAGGTCCAGGTCGGGGGCCGCCGAGCGCATGTTCTCCAGGACCGTGCGCTCCGGGTCCAGGGTCTCGTGCTCCTGGGCGTAGTAGCCGAGCTTGAGACCGTGCCCCTCGATGACCTCGCCGGTGTCGGGCTGCTCGACGCCGCCGAGCAGCCGCAGCAGGGTGGTCTTGCCGGCGCCGTTGAGACCCAGGATGACGACCCTGGAACCCTTGTCGATGGCCAGGTCGACGTCGGTGAAGATCTCCAGCGAGCCGTACGACTTCGACAGGCCCTCTGCGGTCAGCGGGGTCTTGCCGCAGGGCGAGGGTTCCGGGAAGCGCAGCTTGGCGACCTTGTCGGAGACGCGGACGGCGTCCAGGCCGGACAGCAGCTTGTCGGCGCGCCGGGCCATGTTCTGCGCGGCGACCGTCTTGGTGGCCTTGGCGCGCATCTTGTCGGCCTGCGAGTGCAGTGCGGCGGCCTTCTTCTCGGCGTTGGCACGCTCGCGCTTGCGGCGCTTCTCGTCGGCCTCGCGCTGCTGCTGGTAGAGCTTCCAGCCCATGTTGTAGACGTCGATCTGGGAGCGGTTGGCGTCCAGGTAGAAGACCTTGTTGACGACCGTCTCGACCAGGTCGACGTCGTGGGAGATCACGATGAAGCCGCCGCGGTAGGTCTTCAGGTAGTCGCGCAGCCAGACGATCGAGTCGGCGTCGAGGTGGTTGGTCGGCTCGTCGAGCAGGAGCGTGTCCGCGTCGGAGAACAGGATGCGGGCCAGCTCGATACGGCGGCGCTGACCGCCGGAGAGCGTGTGCAGGGGCTGGCCGAGCACCCGGTCGGGCAGGTTGAGCGCGGCGGCGATGGTGGCGGCCTCGGCCTCGGCGGCGTAACCGCCCTTGGTGAGGAACTCGGTCTCCTGGCGCTCGTACTGCCTGAGCGCCTTCTCGCGGGTGGCGCCCTGGCCGTTGGCGATGCGCTGTTCGTTCTCGCGCATCTTGCGGATCAGTACGTCCAGGCCGCGGGCGGAGAGGACACGGTCGCGGGCGAGGACGTCGAGGTCGCCGGTGCGGGGGTCCTGCGGGAGGTAGCCGACCTCGCCGGAGCGGGTGACGGTGCCCGCGGCGGGGATGCCGTCACCGGCCAGGACCTTGGTGAGGGTGGTCTTGCCTGCGCCGTTGCGGCCGACCAGGCCGATGCGGTCGCCCTTGGCGACGCGGAAGGTGGCGTTCTCGATGAGGATGCGCGCACCGGCGCGCAGCTCGATACCGGAGGCGGAGATCACGGACAGACTCCAGAGCGTACGGATAGTGACGGGTGGGCGGCTGAGGACGTTCCCGCCGTCTAATGCGCGAGGAGAATGGCCATGGGCCAAGTCTAACGGGGCGGCGCAAGCGCTTTTTCGGTGCGCGGGTGTTCGGGACGGCCCGCGCCGGGCCTCTCGTTGCCCAGCGGTGTGCGGTGCGGAGCGATTCCGCCCAGGTCGTCCACGGCGACGAGCTGCGCGGTCCAGGCGCCGTGCGCGCAGGGCTGGGCGAGGAGCAGGGCGCGGCCGTGACGTACGGCACGTTCGGGGCGGAACGCGCAGCCCGCGCGGGCGGGCAGCACCCAGCGCAGGTCGCCGTCGGCGGTGCGGTACGCGGCGATGCGGGCCGGGGTGACGACCGCGAGGATGCCGCGGCCCAGGGGGCGCAGCACGCCGGCGCCGCCCCGGGCGCGCAGCCAGTCGGCCGCCGCGGGCAGGGCGCGGTGCCAGCGCACGGAGCGGCCGTCGGTGTCGGTGACGAGCCCGTCGTCCCAGACGGTGATCGCTTCCCCGCGCGTGGGCAGCACGCTGAGCGGACGCCGGCCCACGCGCGCGTACCGCCAGCGCAGGGCCCGCCCGTCGTACGCCTCGACGGCGCCGCCACGCGCGCGTGCGGTGTGCGCGGGCGGGCCGGGGGTGAGGTGGTCGCCGTAGGGGGCGGGGCGGATCTGGTGGGCGACGGCGAGGAGGCCGGCCGCGAGGAGGAGGACGAGGGCGAGCGGACCCTTGAGGGATCTGCGGGCGGGGGGTCTTCCCGGGCGGGCGGGGGGTGTTCCCGGGCGGGCGGTCGGAGAATGCCGTGGGCGGGCCGTCGGGGACTGCTCCGGGACGGCCCTGGAGGCGTGCTCCGGACGGGTGCGCGAAGGCCGCTGCGCGCGGGCCGTCGGAGCCTGCTGCGGGACGGCGGGCGGAGAGTGCGCCGGGTCGGCGGGCGGAGCGTGCTCGGGGTGGGCGGGCGGAGACTGATCCGCGCGGGCCGCCGGGGACTGCTCGGGGCGGGCCTCGGCGTCGGGGGGCGCGGTCCTCCCCTGGTGCAGAACGGCCACCCCTTCCCACCCCTTGGGCGCCCGGCCGGGCGCCCCTGTGCCATGCGTCAGGCGCAGAGCGTAGTCACGCCCGCGACGGGCGGGCGGTCGGGACGCGGGGGCGGGGCGGGACGTCGCCCGTTCGGGCGTCCGTCCGGGCATCGGCGCGAAGTGGCGGCGCGCATGCCGCAAGGTGGGTGCAGGGGCCGGTGCGAGCGGAAGGCGGTGCCCCATGCAGTTCGACGACGACGCGAACCTGGACACCTCCGAGGTGCAGGATGTGCGGGGCAGCCGGATCCCGGGCGGGAAGGCGACCGTGGGCGGCGGCCTGGTCGGCCTGATCGCGCTGCTTCTCGGCCTGTTCCTCGGGGTCGGGCCGGACCAGCTGGGGCTGTCCTCCGGGGACAGCTCGCCCGCACCGGCGTCCTCCTCACTGGCGCAGGTACAGCAGCACTGCCGTACCGGACAGGACGCGAACACCAAGGAGGACTGCCGGATCGTGGCAGTGGTCAACAGCGTGCAGGACTTCTGGACGCAGGAGTTCCGGCAGCGCCACGGCACCTACACGGCCGCCCCCACGGTCTTCTTCGGCGGGCGGGTCGGCACCGCGTGCGGGACGGCGACCTCGGCGGTGGGGCCCTTCTACTGCCCGGGCGACCGGAAGGTCTATCTGGACCTCGGCTTCTTCGACGAGCTGCGGTCCAAGTTCGGGGCGAGCGGCGGGCCGTTCGCCCAGGCGTACGTGGTGGCGCACGAGTACGGGCACCATGTGCAGGACCTGATGGGCACGTTGAGCAGGTCGCAGGACAACCTGAGCGGCGTGAACAGCAATTCGGTGCGGGTGGAGCTGCAGGCCGACTGCTACGCCGGGGTGTGGGCGCACCACGCCACGACCACGAAGGACGAGTCGACCGGCCGGCCGCTGATCACCAGCCTGACGGCCGCGGACATCCAGGACGGACTGGACGCGGCGGCGGCCGTGGGCGACGACCGGATCCAGGAGCGGTTCCAGGGGCGGGTGACGCCGGAGACGTGGACGCACGGGTCGGCGCAGCAGCGGCAGCAGTGGTTCTACCAGGGGTACCGGAGCGGGGACATGGCGCGCTGCAACACCTTCCGGTGAGCCGCTGACCTGCAACGACGATGCGGGCCGGGGACGTTGTCAGTGCCGGGTGCCAGACTGGGGACCAGGCCGGAACGACGGCTTTCGGGGGGACCGGTACACGAGGGAGTGATCGGGATGGCGGGCACGAGTGGCGGGCGGCCGAGCATCTATCCGTCGCTGCTGTACGCGGACGCGAAGGCGGCGATCAAGCAGCTGACGGAGGCCTTCGGCTTCACCGAACTGTCGGTGTACGAGGGCGAGGACGGCATGGTGCTCCACGCCGAGCTGGTGCAGGGCAACGGCGCGATCATGCTGGGCTCCAAGGGCCGCGGCGGCCGGTTCGACGCGGCGATGGAGGGCGCGGGCCCGACCGGGGTGTACCTCGTCGTGGACGATGTCGACGCGCACCACCAGCGCGCCGTGGACCACGGCGCCGAGATCCTGATGCCCCCGACGGACCAGGACTACGGTTCGCGGGACTACATGGCCCGGGACGTCGAGGGCAACATCTGGAGCTTCGGCACGTACGCCCCGGAGATAGCCGTCTGACCCTCCTGATCCGTCCCTCCGGTCCGATCCTCCCGGTCGGCCCCCGGTACGGCCCTGCCGCTAGCCTCCGGTGTGCACCTGGAAGGCGGCGCGGCGGACGGCTTTGGCCAGCGCCGGGTCGGGGTGGGCGGCCGCGAGCGCGACCAGGACCTGCACGGTGCGCGGGTGTCCGACCGCGCGCACCTCGTCGAGCAGCGCGGGGACGGTGGGCTGGAGCGCCGACTCCAGGTGGCGGACGAGCAGCGGCGCCTCGCCGTGGTCGGCGACCGCGGCGGCCGTGTCCACCCAGAGCCAGGTCGCCTCTTCCCGGGTGAGCACCTCGTGGGCGTCCTCGGGGTCGACCCCGTCGTGCTCGGCCAGCCACAGCAGGGCGTACGGCCGCAGGGTCGGCTCGTCGGCGACCGCGCGGACGTCCGGTTCGGCGGGGGCGCCGACGACGCGCAGCGCCTCGAAGGCAAGGCCGCGCAGCAGGGCGTCCTCGCCGCGGGCGGCGTCGACGAGTTCGGTGACGGCGCCGCCGACGGGGCGGGCGGCGAGCCAGGCGCGGTACTCGGCGCGGGCCGCGTTGGGGCGGAGCTGGGCGCAGCCGCGCAGCATCTCCTCGGCGGCGACCTCGATGTTGCCGGCAGGGCTCTGCGCGGCGACGCAGATCTGCTCCAGCTTGACCCAGACCGCCCAGCTGCCCAGCGGGGTGAGGGTGGCCTGGCCGTCGCCGCAGGTCAGCGCGCCGACGGAGGCGAGGGCGTGCAGGGACCAGTCGAGGAGGGGGGCGAGCTCGGCCTCGTCGCCGGGGGCCGGGTCATCGGCCGGGGCGTGGTCCGCCGGGTCGGCGTCGGCGGAGCGCACGGCGGCGAGCGGCCTGGCGGTCCCGGTCCCGTTCTCCGTGTCGTAGGGGACCTCGCAGCGCTCGGTGCGCAGTTCGGTGACCCGCTGCGCCAGCAGGTCCAGGAGCTGCTCGACCGGGACGGGGCCGGCGGACAGCTGGAGGAAGGAGAGCACCTGGGGCATGGCCGAGACGACCTCGGCGACGGCGGCGGGCTCGAACTCCGCGGGCTCCGGATGGGCGAGCGACCAGGCGTCGAAGAGGGCGACCCAGCCGCGCAGCACGGCGCTGTCGTCGCGGTCCCAGGCGCGCAGGCGCCAGCCGGGGCGTGCGCTGTCGCCGTGTACCTCGACCAGGCCGGCGAGGCGGGCGGTGTCCCAGTCGGCGCGGACCTGAGCGGCGGTCAGTCCCAGGTCGTCGGACGCGCGTTCGGCGGACGCGTCGGAGAGGGTGGCCTTGCCGTCGGCGGTCGCGCCGTCGCTGCCGGGCCCGAGGGCGGTGTCGGCCCAGTGGGCGACGCGGGCCGCGCCGGCCAGGCCGGAGCGTGCCATTCTGGCCAGCTCGGCGGGGGCCGGGGTGCCCTCGGGCGGGCGGGGTGCGGGGCGGCGCGCGGGCCGCTGGTTCATCGCTCGGGGGGCGGCGGCCAGGGGTCGCGTTCGGACGAGTCGAAGCCTTGAGTCGCGCGGGATACGGGACGTCACGGGTGCAGTCTTCCGGTTGACGGTCCGAAAACCCAAACGGAATGTCACGGCGGGCGACGGGGGTGGCCAACGCACGGGGTGCGGGGGGAGGCGAAGAGACATGTTCAGGCCAGTGGTACGGCCTTAAACGGAACCTCCGGAACCGGCTGGAACCGGGGTCTCCGGTTTGGGGCGGGGAGGTGCCCGGGACGCGCGAGGGAAGGGCCGGCGCGTGCGGGATGAATCACATCCGGGGGGGCGCACGCGCCGGGGACACGCTGGGGACACGCCGGCGCGCATCACATCAGGGGCGTGAGAAACCGGCGCAGTCGTTCCTCGTACTCCTCCGGGTCGGCGTTCCACATCGCGCCGTGCGGGGCGTCCGGGACGGTGTGCAGCGCCACCAGGTCGGGGCGCCGCTCGGCGAGCCGGCGGGAGTACACCCAGGGCGCCACCGTGTCGTCCGGGCCGTGCACGATCAGGGTGGGCACGGTGAGGTGGTCCGGGTCGACGGGGTCGGCGGCATGGTCGGCGTGCAGGCCGACGCGGCCCTGGGCGGCACGCACCGCGAGCGGCAGCAGGTGCTCGGGGATGTGCCGGGCCTGGGCGAGGGCGCGCAGGGTGGCCTCCCAGCTGAGCACCGGGGAGTCCAGGACGAGGCCGGAGATCCGCTCGCGCAGTGCCGAGTGGGAGGCGGCGCGCAGCGCCATGGTGGCGCCGGTGGACCAGCCGTACAGGACGACACGGCGGGCGCCGTAGCGGACGGCGTAGCGGATCGCCGCGTCCAGGTCTCGCCACTCGCTCTCGCCGAGGTGGTTCAGGCCGTCCGGGGGGCGGGGGGCGCCGAGGTCGCCGCGGTAGGCGAGGGCGAGCACCGGCAGGCGCCGGGCGTGCAGGAACGCCATGACGTTCATGGGGTGCTCGCGGGTGGTGCCCAGGCCGTGCACGGCGATCACCCAGGTGTCCCGGTGGCCGGGCACGAACCAGGCGGGCAGCGGGCCGAGTTCGCCGGGCAGGTCGATGTCGGCGTGCTCCAGGCCGAGGGCGGTGCCCGGGTTGCCGATGTGGACGTTGGCGGTGAGCCAGGCCCTGTCGCCGGTCTCGAAGGTGCCGTGGGTCACGCGCTCCAGCCGCCGTACGACGGTGTCGGGGGTGTTCGCGGCGGACTCCAGGACGGCGCCGACGACCGCGTGCGAGCCGTCGCCGGCCAGGCCGTAGGTGCCGGGGCGCAGCGAGGCGAGGTCGCGGGTGAGGGTGATGCGGCCGGCCGCGGTGCCGTGCACGGTGAGCCGGGGCTCGGTGGGCAGGGGCCGCCCGGGCGGTGCCTTCAGCGCGGCGTCACTGGCGAACCGCCCCGCGGCCACGCCGGCCGCACCGGCGGCGAGTACGGCACCGACGGCAGCGGCCGTGACTTTGACTGGGTGCACCTGTCCAGTGTCGGGGCGGACCCCGACGGCGGCCAGTGGAGCGGCGGGGCTTTGGGGATCCGGGCGGGTTCAGCCCCGTCGCTGGCCGTACCCCCGCAGTCGCTCGCCCACCTCCGCCACCTGTTCCGCGGTCAGCAGGCTCGGGGCCAGGCCGGGCACCGAGGACGCCGTCAGCCACAGCCGGCACATCCATTCCAGCTGGGCGGTGCGGTCGTAGGCCTGGGTCAGGGTGGTGCCGTAGGTGATCGTGCCGTGGTTCTGGAGGAGGCAGCCGGAGCGGTCGGTCAGGGCGCGCAGCATGTTCTCGGCCAACTCGTCGGTGCCGTACGTCGCATACGGGGCAACCCGGACCGCGCCGCCGAGAGCGGCGGACATGTAGTGGATCGCCGGCAGCTCGGGGACGAGCGTCGAGACGGCCGTCGCGTGGACGGCGTGGGTGTGGACGACGGCCCCGGCGCCGGTGCCGCGGTAGATAGCGAGATGCATCGGCAGTTCGCTGGTCGGCACCAGGGTGCCGAGGACCTGGCGGCCGGCGAGGTCCACGCCCGTCACGTCGTCCGGGGTGAGCCTGTCGTACGGCACTCCCGACGGCGTGACCAGCACGGTGTCGCCGACGCGGACCGAGACGTTGCCCGAGGTGCCGACGACCAGTCCGTCGGACACCGTGCGGCGGGCGGTGGCGACGAGTTCGAGCCAGGCGCTCGCCTCCTCCGCGCGTACATCCCGCCTTCGCGGGTCCGGCACATCCTGTGCGCCGGTCCGTCCGTCCCGTCCGTCACGCGCGTCCCGCTGCTGCTCGGCCATGGCCCGATCCTGTCAGGCGACGCCCCAACCGGCCGGTGCGGCAGGGCACTTTAGGGCGGGCGTCCCGAATCCAGTAGAGCGCAAACCACCGCAAAGAGTCCCATTTCCCGGCTTGGCCGAAGATCGCCGAGGATACGCCGATCTTCCAATAATCTCTGGACGATTTTTCGTACACGTCGCCATTCCGGGGGGAAACATGGCCCGTGACCGTATTCCGCCGTTCCGCCACCGCGTCCGCCGCCGCACCCGGCACCGCGTCCACGTCCTGGCGGCGTCCGTGGCGGCGCTCGCCCTCGCGGGGGCCGGGGCCGCGTTCGCCGGGGCACCGGCGTCCGCGGCGAGCCTGCCGAAGGGGCACGACGTCTCCTCGCACCAGAAGAACGTCGACTGGCCGAGCGCGAGGGCGAAGGGCGCCAGGTTCGTCTACATCAAGGCGACCGAGTCGACCACCTACCACAACCCGTACTTCGACCAGCAGTACGACGGCTCGCGCCAGGCCGGCATCATGCGGGGCGCGTACCACTTCGCCCTGCCGGACAAGTCGTCGGGCACCCGGCAGGCCGCGTATTTCGTGAGCCACGGCGGCGCCTGGACGGCGGACGGCTGGACGCTGCCGCCCGCGCTCGACATCGAATACAACCCGTACGACAAGAAGCACCGGTGCTACGGGCTGAGCAAGGCTGCGATGACCGGCTGGATCAGGTCCTTCAGCGACGAGATGCAGCGGGAGACCGGCCGGCGGCCGGTGATCTACACGACCACCAACTGGTGGAACCAGTGCACCGGCGGCAGCGGGGCGTTCGCCGCCGACCACGCCCTGTGGATCGCCCGACACGGCTCGGCGGACGCGGGAGCACTGCCCGCCGGATGGTCGTCCTGGACCTTCTGGCAGTACGACAACAGCGGCAGCCTGCCGGGTGACCAGAATCTCTTCAACGGGTCGGCGAGCGGGCTGAAGTCGTTCGCCAAGGGCCGCTAGCCGCGCCGCGACCGGGCCGCCGAACCCGCATCGGAACGGCGGCCTCCGCTACCCGTAACCGCAGACACCCCTAAGCCCACCCCAGTTCACCTTCCGTTCATCCAGGTTGCCTACGGTCCAACAGCCAACGACCTCGAAAGATTGCCTGGGTAAATGGAAAACTTCTCGCTGATCTTGGCGATTGTGGTAGTCACCGCACTCGCGTTTGATTTCACGAACGGTTTCCACGACACCGCCAACGCGATGGCCACGACCATCTCGACCGGCGCGCTCAAGCCCAAGATCGCGGTGGCCATGTCCGCCGCGCTCAACCTGGTGGGCGCCTTCCTCTCGGTGGAGGTCGCCAACACGATCTCCAAGGGTCTCGTCGACGAGAACGGCATTCGTCCCGAGGTCATCTTCGCCGCGCTCGTCGGCGCCATCCTCTGGAACCTCGTGACCTGGCTGGTGGGCCTGCCCTCCAGTTCCTCGCACGCCCTCATGGGTGGTCTGATCGGCGCCACCGTCGCCTCCGCCGGCTTCGGCGCGGTCCACGGCGACGTGCTCGTCACCAAGGTCCTGCTCCCGGCGGTCGCCGCCCCCGTGGTCGCGGGCCTCGCGGCGCTGCTCTCCACCCGCCTGTCCTACGCGATCGGCAAGAACGCCGACGACAACGCCACCCGCAAGGGCTTCCGGGCCGGCCAGATAGCCTCGGCCGGCCTGGTCTCGCTCGCGCACGGCACCAACGACGCCCAGAAGACGATGGGCATCATCACCCTCGCGCTGATCGCGGGCGGTTCCATCGCTCCCGGCTCGAACCCTCCCACCTGGGTCATCCTCTCCGCCGGCCTCGCCATCGCGCTCGGCACCTACATCGGCGGCTGGCGGATCATCCGCACCATGGGCAAGGGCCTGACCGACCTCCAGCCGCAGCAGGGCTTCGCCGCCCAGACCAGCGCGGCCACCGCCATCCTGGCCTCCTCCCACCTCGGCTTCTCCCTCTCCACCACGCACGTCGTCTCCGGTTCGGTGATGGGCGCGGGGCTCGGCCGCAAGGGCGGCACGGTCCGCTGGTCCACCGCGACCCGCATGATGGTCGCCTGGGTGCTCACGCTCCCGGCCGCCGCACTGGTCGGCGCGCTCGCCGAGTCGGTGACGGACCTCGGCGACTGGGGCACGGCGGTCGTCGCCGTCTTCCTGGTGGCCGCCAGCGCCACGATCTGGAAGCTCTCCCGGCGCGAGGTCGTGGACAGCGCCAACGTCAACGACACCGGCGCCTCGGAGCCGGCCGGCGTGGTGACCGCGGCGATCGCCGCCGTGACCCCGCCGCCCGCGGGCACGGTCACGGAGGACCTGACCGCCACGATCCCCTCTCCTTCCCCCGTCCCCGCCCCGGCTGCTCCCGCGACCGACCCGGCCGCCACCGTCTGACCCCCGAGGAAGAACCGACATGAACATCGACTGGGCAGCCATCGGCTCCGTCTTCGGCGTCAGCCTCGTGGCCACGGTGGGCCTGGTGGCCCTCTTCACCCTCGGCATCAAGGGCCTCTCCGCCCGCGAACGCGCCACCGCCCAGGGCAACTCCGCGACCCTGGCCGCGACCGCCGCCTACCTCTGCTTCGCCGGCTGCGCAGCCGCCGTGGCCTGGGGCATCCACCTGATCGTGGCGAAGGCCTGAGGTCCCATCGCCCGAAAGCCGTATCGCCCGCGCCGCGGTCCCGTCGGTCCAAGGCGAAGGGCCCGCGGCGCAGAC
>NZ_JBSHBL010000076.1:0-27671 GCF_053611985.1 Streptomyces sp. NPDC054770
GGTCGAGTCGTCGCTCGCGTCGGCGGCGGCGCTGGCCGCGGCGGCGGCGGTACGGGCACCGGCCGCCGCGTTGCGGGCGGTGACCGCCGCCGACTTGGCCGCCGCGGCCTGACCGGCGTCCTTGGAGGCGGAGATGGCGGCGGAGTAGGCGTGGGTGGCGGCCTGGCCGGCGACGGCGGCCGCGGCCGCGGCGGCCTGCGCGGCCTGGGAGGCGATCCGGGAGGCGGACACCGCGGTGTTGGACGCGTTGATCGCGGTGCGGGCCGCGTCGGCGGCTCCGTCCGCCGCGTCGGCCGCCCGGCCGGCCGCCGCCGCCGACTTCGCGGCGTCGTCCTTGGTGGCCTGGGCCTCGGCGGCGGCCTTCTGGGCGGCGGCCTTGGCAACCTGCGCGGCGGCCTGCGCCCGGTCGGAGGCCTCCAGGGCCGCGTCCGTCTGGATCTTGGCCTGCTTGCCCGCCGCCTGCACCACGAGCACCAGCTGGGCGACCGAGAGCGACTCCTGGTCGCGGGCGCGGGAGATGTGCTGCCCCGTCTCCAGCCACTGGTGGATGTCCTGCGCGGTGCCGTTCAGCGCCCGCTGCGCCGTCTTCTGCACCTCCGGGCCGGCGACGGCGAGGATCTGGAAGACCGCGAAGCGCTCGTCCTCCTGACGGGCCGTGTACTGACCGTCCGTCAGGAAGGTCGCCAGAGCGTCGTCCGTGCCGGCGTCCAGCGCCTTCTGGGCCGCGGTCTTCACCGCCTTGTCCCCGTTGTTCATGATCGTCAGTACGGCGACGCGCATGTCCTCCGCGAGGGGCGCCTGATAGCCGGACGCCAGGAAGTCCGCCACGTCGGCGTCCGCGCCGGACAGCGCCGTGCCGGCCGCTGCGCGGACCCCCTTCCCGGCGGAGGCGATCATCTTCAGGATCCCGACCCGGTTGTCCTCGGCCGTGGTCTGCGCCAGCGTCGTGCCCAGGAACGTCCGGACGTCCGCGTCCGTACCCACGAGCGCCAGTGCCGCCGCGGCCCGGGTGGCGGAGCCGCCCGACCGCCAGGCCTGGACGGCTCTGGCCCGGTCGGTGTCCGGCAGCGTGGAGGTGCCGTCGGTGTCGTCGGCCATGGCCCTCGACGCATCGAGGCCGAGGGCGGACAGCGCCACCGCGGCGGCGCCTCCGGATACCACCGAGCGGAGGAAACTCCGTCGGCTCCACTGTCTCACGGTCATCTTTCGAACCCCCTGATCGAAGATTGCAGTGCCCTGCGAAACCGAAATGTGGTGCCGGAGAAGAATCACACAGATCCCCCTCGGAAATACCCACGCGAGGAAAACGCGTCCGCTTTATCCGCTACCTGCGGAGAAGTCGAACGAAAGACCCGGCGAGACGGGCGGGAGGAAAGGAGGCGATAGCGAGCGAATTACCCACACACGTCACCCGGGGCGGGGTTATCCGGACCCACAACCTCCGTACAGAATCCGCATAGCTACTGGGGTCCCGGCCGACATCCCATGCGCAACCCGTGGAGTTTGCCTGGCTTATTCCGCTGGACACGTTCCCGCCGGTGGGCTTTGATGGCGCGGCCAAGACTTCTTACGGGGGCAAGTGCTTGTATGCGGTAATTGAGGCTGCCTTACGGCTGCCCGGCGACCGCCCGACGCATTTCCGCACCCCTGTCACCTCGCCACTCGGAGGGTCGACACAGAAATCGGGCAGAGCAATGCGCAGGGCAGGTGTCGGCCACCGACGGGGGGTGCGCGAAAAGTGAGCACGGTCATTCCGTTTTTCTGCGGTGCGCACCCGGCGCAGCGGCTTTTACGCACGCCGCCACGACCACGTCGGGACAGCCTCCGCACCCGCCTCCACCCTCTTCCGGGCAGCAGACCGGAACCCATGACGGGAGACCGATGAAGGCACGTCCCTCGGCCATGTCACGGCCGACACCGAAGCACAGCAGACTTGTGCGCCGCGCACTGGCCGCCGCGGCGACGGCCGCCCTCGCCTGGCTGGCCGTGTCCGTGGCGGGCCCCGGTGGCGCCGCCGCCTCCGGCCGCCCGGCCGCCGACGCCGTCGCTCCGCTGGCCGACGAAGCACCCGGTTACGCGGTGGAGGACTTCGGCTATCCCGGCGCCGACAAGATCCTCGCCGAGCAGGGCATCACCCTCAAACGCGGCGACGGCCACATCGTCCTCGCGGACTGCGGCAGCCAGAGCGGCCTGTTGCAGGTCTGGGCCCGCAGCAAGGCCGAGATCTGCTTCCGGGTGACCGGCGACTCCGGCTACCTCAGCCTGGAGATCCCCTCCGTCTACGGCGTCCAGGGCAACGCCTACTCCACCCAGGTCGACATGACCGTCGACGACGAGGAGAAGACCTACGACGTCCCCGAGAACAGCTGGGCGGCCGTGGGCGAGAGCGCGGACGACCAGGGCCGCGAATGGATGCTCGTGGAGATCAGGACCTCCAAGTAGCGCCGCACCACGCCGTCCGCACGCGTGCCGGCCGTCCGGCGCCCACCGCGCCCGCCCCGGAGGTGCCACGCCGTCGTGTCCGCGAGCAGCGGTGCACGACCGGTCCGCACACCCGCGCCGCGGTGAGCGGTCGTGCCGCGCCGACCAGCCGCCCGCAGTCCGCGAGCCACCGAACCGACGGCCCCTCAGCACCGCGGACGACGCCCTTCCGACGCCGCCCTCACCAGCCGTCCCGCCCCGGTTTCGCCGGTCCCACCGGCCGCACCGGCCTCGCCCCGAGGAAGTCATGGTCAACAGACACATCAGATCCCTCCGCGTCACCGCCCTGGCCGCGGCCCTGATCGCCGCGCCCCTCGCACTGACCGCCGCTCCGGCACACGCCCTCTCCGGCGCCGCCGCGAGCGGGACCACGTACAGCTACACCGCCCGGCTGGACATCGGTGACGGGACACGGGCCTGCTCCGGTGTCCTGGTCGATGCCGAGTGGCTGCTCACCGCGGCCAGCTGCTTCGTCGCCGACCCGGCCGCCGGACTCACGGTCCCCGCCGGCAGGCCCCAGCTCACCACCACCGCGACCATCGGCCGCACCGATCTGACCACGACCGACGGCGAGGTGCGCACCGTCGTCGAGCTCGTCCCGCGCACCGACCGCGACCTGGTCCTGGCCCGTCTCAACCGCCCGGTCACCTCGGTGGCCCCGGTGTCCCTGGCCACCACGGCGGCCACCGCGGGCGAGACCCTGACGGGAGCGGGATACGGCCGTACGAAGGACGAGTGGGCACCGCTGGCCCTGCACACCGGCACGTTCTCCGTGGACTCCGCGACCGCCACCACCGCCTCCGTCACCGGCCAGAACGGCACGGCGATCTGCGCGGGCGACGCGGGCGGTCCGCAACTGCGGGTGACCAGCGGCAAGGCCGAACTGGTCGCCGTCAACAGCCAGTCATGGCAAGGCGGTTGCTTCGGCACGGACACCACCGAGACCCGCACCGGCGGGGTCGCCACCCGCGTCGACGACCTGGGCGGCTGGATCGCCTCGAAGGCCGGCGCGACCCGCGTCGCCGACTTCAACTGCGACGGTGTGGAGGACACCGCCATCGCCGATCCGAACACGTCGGCCGGCGGTGTGTCCCAGGCCGGTGTCGTGCGCATCGTCTACGGCGGCGGCAAGGGCACCCAGGAACTGAGCCGGGCCCTCAGCTACGTACCGGGCGACCCCGAGACCGGCGACCTGTTCGGGCAGACCCTGGCGACCGTCGACTACGACGAGGACGGCTGCACCGACCTCGTCGTCGGCGCCCCGTCGGTGGACATCGGCACGGCGACCGACGCCGGCGCGGTCTACGTCCTGTACGGCGGCCCGGACGGCATCGGCTCCGGCAAGGCCGCGACAGACCTGGAGGAGGGGGCCGCGACCAACTCCATGCGCGCCTCCACCCCCGAGACGGGTGACCGGCTGGGCGCGGCCCTGGCCGCCGGAACCACCGCGGCGGGCGAGCCGTGGCTGCTGATCGGCGTGCCCGGTGAGGGACTGAACGGCATCGCCAAGGCGGGCGAGGCGTTCTACCTGCGCGGCTCGACCGACGTGTCGATCTACCAGGGGAGGACCGCCGATGTCCCCGGAACCTCCGAGACGAACGACGGCTTCGGCGCCACGGTCGCCGGCGACGGCAACTTCATCGCCATCGGCACCCCGAACGAGGGGATCGGAACCGCCGCGGCGGCGGGCGGGGTCGCGGTCTTCGGCCACACCCTGAACGCGGCGGGCATCCCGACCCCGCGCATCGCCCTGTCCGAGGACCTCGACACCGTGACCGGCTCCCCCGAGGCGAACGACGAGTTCGGCGGGGCGCTGTCCATGACCGCGTACCGGCCGGCGGGTGCCACGTCGGCGTCCGACTCCGTCCTCGCGATCGGCGTGCCCGGTGAGTCCCTGACCGTGAGCGGCACCGACCGGGCCGAGGCGGGCCGTGTCGTCACCGTGCACATCACCGCCTCCGGAGCGTGGAGTCAGCTCGGCGACATCAGCCAGGAGAGCGCCGACGTCGACGGCACCGGCGAGGCCGGGGACCGCTTCGGCCAGACGGTCGCGACCGTCAACACCGCCCCGCGGGCGGAGAGCACCGCGAGCACGCTGCACCTCGCGGTCGGCGTCCCGGACGAGGACCTCGGCACCGCGGCGGACGCGGGCGGGATCCAGACCTTCTCGCTGCTCGGCGCTCCCGGTGACACCGACGCCTGGGTCTACGCGGGCAACGGCACCGGGCTGCCCGGCACATACGGTGCGAGCCAGTACGTCGGCTCCAGCATCACGGCCACCGGCACGAACCTCTACGTCGGCATGCCGTACGGCCCTTCGGCGTACGGTGCCGCGTACGCCCTGCCCTGGTCGAACGTGACCGGCGGCACGGTGGCCGCGGTGACGACGTACCAGCCCGGCGCCGGCGGCCTGCCCGCTGCCGGCGTGCGCTTCGGCTACGCGGTGAAGTGACGAGGGGGCGGCGGGGGCCCGAAAACCACACCCCACGGACCCCCACCGCCCCCCACCCGGAACCGGCACCCTTCCCGCCCGGAACCGGCACCCTTCCCGCCCGGGACCGGCTCACTTCCCGCGCGGGCCGGTGGGGGCGGGCCGCGCAGTTCCCCGCGCCCCTTTGGGGCGCGCTGCCCAGCCGTGTCTTTCATCCAGCCGCGGGCAGTCGTGCCGCTGGGGCGGCACGGGTGGGCGCGGGCGGCACCCGGCAAGCGCCGGTGAGCGTCCCCACCCCCGGCCCCCACCCCCTCAGCTCGCCGCCAACCTCGCCAGCTGCTCCGCGAACGGTACGACCGGCAAGGACTCGGCTTCCGCGGGCCTGGTCGCCGACAGCCCTGCCATCAACCCCGCCAGCTCCCCCGCCGCCCGCTCGACCCGGCCCTCCAGCCCCTCCGCACCCCAGTCCTCCGAGGCCGCGTAGACGCCCGTCGGCACGACCACCGCCCGCAGGTACGCGAACATCGGCCGCAGCGCATGCTCCAGCACCAGCGAGTGCCGCGCCGTCCCCCCGGTCGCCGCGATCAGCACCGGCTTCCCCGCCAGCGCGTCCTTGTCGAGCACGTCGAAGAACGACTTGAACAGCCCGCTGTAGGAGGCCGTGAACACCGGCGTGACCGCGATCAGGCCGTCCGCCCCGGTCACCGCCTCCAAGGCCGCCGCGAGCCTGCGCCCGGGGAACCCGTTCGTGAAGTTGTGCGCGATCTCGACCGCGAGGTCACGCAGCTCCACCACCTCGACCTCGACCGGGGCCTCGGCCTGCCGGCCCACGGCCGCTGCCAGCCGGTCCGCCAGCAGCCGCGTGGACGACGGCACGCTCAGCCCCGCCGAGACGACGACCAGCTTCATGCCCCGACCTCCTTCTTGTCCGAAGCCTTCTCCCCAGCGGCAGCGGCGGCGGCGACCAGCGACGCGTGCGTCGGCGCCTCCGGAACGTCCGCCGGACGGCCCTTCGCGAACTCCTTGCGCAGCACCGGCACGACCTCCTCGCCGAGCATGTCGAGCTGCTCCAGGACCGTCTTCAGCGGCAGCCCCGCGTGGTCCATCAGGAACAGCTGGCGCTGGTAGTCGCCCGCGTACTCGCGGAAGCCCAGCGTCTTCTCGATCACCTGCTGCGGCGAGCCCACCGTCAGCGGGGTCTGCTCGGTGAAGTCCTCCAGCGAGGGCCCGTGCCCGTAGACCGGCGCGTTGTCGAAGTAGGGCCGGAACTCACGCACCGCGTCCTGCGAGTTCTTCCGCATGAACACCTGGCCGCCGAGGCCGACGATCGCCTGCTCGGGCGTCCCGTGCCCGTAGTGCGCGAACCGCTTCCGGTAGAAGTCGACCATCCGCTTGGTGTGGTCGGCGGGCCAGAAGATGTTGTTGTGGAAGAAGCCGTCGCCGTAGTAGGCGGCCTGCTCGGCTATCTCGGGCGAGCGGATCGAGCCGTGCCAGACGAACGGCGGCACGTCGTCCATCGGCCGCGGGGTGGAGGTGAAGCCCTGCAGCGGCGTGCGGAACTTGCCCTCCCAGTCGACGACGTCCTCGCGCCACAGCCGGCGCAGCAGGGCGTAGTTCTCGATGGCGAGGTTGATGCCCTCGCGGATGTCCTGCCCGAACCAGGGGTAGACCGGCCCGGTGTTTCCGCGGCCCATCATCAGGTCCACCCGGCCGTCGGCCAGGTGCTGGAGCATCGCGAAGTCCTCGGCGATCTTCACCGGGTCGTTGGTGGTGATGAGGGTGGTGGAGGTGGAGAGGATCAGCTTCTCCGTCTGCGCGGCGACGTAACCGAGCATGGTGGTCGGCGACGACGGCACGAACGGCGGGTTGTGGTGCTCACCCGTCGCGAACACGTCCAGACCGACTTCCTCGGCCTTCAGCGCGATCGCGACCATCGCCTTGATGCGCTCCCGCTCGCTCGGCGTCCGCCCCGTGGTGGGGTCCGGCGTGACGTCGCCGACCGTGAAGATCCCGAACTGCATGCTCGCTCACCCTCCAGGTTGTTTACGATTCAACTATACCCACAGAACGAGACCTCACCGCCACCTATTCCCCCACCCCGACCGGCCCCCGGACGTACCATCCGGCCATGGCCGCCGCACCCGGACCCGCCCCCACCCCAGCCCCAGGCCCCGGCCCCGGCCCCGGAGACGCACCCGTCCGCGACACCCGCGGGATCGTCGACCCGGCCGGGCTGCTGTCCCGGGTGCGGTTCCGCCGGCACCGGCCTGCCGAGCCGCTGCGCCGCCACATCGAGACGTACTGGTTCATCGACTGGGACCTGCCCGAGCCGTACGTCTCCCACGTGGTCCCGCACCCGTCCGTGAACCTCACCTTCCAGTGGGACGGGGCCGACGGGGACGACGCTCCGCCCTACGCCGAGCTCACCGGAGTCGCCCTCGGTCTCTACGCCCGCAAGCTGACCGGCCGCGGCCGGGTGTGCGGCGCCAAGTTCCGCCCCGGCGGCTTCCGCCCGTACGCCCCCGGTCACCCGGTCTCCCACTGGACGGGCCGCGCCCTGCGCGCCGACGAGGTGCTCCCGCGGGCCACGGCCGACGCGGCCCGCGCGGTGGTGGGCCCCCGCGACGACGCCGACCGCGTGGCCGCCCTCGATGCCTTCCTCCTCGCCCTCGCCCCCGCCCCCGACCCGCGGGCCGACCACGCCATGGCCCTCGCCGAACGGATCAGGACCGACCGCACCGTCCGCCGCGTCGCCGACTTCGCCCAGACCGAGGGCATCTCCGTACGCGGCCTGCAACGCCTCTTCGCCGAATACGTCGGCATCACCCCGAAGTGGGCCATCCTCCGCTGCCGCATCCACGAGGCCCTGGAGCGGGCGGGCAAGGAGGCCGACGTGGACTGGGCAACCCTGGCCGCCGAACTGGGCTACGCCGACCAGGCCCACCTGGTACGCGACTTCAAGGCGACGGTAGGTGTCCCGCCGACGTCGTATACAGGCGGCCACTGAAGCGCCTCTTAGGGGCACGGGGCTGTATTTGATGTGCGGCTGCCGCCGCGTGGGCGCGACCAGCCCCCACCGGGCCCGCAGGCGAAGCACACACCAGGACGACCCCGTTTCCGTTATCCCACAGCAACCGTCCAGGTCTCCCCTACGTAAGCCCACGCCCGTGGAAACGGACAGGAGCCCCGTGACATGCACCACCACCGCCGTCGCCGCCGACCTCGCCGGTACTCCGGCCTCGCCGCCACCGCCGCCGTAGTCCTCACCTGCCTCGCCCTGGTGACCGGTGTGGTGCTGGCCCGGATGCAGACCGGCCCGGCCTCGGACCGGCACACCACCGCCGCCGACCCGGCGGCCACCCCCCGCACGACGGCCGGCGCCGACCCCCTGGCGAGCCCCTCCTCGAAACCGTCACCGTCACCGTCGCCGTCCCGCTCGGGCAAGGGCTCGGCATCCCCGCACGCCGGCACCTCGCCCTCCGCCAAGGCCTCGTCCGCCCGCACCGCGAAGCAGCCGACGACGAGCACCGGCAAGACCCCCGGCAAACGCACCATCACCCTCGTCAACCGGCTCGACCAGACCATCTGGCCGGCCATCGCCGCCGACCCCAAACACCCGGTCGAGGCCACCGGCTGGGTCCTGCGCCCCGGCGCCAGCCTCAGCTTCGCCATCCCCGACCACTGGGACGTCCGCCTCTGGGCCCGCACCGGCTGCTCCTTCGACGCCGCAGGCGACGGCACCTGCCTGAGCGGCGGCTGCGGCCACTTCCAGTGCGGCTCGACCTGGGGCGAATTCCCCTCCACCCTCGCCGAGTTCAACCTGAACGCCTGGAACGGCATGGACTTCTACGACGTCAGCCAGGTCGAGGGCTACAACCTGCCGATGTGGATCAACAGTTACGGCGGCACCTCCGCCGACAAGGTCGACGGCAACGGCTGCACCGCGGCCGGCTGCGTCAAGAACACCATCGCGACCTGCCCCAAGAAGCTGCAACGCGTCCGGGACGGCCATGTCGTCGCCTGCCTGAGCGCCTGCCTGGTGTTCAAGACGGACCAGACCTGCTGCACCGGCGCCTACGCCGCCCGCCCCCAGTGCGTGCCCTCCTCATGGCCCGTGAACTCCGCCGCGGTGTTCAAGGCGGCCGACCCCAACGCCTACTCCTACGTCAACGACGACGCGACCAGCGTCTTCACCTGCTCCGGAGAGTGCGGCTACCGCGTCACCTGGGGTGTGAGCCCCTAGGGCCCATAGAGCCCCCAGCACGAGGGGGCCGGTGCCGGCCGGCCGCCGCACCGGCCCCCTTCGTTCAGCGCACCGCTCAGCACACCACTCGGCTCCCCGCTCAGCGCGCCGCCTGGAAGGCCCGCCCCGCCGCCGTGGCCGCCGTACCGCTCGTGAACAGCCCGCTGCTCGGCTTCGCCGGATCCGCACCCAGCCCGAACCACGCGTACCGCTGCACGTACGGCAGCGCGTCCAGCATCTTCGTGGACGCGGTGACGAAGTCCGCCTGCTGCTGCGCCGACGGGAAACGGGTCCCCTGCGAGAAGTCGATCAGCGCGTACTCGGTGAGCCAGATCGGCTTGTGGTACCGCGCGTACACCGCCGCCAGGTACTGCTTCAGCTGCGCCACGGCCTGCGGGGTGCGGAAGTCACCGCCGTACCAGTGCAGCGTGATGAAGTCGACCCGGTACCCCTTCGCCTTCGCCCCGGACATGAACCGGTCCAGCCAGCCGCCGGCCGTGTCCCCGCCGTACGCCACCGCCGGGCTGCCCAGCACCTTGCCCGTCGCCATCAGCCTGGGCCACAGCCCCAGCGCCTGGTCGACCGTCATGTTCGACTGCTGCGCCATGTCGGGCTCGTTGAAGCCCAGCAGGTACGGCCCCGCCGCGCGCGCCTGCGCCAGCGACGCGTCGGTGACGGACGAGGCCCCCCAGATCATCGGCACGAAGGAGGCCGAGGACGGGGTCGTCACGCCCTGGTGCTGGGTGTTCCAGGTGTAGTACCAGCTCGCCCCGCTCGCGGCGAGCGCCTGGCTCACACCGTTGAACGTCCACACGCCGACGCCCTTCTTGGCACCGGAGGCCACCTGGACCGGAGCCGCGGGGTGCTTCGAGGGCGTCGGCCTGACCGACGGCTTCGGGGACGCGCTGCGGGAGGGGGACGGCGACGGGGAGGCGGAGTGCGTCGGACTCGGGCTCGGCGACGCCACGGCGACCGGCGTCGGCGGTGCGGCCGTCTCCGCGGCCGGGACGGACGGGCCCGCTGTCATCCGGGCCGCGACCAGGGCGACCGCCGCGACGACCGCGACCGCCGCCGAACCACCCACGACGGCCTGCTTGCCCACGAGACGACCACCCAGCCGCCGGCCCGCACGCCTGCTCGCCTGCCCGTGCCGCCGCCGCACCGCCCGGCCCCCGGTACTCCCGCCGTTTCCGCTGCCCCCGCCGCTCCCGCCACTCGAATCGGCGGCCCCTGCGCCGTGGGACGCCCCGACGCCATGGGACGCGGTGACATGGGCCAGCACCCGCGCCGAGTCCAGACCGGCCGGCACCGCCACCAGCGGCAGCCCGCTCAGCAGCCGGTCCATCGGCAGCAGCCCCCGCTCCAGGCCCGCGCACACCCCGCAGCCACGTATGTGACGCCCGAACCGCTTGCGCCACAGGGAACTCGGCAGCCCGTCCCACGGCTCGGCGATCTCGTCCAGCTCCGCACAGCGCGGGTCGGCCGCGAGCCCCCGCACCACGCCCCGCGAGACCTCCATCTGCTTCTTCATCCGCTGCACCCGCACCGCGGCATGCCGGTCGGACAGCCCCAGCGCACCGGCGAGGTCCGCGCGCTCCAGATCGCCGGTCTCCTCCAGCCACCACAGGGACAGCAGCTCCTGGTCGTCCGCATCGAGCCAGCGCGTCGCCTCCGCGACCTCCCGGCGCTGCTCGGTCAGACCCAGCCGCAGGATGGTCAGCCCGGCGAAGTCGAGCGCGGGGTCGGTGATCGCCTCCGCGTCGTCCAGATGCGCCCTGCGGTCCCGGTCCGTGGCCCGCGACTGCTCCCGGTTGCGTACCTGCCGGATCGTGATGGCGACGAGCCACGACCGGAACGCGGACGGATCCCGCAGCTTCTCCAGCCCGCGCACCATGCGCAACAGCGTCTCCTGTACGACGTCGTCGACATCGGCATGACCGTTCAGGGCCCGGCCGACGATGTTGTAGACCAGCGGCAGACACGCGGTCACGAGGTACTCCAGGGCCGCTCTGTCACCCGCGCGAGCGGCCGTCACGACGCCGGGGTCGGGTCCGCTCCGATGGTTCTCGGTCATGTGGGTCTGTTCCTCCGCGCAGAGTCCGGCTGTCGGAACGGAGACCCCGCGCGATACGCGGGGACAACAGAAAAACCGGCGAGTCGGCTTCGCAATTTGTGTTGTACGGCCCCCGCCGACCAGGTCACCGAAAGGCAGGCACACATCTGGCACAGCCCGAGGAAGGCACAAGGATGGCACGAGGACGCAGGAGACACGGCACGAGACCACCGCGACGCCGCTGGTGGTACGCCGGCGCGGCCGCCCTCGCGACGACCGCCACCGTACTCATCACCTACGGCATGTGGACACCGGCCGGCACCCACACCGCGAACACGGACCGGCAGACGGCCGCGGCCCTCCCCTCGAACCCGTCGGACACCGCGCTCGCCACGTCACCGTCCCCGTCGCCGGACCGCAGCGCCTCCGCCTCCGCCTCGGCCCACGCCAAGCCGTCGAAATCGGCCTCGGCGTCCGCATCGGCCGCGGCGAAGACCCCGGGCAAGCCGGCGGCCACCGCCCGGGCCGGGCAACCCGCCACCACCACCGCCCCGGCCGGCAAACGCCTGATCACCGTCGTCAACAAGACCCAGAAGACGGTGTGGGCGGTCGTCACCAACACCTCCGTCTACCCCGCCGGCCGCAGACTCGCCCCCGGCCAGAGCCTCTCGGTGACCGTCGCGAACAACTGGGGCGGCCGCATCTGGGGCCGTACCGGATGCACCAACGGAACGGCCGCCGGCCCCTGTGCCTCCGGCGACTGCACCAGCGTGTGCAGCGGCGGCAACCCGCCCACCACCCTCGGCGAGTTCACCTTCGACGCCTTCGACGGCATGGACTTCTACGACGTGAGCATGGTCGACGGCTCCAACCTGCCCATGTACATCAACATCTCCCACACCACGACCACCGACCCGGTCAGCTCCGCGGGCTGCTACAAGGGCACCTGCACCACCGAGGTCAACTGCCCCAAGGCCATGCAGGCCCTCTCCGGCGGCCAGGAGATCGGCTGCAAACCGCCGTGCGCGGCCTTCGGCGGCGACACCTACTGCTGCCGCGGCGCCTGGGCCGGCCGCGACAACTGCCTCCCCGCCAAGTGGCCGGTCGACCACACCCAGGTCTTCAAGCGCGCCGAGCCCTACGCCTACTCCTACGCCTTCGACGACGGAGCGACCATGCCCTGCAAGGGCGCCTGCTACTACCGGGTGACCTTCGGCACCACGAACGGCACCTAGGCACACCCGCCGGCGGCCGTCAGAACGCGTACGGATCCCCCGTCGCCAGCACCAGCACCTGCTGTCTGTCGTTCGTACGGTCCTGGTCCACCGCGCCCCCGCCCCACGCCACGTCCACCGCCAGCCTCACCTCCGACGACTGCTCCCGCAGCCGTACCGGAACCACCAGCTGCTCGCCGGGCACCTCGACCGCCAGCGGTCCGGTGTCGCACACCACCTCCCGGTCACCGGTGCGCGCGCACCCGCCCGGCAGCTGCTGCGTGTCCGCCAGCGCCGCCGACGACGTCAGCCGCACGCTGGCACCCGACACGGAGTCCGGCCCGTGGTTGCTCGGGGTCACCCGGACCTCCACCAGGTCCCCGCCCAGCACGGCGGACCCGTGCACCTCGAGATCGGCGTTCCCGGCCCATGCGGTACCGCCCCCGCCCACGACCAACGCACCCACCGCCACCACACCGACCACCGCCGGCCCGCAACGCCGCATCACGACACCACCCGTCCCGTCCGTACGTCCGTTTCCGGCATTCATACGGATGTATGCCACCAAGGCCCCGCCGCAGGCGCCCCCCATCAGGTGACACCCGCCGCGCGTGCCACGCTGCACACATGCTCATTCTCCGCTCCGCCGCCCTGTTCGTCGTCGCAGCGCTCTTCGAGATCGGCGGGGCCTGGCTGGTCTGGCAGGGCGTACGCGAGCACCGCGGCTGGCTCTGGGTCGCCGGCGGCATCCTCTCCCTCGGCGCCTACGGCTTCGTCGCCACCTTCCAGCCGGACGCCCACTTCGGCCGCATCCTCGCGGCATACGGCGGCATCTTCGTCGCCGGCTCGATCCTCTGGGGCGTCGTGGCAGACGGCTACCGCCCGGACCGCTGGGACCTCACGGGGGCGGCGGTGTGCCTGGCAGGAATGGCCGTAATCATGTGGGCCCCCAGAAACTGACGTGAGGTTCGCGCCCCGAAAGGTGCGCGGGGCTGTATGTGATGTGCGGCTGCCGCCGCGTGGGCGCGACCAGCCCCCACCGGGCCCGCAGCCGCCCGATTCCCCGACCCCCACGGCGCCTAGACTCTCCAAAGCAAGCCGCACATATAACCCCGCTGAGGAGCAACCCATGGCCCCGTCCCGCATCGCGGTAGTCACCGGCGCCAGCGGCGGCATCGGCGCCGCCACCGCCCGCCGCCTCGCCGAGGCCGGCTACCGCGTCGTCCTCACCGCCCGCCGCGAGGACCGCATAGAGGCCCTGGCCAAGGAGATCAACGAGGCGGGCCACCAGGCCACCGCCTACCCCCTGGACGTGACGGACCGCGCGGCCGTGGACGAGTTCGCGACGGCCTTCCAGACGGTCGCCGTCCTCGTGAACAACGCCGGCGGAGCCCTCGGCGCCGACCCGGTGGCCACCGGCGACCCCGCCGACTGGCGCACCATGTACGAGACGAACGTCATCGGCACCCTGAACCTCACCCAGGCCCTGCTCCCCAAGCTGGAGGCGAGCGGCGACGGCACGGTGGTCGTGGTCTCCTCCACCGCAGGACACGGCACCTACGAGGGCGGCGCCGGCTACGTCGCCGCCAAGCACGGCGCCCACGTCCTCGCCGAGACCCTCCGCCTGGAGATCGTCGGCAAGCCGGTCCGCGTCATCGAGATCGCCCCCGGCATGGTCAAGACGGACGAGTTCGCCCTGACCCGCTTCGGCGGCGACGAGGAGAAGGCGGCGAAGGTCTACCAGGGCGTCGCCGAGCCCCTGACCGCGGACGACGTGGCCGACACCATCGCCTGGACGGTGACCCGCCCCAGCCACGTCAACATCGACCTCCTGGTCGTCCGCCCCCGCGCCCAGGCCTCCAACACCAAGGTCCACCGGGAACCGTGATGCCGGCCCCCGCGACACCGGACGACGACCCCACTGCCGCCCTGGAGAGCGACCTGGAAAAGCACCGCCTGAAACAGGAGACGAAGAACGAACGCCAGGTCTGGTACTTCCTGGCCTACTTCCTCTTCGGCATCCACATCATCGCCTTCGTGATGATCTACGCGGTGCGGCACGCGAAGTAGGCTCGCGGCCCGTGGACAGACACATACCCTTCGACGGCCTGCACAACTTCCGTGACCTGGGCGGCTACCCGACCGCCGACGGCCATCGCGTCCGCCCCGGCCTGCTGTACCGCGCGGACTCGCTGGGAAAGCTGCGCGAAGGCACGCCGGACTGGGACCGCTTCCTGTCGCTGGGCATCCGCACGGTCATCGACCTCCGCCATCCCTGGGAGGCCGAGGCCCGGGGCCGTATCCCCTCCGCCCCCTCGTTCACGTACCACAACCTCAGCATCGAGCACCGCCCCTACGACCAGGCCGCCCTCACCCCCGACATCGACCCCGGCCCCTACCTGGCGGAGCGCTACCTGGAGGTGGCGGAAGACGGGGTCAAGGAGATCCGCAGGGCACTGGAGCTGGTGACCAGGTCGGCGCAGTCGTCCACCCCCCTGGTCTTCCACTGCGCGTCCGGCAAGGACCGCACCGGCCAACTGGCAGCACTGATCCTGACCTTGGCCGGGGTACCCGAACCGACGGTCGTCGAGGACTTCACCCTCACGGAACTGGCGACGCCCGCCCTGCTGGCCGGCTGGAAGGCGAGGAACGAGGGCCGCGAGCCGACCTGGTCGGGCTTCGGCCGAGCCCCGGCATCGGTGATGCGCCTGTTCCTGTCCTCACTGAAGGCCCGTTACGGCTCGACCGAGGAGTACGTGACGCAGGCACTCGGCCTGGACGCGAACGCCCTCCGCGACACCCTCCGCACGGCCCTCCTCGAACCCCGCCCCACCACCTGGCCACAGCTGTCCTACCGCAGAGCCACCCCCTCCGACGCCCGCACCCTGGTCCGCCTCCGCGACTCCGCGGCCCTGTGGCAACTGGCCCGCGGAATCGACCAGTGGAAGCCGGGAGAGAAGGACGAGACCCACTTCCGCACCCGCATGCGGGAAGGCGAGGTCTGGCTGGCCCACTCGGGCCCCCACCTGGCCGGCGCCTACGAACTCTGGTGGGACGACCCGGCGGCCTGGGGCCCCCGCCCCGCCGACGCGGGCTACCTCCACCGCCTGATGACAACCCCGCACACGGCCCCGCCGGGCACCGGCCGCCACCTGCTGACCCAAGCCGAATCCCGCATCACAGCAGCAGGCCGCCCATTCGCCCGCCTCGACTGCCTAGCCTCCAACCCCCGCCTGCGCGCCTACTACGAGTCGGCGGGCTACGAGGCCGTAGGCGAACAGCCCGCAAAGGACGGCGGCTCGGGCAGCCCGTACGCGGTGACACTGCTGGAGAAACGGCTTCGGTAACTCACAGGGGTGAACATGATCGATCACCCGAACGCCACCTGAACACCCGCCCTGCGCTCGCACCACACCATCGACTCGACGGCCCTGTGGCTGAATGCGAGCCTAGCGCCAAGCGTTTCATGGACCTCACGGTCCTGGAGTACGCGTACATGTTCGGGTTCTTGCAGGCGGATGGACGCCGAGATCCTGCAGGCGTTCCAGAAGCTGACGCCGTACTACAGCAGCATCACCGGGCGTACGCGATCCACCGACTTCGCCCAGACCTCGACCACGGCGATCTGGACCCTCTGTTCCTTGGAGGCCAGGACCACGCTCAACGAACTCGGCCTGCCCTACGGCCGCAAGTGAAAGACGATCGCCCCTCCGAAAGCCTCAAACGCAACTCACGCGACGAGATCTACAACCTCTACTGCACGATGGAGGGGGCCCAGCGCCTGGTCGCTCACCTGTATTACCGCGGCTGCCTGTCCTTTCAGCGCAAGCACACTGCGGCAGAGGCGCTCGCCGACTGGGCACGCCCCACAGCGATGAGGGCCGCTCATACACGGCGCCGCTGGACCGAGTCCGAAGACCGGACGCTGCTGAAACTTCGTAGCCCGATGGCTGCTGCGGAAGCGCTCGGCAGGACACCTCAGGGCTGCAATCTCCGCCTCTGGCGCTTGCGCACAGGCCAAGCCCCCATGCCCAGCAGCCGATAAGCAGCCGAGGCCCCCCGGTGATGCCGGGGGGCCTCTCAAGTCAACCCTTCACGCAGACAACCTGCTTCAGCTTCGCCACGACTTCCACCAAATCCCGCTGCTGCTCGATGACCTGGTCGATCGACTTGTACGCGCCCGGAATCTCGTCCACAACACCGGAGTCCTTGCGGCACTCCACACCTCGGGTCTGATCCTCCAGGTCCTTCGTCGAGAACCGCCGCTTGGCCGCATTACGGCTCATACGCCGACCCGCACCATGCGAAGCGGAATTGAAGGACTTCTCGTTGCCGAGACCCTTCACGATGTACGACCCGGTGCCCATGGAGCCGGGGATGATGCCGTATTCCCCGGCTCGGGCACTGATCGCCCCCTTGCGGGTCACGAGCAGGTCCACTCCTTCATACCGCTCACGGCTTACGTAGTTGTGGTGGCAGCTCACTTCGGGCTCGAAGGTGACCTTGGCCTTCTTGAACTCCTTGCGGACCACGTCTTTGAGGAGGGCCATCATGAGCGACCGGTTGTACTTCGCGTACTCCTGAGCCCAGTAGAGATCGTGCTCGTAGGCCGCCATCTGCGGGGTGTCCGCGACGAAGACGGCGAGGTCCCGGTCGATCAGCCCCTGGTTGTGCGGAAGCTTCTGGGCCACGCCGATGTGGTGCTCGGCGAGTTCCTTGCCGATGTTCCGGGATCCGGAGTGCAGCATGAGCCATACCGAATCGGACATATCTACACAAACTTCAATGAAGTGGTTGCCGGCTCCGAGCGTCCCCATCTGCTTCACGGCCCGCTCCTCCCGGAACTTCACCGCCTCCGCCACCCCGTCGAACCGCCCCCAGAACCCCTCCCACCCAGCCGTCGCCAGCCCATGGAAGTCCCCCGGCTCCACCGGGTCCGTATGCATCCCCCGCCCCACCGGAATCGCCTGCTCGATCTTCGAGCGCAGTCGGGACAGGTCCCCCGGCAGGTCGTTCGCGGTCAGGGACGTCTTCACCGCGGACATGCCGCAGCCGATGTCCACCCCGACCGCCGCCGGGCACACCGCGCCCCGCATGGCGATGACCGACCCGACCGTCGCACCCTTCCCGTAGTGGACGTCCGGCATCACCGCCAGGCCCTTGATCCACGGCAGGGTCGCGACATTGCGCAGCTGCTGGAGCGCCACGTCCTCGACGGTCGCCGGGTCGGTCCACATCCGGATCGGTACCTTCGCGCCCGGCATCTCCACGTACGACATGTCTTCCCCATTCCCCCGTGAAACCAAATAAAAAGATCTAATGCGACAGAACGCAAATGCAGCGTCAAGGGCACCCAAATCAGACAAGGGACCGGCGTTCACAGCAGTGCGTGCGATACACATTGTCTCCAGGGGGCGCCCCGCTGCGGCAAGCGATTAACCAGCGGGGACACTGGAGCAGGACCGAGCGGACCAGTGAACGGAAGGAGCCTGACCGTGCAGCGGAAGGCGTACGCAACCGGCATCGCCGCCCTTCTCGCGGTGCTGCTGGCCGGCTGCACGAGCGGTTCCAGCGGTGGCGACGACACCAGCGACAAGAACGCGGACACCGGCACCGCCACCGCCGCCGCCCAGCCCGGCAAGTACCGCACCCTCCCCGAGGCCTGCGGCGCGGTCAGTCACGACACCCTGGACTCCCTGCTCCCCGGCATCGCCCAGATCACCGACGAGGAGCAGCGCGAGAAGGCGTACGAGGGCGAGGCCACGCTCACCTACGACACCGACCGCAGGGTCGGCTGCCACTGGAAGATCGAGTCCACCGACGCCACGGACCGGCTGTCCGTCGACTTCGAGCGCGTGGTGTCGTACGACAACGCGGTGAGCGACGACAGCGAGGCGCAGACGATCTACACGCAGCTGGAGTCGGCGGCCGACATCCCCGTGTCCGCGCCCCCGAGCCCCGCCGAGACGGAATCGCCGTCCGAGTCGGTGTCGGGTTCGCCGTCCAGCTCCGCGTCCGCGTCCCCGTCCGCCTCCACGTCCACGTCCACGTCGTCCACGGGATCCGCCGACGCGTCCGCGTCCGCCTCTCCCTCCACCACTCCGGCCGCTCTCCAGCCCCGTACTCTCTCCGATCTCGGTGACGAGGGGTATCTCGACGACCAGCTCAGCGGCTCCGGTTCGACGGCCGAACAGCGGACGGTGACTGTGGTGTTCCGCACGTCCAACGTCGTCGTGACCATCGCGTACGAGGAGCAGCCGATGGCCACGGGGACCGTCCCGGACAGCAAGGAAATGCAGGACAGGGCGCAGAATCTGGCCGCGCAGCTGGCCGAGGCCCTCAACAGCTGAGGCCTCCGGCACACCCTTCGCACCCCGCCCGCAAAGCGGGCGAACCAAAACCGCACAGCTTCCTCACCGCGTACCGTGGCCCCTCGGACCCGATCCGACCGCAGGAACCCCGAACGTATGAGTGAAGGAACCATGCAGCGAGTAGCAGTCCAGCGAGACGACCAGCGTGCCCGGAACGAGCGGAATGCACTGCGACGGGCAGGGCGTCTGCGCCGTGCTCTCGTGTGTGCGGTCGCCGTCCCCGCCGTGGCGTTGGTCGCGACGGCCTGCTCCTCGGACTCGGACAACGCCGCCCAGGAGACGGGTGCCGGTTCGAGTGCCGCGACCGTCCCGGGCGGCTCCGTGGCGGCTTCGCCGACCGTTCAGGCGGCCAAGTACCAGAAGCTGCCGGAGCCGTGCGCGGTGCTGTCGAAGAAGACGCTCACCGCGCTCGTGCCGAAGGGGGCGAAGTCGGGCAAGGAGGGTACGTCCGACGACGTGGCCACGCGCGGCAGCTGCTCCTGGAGCAGCCTGGACAACAACGGTGTGAAGGGTTCGCAGTTCCGCTGGCTGAACATCTCCTTCCTGCGCTTCGACTCGGACACCAGCCGTGGTTCCGGCGAGCAGCAGGCGGAGTCGTACTACACGAGCCAGGTGCAGGGCGCCCAGGCCGTGGCCGGTGCCAAGAACACCAAGTCGGCGCCGGTGGCGGGGACCGGTGACCAGGCGACGCTGGTGCGTTACGACCTGAAGAAGAAGGAGGGTGCCTTCAAGCAGCAGACGGTCGTGGCGCGGGTCGCGAACGTCGTCGTCACCCTCGACTACAACGGTGCGGGTCTGGCGGGCGAGAAGACGCCGGACGCGGACACTCTGGCGAAGGCTGCGGAGAAGGCGGCCAAGGAAGCCGTGGCATCGGTGACGACGGCCAACGGCTCGGGTGCGGCACCCAGTTCACCTGCGGCGACGCCCTCGAAGTCGGCGTCCGGGTCGCCCTCGGCGAGTGCCTCTCCTTCGAAGTCGTCGTCCAAGAAGAGCTGACCGGCCGTACGTGCGCCGCACTGATGTGCCACCCTGTTGCGCGCAACAACACGCAAGGGGAGGGGAGTACGGGTGGCCGAGCGAATACAGCTGACTCGGATGCACCGCGTTCTCATCGGTGTGGTCGTGACCGGTGCGATGATCATCGCCGGTATCGGCTTCGCCGGCTCGTACGCGGCGGTCCGTGAGCTGGCCATCAAGAAGGGCTTCGGGAACTTCTCCTATGTGTTCCCGATCGGTATCGACGCGGGTATCTGCGTCCTGCTCGCCCTGGACCTGTTGCTGACCTGGATCCGCATCCCCTTCCCGCTGCTGCGGCAGACGGCCTGGCTGCTGACCGTGGCGACGATCGCCTTCAACGGCGCGGCGGCCTGGCCGGACCCGCTGGGTGTGGGTATGCACGCGGTGATCCCGATCCTGTTCGTGGTGGCGGTGGAGGCGGCCCGCCACGCGATCGGCCGCATCGCGGACATCACGGCGGACAAGCACATGGAGGGAGTCCGCCTCACCCGCTGGCTCCTGTCCCCGGTCCCGACCTTCCTTCTCTGGCGCCGGATGAAGCTGTGGGAGCTGCGCTCCTACGACCAGGTCATCAAGCTGGAGCAGGAACGTCTCGTCTACCAGGCGAGGCTGCGTTCCCGCTTCGGGCGGGCGTGGCGCAGGAAGGCCCCGGTGGAGTCGCTGATGCCGCTGCGGCTGGCCCGGTACGGCGTTCCGCTGGCGGAGACTGCCCCGGAGGGCCTGGCAGCGGCCGGCATCGAGCTCCCGGCCCTGTTGCCGACGGCGCCCAATGCCGTGGCCGTGGGCGGTCGGGCCGCCGAGGCGGCGCCGGCCGGCGAGCGGCGCCCCGAGCTGGTCCAGGGCTCCCATGCGGGGCAGCAGGAGCCGGTGTCGGGGTCCGAGGCGGAGCTGAACCCCTGGCTGCATGCCAGGGACCCCCAGCAGATCGAGTACCAGGGCGGTTACGACCCGACGTACGACCCCCGGTACGCCGCCTGGCTGGCACAGCAGCAGTACCAGCAGGAGCAACAGCAGTACCAGCAGTACCCGCAGCAGCAGTTCCCGCAGGGACAGTTCCCCGAGGACCCGTTCCCGCAGGACCAGTTCCCGCAGGACCAGTTCCCGCAGGACCAGTTCCCGCAGGAGCAGCAGTCCCTCTCCGAGGAATCCCCGTCGGAGACCACCGGCAGCTTCCCCATCCCCTCCGGCCCGGGCCGCACCCGTGAGCTGGGCGAGGGCGGCGGCCCCCCGGAGCCCCCGGCGCCGTCGGAGGAGGACTACTACCTGGTCTTCCGTGAGTCGATAAAGACCGGCAACGGAGCGCCCACCCCGCGCGGGTTCATCGCCGATGTGGAGGCGACCTACGGCGTCGCCCTCGACGAGGCCGAGTCCAAGCGCATGGTGACCCGCTTCTCGAACCGTCTCAACGCGGAGCTGGCGGACGAGCACATCGCCTGACAGGCACACGCAGAAGGGGCCCTCTGGAATCCAGAGGGCCCCTTCTTCACGTCGGCCTACTCGCCGAGCAGCAGCCGTACCCGCTCCTGCCCGACGGCGAGGAGCAGGGTGGGCAGCCGGGGGCCCGTGTCCCGGCCCACCAGCAGGTGGTAGAGGAGCGCGAAGAACGCTCGCTGCGCCGTCTTGATCTCGGCGGGCAGCTCCTTGGGCGTCGCGTCGGCGGAGAACCCGGCCTGGACCTTGGGCACGCCGTAGACGAGGTGGGTGAGCCCGTCCAGCGACCAGTGCTCGGCGAGCCCGTCGACCAGCAGTCGTACGGACTGCTGGGACGCCTCGTCGAGGGACTTCAGCAGCTCGGCGTCGGGCTCGTCGCGCACGATGGTGCGCTGGTCGGCCGGTACCTGGGTGTTGATCCAGGCCTCGGCCTTGTCGTAGCGCGGCCGTGCCTCGTCCACCGACCCGAGCGGGTTCGCCGGGTCCAGCTCGCTGAGGATGCGCAGCGCCTGGTCCTCGTGGCCGGCGGTGATGTCGGCGACGGAGGCCAGCGTCCGGTAGGGCAGCGGCCGCGGCGTCCGCGGCAGCTCACCGCCGGCCGTGCCGACGGCACGCGCGTGCGCGGCGAGGTCACCGGGCAGCGCGGACCCCTCCGCCACCTTCGCGTCCAGCTTGTCCCACTCGTCGTAGAGCCGCTGGATCTCCTGGTCGAAGGCGATCTTGAAGGACTGGTTGGGCCGGCGCCGGGCGTAGAGCCAGCGCAGGATCTGCGGCTCCATGATCTTCAGAGCATCCGCGGGAGTGGGCACCCCGCCCCGGGAGGACGACATCTTCGCCATGCCGCTGATGCCGACGAAGGCGTACATGGGCCCGATGGGCTGCTTGCCGCCGAAGATCCCGACGATCTGCCCGCCCACCTGGAACGACGACCCCGGCGACGAGTGGTCCACACCGCTCGGCTCGAAGATCACGCCCTCGTAGGCCCAGCGCATCGGCCAGTCGACCTTCCAGACCAGCTTGCCCCGGTTGAACTCGCTGAGCCGGACGGTCTCGGAGAAGCCGCACTCGTTGCAGGTGTAGGTCAGCTCGGTGGTGTCGTCGTCGTACGCCGTGACGGTGGTCAGGTCCTTGCCGCAGCCGCCGCAGTACGGCTTGTACGGGAAGTAGCCGGCGGAGCCGGACGAGCCGTCGTCCTCGCTCGCCGCGCCCGAGCCCTCCTCGGCCTCCAGCTCGGCCTCGTCGACGGCCTTCTGCTGCTGCTTCTTCGCGGGGGCCTTCTTGGTCCGGTACTGGTCGAGGATCGCGTCGATGTCCCCGCGGTGCTTCATGGCGTGCAGGACCTGCTCCCGGTACACCCCGGAGGTGTACTGGGCGGTCTGGCTGATCCCGTCGAACTCCACACCGAGCTCGGCCAGCGACTCGACCATCGCGGCCTTGAAGTGCTCGGCCCAGTTCGGGTGCGGTGAGCCCTTCGGGGCGGGCACGGAGGTGAGCGGCTTGCCGATGTGCTCGGCCCAGCTCTCGTCGACACCGGCGACGCCCGCCGGGACCTTGCGGTACCGGTCGTAGTCGTCCCAGGAGATCAGGTGCCGGACCTGGTGCCCGCGCCGCCGGACCTCGTCCGCGACCAGGTGCGGGGTCATGACCTCACGCAGGTTCCCGAGGTGGATGGGGCCCGAAGGCGACAGCCCGGACGCGACGACGACCGGTTTGCCCGGGGCCCGACGCTCCGACTCCTCGATGACCTCATCCGCGAAACGGGAGACCCAGTCGGTGGTCTCGGTGCTCTGAGCCACGTCGGCACGTCCTTCTTTCTGACAAGGAGCAGCCGATACGGTCGCACGGCTGACCGCTCCATTCTCCCAGCCGAGGCCGAATCCACGAAAACGGGTTACCAAGGCGCCCCAGACGGCGGCGCGAGGCCGTCGGCGGCGCGAGGCCGTCGGCGGCGCGAGGCCGTCGGCGGCGCAGCCGCCGTCCGGGGGCGCGGGGAACTGCGCGGCCAGCCCCCACGGCGCCGCACCCGGCAACGCACCGCACCCCCCGAGCTCTCACCCGCAAAAACCCCTTTACCCCCCGTGAAATACTGGACCCGTCCACCTGAACCCACGAGGAGAACGGCTCCCACCCCATGGCCTCGGTCACGTCGCTCACGGATCTCGTCAATCAGCGCCTCGCGAGCGCCCTCTCGGCAACCCTGCCGGAGGCCTCCGTCGACCCGCTGCTGCGACGCAGCGACCGGGCCGACTACCAGGCGAACGGCATCCTCGCCGCCGCCAAGAAGGCCAAGGCCAACCCCCGGGAGCTGGCGACCCAGGTCGTCTCGAACATCACCACCGGCGCGGACCTGATCCAGGACGTCGAGGTCTCCGGCCCCGGCTTCCTCAACATCACCCTCTCCGACCAGGCGATCACCGAGAACCTGGCCGCCCGGTACGCGGACGGCGACCGGCTCGGCGTGGCCGCCAAGGCCAACCCGGGCATCACGGTCATCGACTACGCCCAGCCGAACGTCGCCAAGGAGATGCACGTCGGCCACCTGCGCTCCGCGGTGATCGGCGACGCCCTGCGCGGCATGCTCGACTTCACCGGCGAGAAGACGATCGGCCGGCACCACATCGGCGACTGGGGCACCCAGTTCGGCATGCTCATCCAGTACCTGATCGAGAACCCGGACGAGCTGTCCGCGGAGACCGACACGGACGGCGAGCAGGCCATGTCGAACCTGAACCGGGTGTACAAGGCGTCCCGGGCGGTCTTCGACGCGGACGAGGACTTCAAGGAGCGGGCCCGGAAGCGGGTGGTCGCCCTCCAGTCCGGCGACAAGGAGACCCTGGACCTGTGGCAGCGGTTCGTCGACGAGTCGAAGGTCTACTTCTACTCGGTCTTCGAGAAGCTGGACATGGAGATCCGCGACGACGAGATCGTCGGCGAGTCGGCGTACAACGACGGCATGCCGGAGACCGCCCGGATCCTGGAGGAGACGGGCGTCGCGGTCCGGTCCGAGGGCGCGCTGGTCGTCTTCTTCGACGACATCCGGGGCAAGGACGACCAGCCGGTCCCACTGATCGTGCAGAAGGCGGACGGCGGCTTCGGCTACGCGGCCTCCGACCTGACCGCGATCCGCAACCGGGTCACCGACCTGCACGCCACCTCACTGCTCTACGTCGTGGACGTGCGGCAGTCGCTGCACTTCAAGATGGTCTTCGAGACGGCGCGGCGGGCCGGCTGGCTCACCGACGACGTCACCGCGCACAACATGGGCTACGGCACGGTGCTGGGCGCGGACGGCAAGCCGTTCAAGACGCGTGAGGGCGAGACCGTACGGCTGGAGGACCTGCTGGACGAGGCGGTGCAGCGGGCCGCCCAGGTCGTCCGGGAGAAGGCGCAGGACCTCACCGAGGCGGAGATCCAGGAGCGGGCCCAGCAGGTCGGCATCGGCGCCGTGAAGTACGCGGACCTGTCGACGTCGCCCAGCCGGGACTACAAGTTCGACCTGGACCAGATGGTCTCGCTGAACGGCGACACGTCCGTCTACCTCCAGTACGCGTACGCGCGTATCCAGTCGATCCTCCGCAAGGCGGGGGAGGTCCGGCCGGTCGCGCACCCGGAGCTGGAACTGCACGCGGCGGAGCGGGCGTTGGGCCTGCACCTGGACGCGTTCGGCGACACGGTCTTCGAGGCGGCGGCGGAGTACGCCCCGCACAAGCTGGCCGCGTACCTGTACCAACTGGCGTCGCTGTACACGTCGTTCTACGACAAGTGCCCGGTGATCAAGCCGCAGCCGCCGAAGGACGTGGCGGAGAACCGTCTCCTGCTGTGCGACATGACGGCCCGCACCCTCCACGAGGGCATGTCCCTGCTCGGCATCAGGACGCCCGAGCGCCTCTGACCGGTCGCCGACGGCGTTGTCAGTGCCGCCCCTTACAGTCACTGGCATGGCGACTCTTCCCAACCCGCTGCCCAAGCTGGCGACCGACCCCAGTGGTCGGTCCCTGGGGCTCCAACTCCCGCCCGGGACACTGCTCGACGACACGCTCGACGGCCCGTGGCACGAGCCGTTGCTGTGGTACGCCGGGCAGCCCGCCGGGCCCGGGACCTGGACCGCGCTGGGCGCGCCGGCCGCCCGTGCGGGGCTGCTGCCGGTGCTCATCGACGTGTCCGAGGTCGACGACTGGGACTTCGCCCCCGGGGAGACGTCGTACCCGGGGGACCACGACGCCGACGAGGTGCTGGAGGACTACTGGGAGGAGGACCCGCCGGACGGCGAGGAGTGGCCGGGGCTCGCCGCCGCGCCGGCCCTGGTCGCCGACCCGGACACGCGGGCCGCGGACGTCGCCGACGTGCTCAGCCAGGGGCGGCCCTGGCTGAAGGAGCCGCATCTGGCGCTGGTGTCCGCCCGGCGCAGCGCGGACATACCGGCGGCCATCGGCTGGAGCGGCCCGGTGAACTACGAGGAGGACGTGGCCGTGCTGTGCGCGGTGCTGCGCTCCTGGGAGGAGCGGTTCGGCGTCCGCGTGGTGGCTCTCGGCCTGGACCACCTCGCGCTCTCCGTCGCCGCCCCGCCCGCCGACCTCGACGAGGCGGAGGCGGTCGCCGCCGAGCACTTCGCGTTCTGCCCGTACACCGTGCTGCCCGGCGCCGACGACACCCTCTCGTCGTACGCCGAGCAACTGGTCGGCGAGCGGCTGTGGCACTTCTGCTGGGACTGAACCGCTGGGACAGCGCCCCGTAGGGGCGCGGGGCTGGGTCAATGTGCGGCTCCGCCGCGTGGCCGCGACCAGCCCCCCACCGCCCGCGGTGAACGAACCGCATAACCAGCGGAGCGCTCAGCTGCCCAGGCCCTTGGCGAGCCTGCGCAGGCCCTCCCCGATCTCCTCCGGTGTCTGCGTCACGAAGCACAGGCGCAGCGTCGAGCGGTCGGGGTCGGCGGCGTAGAAGGGCTCGCCGGGAACGTAGGCCACGTTCTGCTCCACCACCCGGCGGAGCAGGGCGGTGGAGTCGTAACGCTCCGGGAGCCTGGCCCACAGGAACATGCCGCCCTCGGGCCGGTTCCAGGTGGAGCCGGCCGGGAGGGCGCCGGGGAGCCCCGCGAGCATGGCGTCCCGGCGTTCGCCGTACACCGCGCGGACCTTGGCGACATGGGCGTCCAGGACGTCCAGGTAGCGGGCGGCGGCGAGTTGGTTGAGGGTCGGGGTGTGCAGGTCGGCCGCCTGCTTGGCCACCGCGCAGGCGCGGCGCAGTCCGTCGGGGGCGCGGAGCCAGCCGAGCCGCAGGCCGGGCGCCATGACCTTGGAGAGGGAGCCGAGCAGGACCACCCGGTCCTCGGCGCCGGGGAAGGACGCGATCCAGGGGGCGTGGTCGCCGTCGTAGCGCAGTTCGCCGTAGGGGTCGTCCTCGACGATCCACAGGCCGTGCCGGGCGGCGGCCGTGGCGAGGGCGGCGCGGCGGTCCGCGGGCATGGTGCGGCCGGTGGGGTTCTGGAAGGTCGGGACGAGGTAGAGGAGTTTGGGCCGCTCGGTGCGGATGAGGTCCTCCAGGGCGGCCGGGTCCACGCCGTCCTCGTCGCCGGGCACGGGCAGCACCCGCGCTCCGGCCAGCCCGAAGACCTGAAGTGCCGCCAGATAGCAGGGGCTTTCGACGAGGATCGTGTCCCCGGGGTCGATCAGGGCGCTCGCGAGGAGGGAGAGCGCCTGCTGGGAGCCGGTGGTGACGAGGAGGTCGTCGGCCCCGGTGGGCAGGCCGCGCGCGCGGACGCGTGCCGCCAGTCGCTGCCGCAGCGCCGGCTCGCCCTCGGTCGTCGAGTACTGCAGCGCCCGCTCAGGTGCCTCCTCCAGGACCGCCCGGAAGGCGGCGGCTATGCCGTCCCGGTCGAAGAGTTCGGGGGCCGGCAGTCCGCCCGCGAAGTTGATCACCTCGGGGCGGGCGGTCACCGCGAGGATCTCCCGCACGGGTGACCCGCCGACGCTGCGGGCACGGGCCGCGAGCGGGGGTGTCGGTGCGGGGGCCGGGCCGGGGGCGGTGGCGGGGGTGAGGGGCATGGACGGCTCCTTGGCTGATCCTCGTCTTGGCGGGAGCGTAGAGAGGTATGTGCCTCCTACACCCGTGATTCCACGATGCGGACGGCGGCCGGTGCGAGGGCCTCGGCCGTCCCGTGCCGCCGTCCCACGGGATGGGATCCGTGCAGGTCATCGGGGTGGACCGGGGCCGGGCGTCCCGAATCCCCGGTCGGGTCTGGTGGTCCGGGCGGGCGGGCCCGCAGGCTGAGGGCACGTCACATCCCTGTGCCCGCACCGCCACCGCGCCGAGATCGTCAAGGGAGCCCTCGTATGCCCGTCACGCACCGCACCCCGGCCGCCGGGCGCCCGCGGGGGCAGGGGGGGGGCGGGAGGGGTCGGGGGGGCGCGCCGGGCCGCGGGGGGTGCGGGGT
>NZ_JBSHBL010000076.1:27681-49870 GCF_053611985.1 Streptomyces sp. NPDC054770
CGTTTGCCCGACCCGCACCGCACCCCGGCCGCGGGCCGCCGCGGTCTCCGGGCGGCGGCCGGCCTGGCTCTGGTCGCCGCGACCGCGCTCGGCGGGTGCCGGGACGGCGAGGGCGTACGCGACGAGGGCCCCTCCGCCGCCCGCCTGGACCGGCCCGCCGCCGGCCCGGCTCAGGCCTTGGTGCCGACGCCCGCGTAGACGTTGATGTCGGCGTCGGTGACGTCGTTGATGTCGGCGTACCGGGACCGGTCGATGAGGTCGAGGGTGGCCAGCAGGGCGGGGTCCGGCTGCTCGGGGACGGGGGCCGCGTGGTCGGGGTGCCAGTGGTGGACCGGGACCACGCCCGGGTCGGCTAGGGCGAGGGAGTTCTCCGTGAAGAGGCGCTCGATCTCGGGCCTGGACCGCAGGACGAAGGTCAGGCCCCGCTCGGTGTACGACCGTTGGACCCCGCGGATCTTCTCGGCGTTGAGGTCCTCGGTGAGGTGGCTGACGACCAGCCGGCTCCCCGGGGGCAGCGCCGCGACGAGTTCGCGCACGACCGGGTGGGCGACCTCGTCCTGGATGAAGTGCAGGATGGCCACCAGGCACAGGGCGACGGGCTCGTCGAAGTCGATGGTCTTCGCGGCCTGTTCGAGTATCTCCGCCGGGTTCACGAAGTCGGCGTCGATGTAGTCGGTCCGGCCCTCGGGCCCGCTGGTGAGCAGGGCGCGGGCGTGGGCGAGGACGATCGGGTCGTTGTCGACGTACACGACCCGGGAGTCGGGGCGGACCCGCTGGACGATCTGGTGGACGTTCTCCGCGGTGGGCAGCCCGGTGCCGATGTCGAGGAACTGGCGGATGCCGTCCACCTCGGCCAGCCGGGTCACGGCCCGGCGCAGGAAGTCGCGGTTGTGCCGGACGTCGAGGTAGCCGCGCGGATTGGCGGCGAGGGCGGCGGCCGCGGCGGTGCGGTCGGCGGGGTAGTTGTCCTCGCCGCCGAGGAAGACGTCGTAGACCCGCGCCGGGTGCGGCTTGGTGTCGTCGAACCGCTTTCTCAGCTCGCCGGGGTCCTGGCTGAGGGCGTCACCGGACATGGGCGTCTCCCGGATGGTCGGCGAAGGTCGAGGACAGTCAAGAACGGTCAACAACCTAACGCCACGGGCGACTTGAAAGTGCCCCCGGCCGGAACTCACAGGCCGGAACTCACAGGCCGGGGGCGCTCGTCGGTGTCGCTCAGCCCAGCATCCGGGCGGCCTCGACCGCCCAGTAGGTGAGGATGTTCTGCGCGCCGGCCCGCTTGATGCCGGTGAGGGTCTCCAGGATCGCCCGGTCGCGGTCGATCCAGCCCTTCTCTGCGGCGGCCTCGACCATCGAGTACTCGCCGGAGATCTGGTAGGCGGCGACCGGCACGTCCACGGAGTCGGCGACCCGCGCGAGGATGTCGAGGTAGGGCCCGGCCGGCTTGACCATCACCATGTCGGCGCCCTCCGCGAGGTCCAGGGCCAGTTCGCGCATCGACTCCCGCGCGTTGGCGGGGTCCTGCTGGTAGGTCTTGCGGTCGCCCTTCAGCGAGGATCCGACGGCCTCGCGGAAGGGGCCGAAGAAGGCGGAGGCGTACTTCACGGTGTAGGCGAGGATCGCGACGTCCTCGCGCCCGATCTGGTCGAGCGCGTCGCGGACGACGCCGATCTGCCCGTCCATCATCCCGCTGGGCCCGACGACATGGGCGCCGGCGTCGGCCTGTACCTGGGCCATCTCGGCGTACCGCTCCAGGGTGGCGTCGTTGTCCACGCGCCCCTCGGCGTCGAGCACCCCGCAGTGGCCGTGATCGGTCGTCTCGTCGAGGCACAGGTCGGACATCACGAGCAGTTCGTCGCCGACCTCGGCCCGCACGTCCCGCAGCGCGACCTGGAGGATCCCGTCGGGGTCGGTACCGGGGGTGCCGAGGGCGTCCTTCTTGCTCTCCTCGGGCACCCCGAACAGCATGATCCCGGAGATGCCCGCCTCGACGGCCTCCGCGGCGGCCTTCTTCAGGCTGTCCCGGGTGTGCTGGACGACACCGGGCATGGCGGCGATCGGCACGGGCTCGGTCACGCCCTCGCGGACGAACGCCGGGAGGATGAAGTCCGCGGGGTGCAGCCGGGTCTCGGCGACCATGCGCCGCATGACGGGGGTGGTCCGCAGCCGTCGCGGCCGCGTGCCGGGGAAGGAGCCGTACTTCGTCATGCTCCCTACGCTACGCCCGTCACAAGAGCGCGCTTACCGACTGGGCGTCGGCGCCCCGGCCCGCGCGGAGCCGGGGCGCCAGGGCATCCGGGGAGGGTCAGACCTCCAGCTCGGACTCCAGCTTCTTGAGGCTGTGCCGGGCCAGGGCGAGGTTGCTGCGGCCGCGGTCCAGGGCGAGGTAGAGGAAGAGCGAGCCGCCGGCCTTGGTCAGCGGGCGGATCAGGTGGTACTGGCCGCCGAGCGTGATCAGGATGTCCTCGATCTCGTCGTCGAGGCCGATGGACTTCAGCGTGCGCTGCTTGGCGCGGACCACCTCGGTGTTCCCGGCCGCCGCCAGCTCCAGGTCCAGGTGCGGTCCGCCGCCCAGCACGCCGAGCGACATGCCGCTTTCGTAGTCGACCAGGGCGACGCCGAGGGCCCCGTCGATGCTCATGGCTTCCTTGAGCGCTGTCTCGATGTTCACGCTGGTGCCCTCGATTTCCTTACGTGGTTCGACTCGGACGCAAGCGGTTCGACGGAGGTTGCTACCTGACCTCTCCGAGTCCGAATAAGCCCTCCGGGACGGCGTGACGGGCCTCTCCTACGCCGAGTACGGCGATCCGGAACCGGCCCAGGACGCCCAGGAGACCGCCCACTTGGCGATCATGAACCTCAACCGGGCCGGATTCACCGGCGAGTTGGAGAGCATCGTCGTCACCACCGCCGCCCATCACCATGTCACGACACGTGTCACCCGGCAGGGCGACCCGCTCCTGCTGTTCGCTCTGGTGGACCGGGACCGTACGAACATCACGTGGGCGCTGCGCGACCTGGCCGAGCACACGGACCGACTGCTCGCATGACGCAGGAGGCACCGACCGCGCGCAACGTCCCCGCTCTGCTGGCCGCCCTGCACACCGAGAAGCGCTCGTGTGCGGTGCTGGTCTCCGGCGCCCCGGGCGGAGTCATCCATGTCCGCGACGGCCTGGTCGTCGGCATGGAGACCCCCGGCGCTCCCGGCGTCGAGGTCCTCCTCCTCAAGTCGCAGCGGATCACCGAGGACGACTGGACGGCCGCCCGCGCCACCGGCGCCGACCCGGCCCGGCCGGCCCTGGAACTGGTCGCCCGAGGCCTGCTGGGCGCCGTGGAGCTGGCGGTCATCGGCCGGGCGGCACTCTTCGACGCGGCCTTCGCACTGGCCCTGACCAGCCCGGACGGCTGGGAGGTGACCGCTCCCCGACCACTGCTCGACACGGGCACCGCGGTGCCGCCCGACCGCCTGGTCACCGAGAACAGCTGCCGCATCCGGCTGCTGTCGAACGAACGCGGCGCCACCGCCCGCTTCGCCCGCGACCGTCTGGAACCGGCCGCGGCCGCCCGCGACCCGCAGCAGACCGCCCGGCTCTCGCCCCGCCACCGGGCCCTCCTGACGGCCGCCGACGGCCGCAGGACACCCCGGGACATCGCGTTCACCCTGGGGCGCGGCCTGTTCGCCGTGCTCCTGGACCTCCGCGACCTGCTGGACCTGGGCTTCCTCCAGCCCCCGTCCGCCTCCCCCGCCGGCCGCCCCAGCACGGCCCCGCGCACCCCACCCACTCCCTCCACGGCAGCACCGCACCCCTCAGCGACGACCCCGCTCCCCCGCCGCAAGCGCTAGCCCCCGGGGAGGCAGGTCGCCTCCGCACCACCCAGCACGACAGCACAGGAAGAGGCCACCATGAACGATCCCGTGCAGGACATCCTCGTCTCATTGCGCGACCGGGTGATGGGCGTCTCCGAGACCGTCCTGGCCACCGTCGACGGCCTGGTGGTGGCCGCCGACGCCGACAAGACCCACCCCGAGTCCATGGCCGCCCTGGCCTCGGCCGCCCTCTCCCTCGGCCACCGCCTGTCCGACCAGGCCGACACCGGCACCCTCCGCCAGCTGACGGCCCAGTGCAGCGCGGGCCACGTCATAGTGACGGCAGTGGGCACCCGAGCCCTCCTGGCCGTGGTCACCGACGAGGGCGTGGACGGCCTGGCCTTCGACCGCGAGATCCCCACGATCGTCGAGGACCTGAAGAAGATCCTCGCCAATGACACCCCGTAAGCAAAGGCGCCCCGTAAGGGGCGCGGGGAACTGCGCGACAAGCCCCCACCGACCCGCAGCGACCCACCCACGGAAAAGGGGGCCCGGGGCGCAGCCCCAGACCCCTCTCTCACCTCACGCACCTCACGTAGTGGTACGCCTCCGCCGAGCCCCCGGCCGCCGCTCGCTCGGCCGCGTGACCGGATCCCCGGCCTCCAGCGCGCTCGCGCGCCTGCGCAGGCCGAACTCGGCCAGTGCCTCCGCGAGCTTGCCCACGGACGGCTCCGGAGCCATCACGTCCACCCGCAGCCCGTGCTCCTCGGCCGTCTTGGCCGTGGCGGGACCGATACAGGCGATCACCGTCACGTTGTGCGGCTTCCCGGCGATACCCACCAGGTTCCGCACGGTGGACGACGACGTGAAGATCACCGCGTCGAAGCCGCCGCCCTTGATCGCCTCCCGGGTCTCGGCCGGCGGCGGCGACGCCCGGACCGTCCGGTAGGCGGTCACGTCGTCCACCTCCCACCCGAGCTCGATCAGCCCGGCGACCAGCGTCTCCGTGGCGATGTCGGCGCGCGGCAGGAAGACGCGGTCGATCGGGTCGAAGACCGGGTCGTAGGGCGGCCAGTCCTCCAGGAGACCGGCGGCCGACTGCTCACCCGACGGCACCAGGTCCGGCTTCACGCCGAAGGCGACCAGCGCCTTGGCGGTCTGCTCGCCGACCGCCGCGACCTTGATGCCCGCGAAGGCGCGCGCGTCGAGGCCGTACTCCTCGAACTTCTCCCGGACCGCCTTGACGGCGTTGACCGAGGTGAAGGCGATCCACTCGTACCGTCCGGTGACGAGCCCCTTCACCGCCCGCTCCATCTGCTGGGGCGTGCGCGGCGGCTCGACGGCGATCGTCGGCACCTCGTGCGGCACGGCCCCGTAGGACCGCAGCTGGTCGGAGAGGGTCGCCGCCTGCTCCTTGGTACGCGGCACGAGCACCTTCCAGCCGAACAGCGGCTTGGACTCGAACCACGACAACTGGTCGCGCTGGGCGGCGGCGGACCGCTCACCGACCACGGCTATCACCGGCCGGCCGCCGTCCGGCGAGGGCAGCACCTTCGCCTGCTTCAGCGTCTGCGCGATGGTGCCGAGGGTGGCGGTCCAGGTCCGCTGCCGGGTCGTCGTACCGGCGACGGTGACGGTCAGCGGGGTGTCCGGCTTGCGGCCGGCGGCGACCAGCTCGCCGGCGGCCGCGGCCACCGAGTCGAGCGACGTCGACACGACGACCGTGCCGTCCGAGGCGCCGACCTCGGTCCAGCACCGGTCCGAGGCGGTACGGGCGTCCACGAAGCGGACGTCCGCGCCCTGCGCGTCCCGCAGCGGCACACCGGCGTACGCCGGCACCCCGACCGCGGCCGCGACACCCGGCACGACCTCGAACGGCACACCCGCGGCGGCGCAGGCGAGCATTTCCTCGGTCGCGTACGTATCAAGTCCCGGGTCCCCGGACACCGCACGGACGACCCGCCTGCCACCCCGCGCGGCCTCCATGACAAGATGAGCCGCATCCCGCACGGGCGGGAGGGAAGCGGTTGTTGACGAGCCGTCAACAACCGTGAGTTGAGGCGTGCCTGTGCCCGGATACGGGTCCGACGACGGATCCGGATGCGTGGTCACCACGGAGACGCCCTGCCTGGCGTGGGCCCTGATCACGTCGAGCACCTCGTGCTCGGCGACCAGGACGTCCGCGCTGGACAGTGCCTCCACGGCACGCAAGGTCAGCAGTCCCGGATCCCCGGGTCCGGCACCCAGGAAGGTGACGTGCCCGTGTTCCAGGCCGGCGGGAAGGTTGGTGGGGCTCACTGTGCTCGCTCCCCCATCAGACCGGCCGCGCCCTGGGCAAGCATCTCGGCGGCGAGTTCGCGACCGAGCGCCGTCGCCTGGTCGTATGTCTCGGGCACGGGACCGGTGGTGGACATCTGCACCGTCCGGGTGCCGTCGGTCGTGCCGACGACTGCCCGCAGGCGCATTTCCTTGACAATCTGCCCGTCGGCCAGCAGGTCGGCCAGCGCGCCCACAGGGGCGGAGCAGCCGGCCTCCAGGGCGGCGAGCAGTGATCGCTCGGCGGTCACGGCGACCCGCGTGAACGGGTCGTCGAGTTCCCCGAGCGCGGCGATCAGCGACGCGTTGTCCGCGGCGCATTCGATCGCCAGTGCCCCCTGGCCGGGGGCGGGCAGAACCGTGTCGACCGACAGGAAGTCGGTCACCTCGTCGATGCGGCCGATCCGGTTCAGTCCGGCGGCCGCCAGTATGACGGCGTCCAGCTCTCCGTCGTGGACGTACCCGATCCGGGTGTCGACGTTTCCGCGTATCGGCACCGTCTCGATGTCCAGCCCGTGGGTACGCGCGTACGCGTTCAGCTGCGCCGCCCGGCGCGGCGAACCGGTACCGATGCGGGCCCCGCGCGGCAGGTCGGTGAACTTCAGCGCGTCCCGGGCGACGATCACGTCCCGCGGGTCCTCGCGCACCGGTACGGCGGCCAGCACCAGGTCGGCGGGCTGGGTGGTCGGGAGGTCCTTCAGCGAGTGAACCGCGAAGTCGACCTCGCCGCGCAGCAGCGCGTCCCGCAGGGCGGTCACGAAGACCCCCGTGCCGCCGATCTGTGCGAGGTGCTCGCGGGAGGTGTCGCCGTAGGTGGTGATCTCGACCAGCTCGACGGGCCGCCCGGTCACCCGGCTCACGGCTTCCGCCACCTGCCCGGACTGGGCCATGGCGAGTCTGGATCGCCTGGTCCCCAGCCTCAGTGGATTGTCACTCATGCCGGTCGGTCCTTCTCGTCTGTGCTGTCCACGGCCCGGGAGACGGCGGCAACCGTCTCGGGGTCGAGGTCGAACAGGGTCCGCAGCGCGTCCGCGTACCCGGCGCCGCCGGGCTCGGCCGCGAGCTGCTTGACCCGTACGGTCGGCGCGTGCAGCAGCTTGTCGACGACCCGGTGCACGGCCTGCCGGATCTCTCCACGCTGCCGGTCGTCCAGGTCGGGCAGCCGCCCGTCGAGCCGCGCGATCTCGCCCGCGACGACATCGGCGGCCATCGTCCGCAGGGCCACGACGGTGGGCGTGATGTGCGCCGCCCGCTGGGCCGCGCCGAAGGCGGCCACCTCGTCCGAAACGATCCGCCGCACCTGGTCCACGTCGGCCGCCATCGGGGCGTCCGCGGACGCCTCCGCCAGCGACTCGATGTCCACAAGGCGCACGCCGGCCAGGCGGTGCACGGCCGCGTCGATGTCGCGGGGCATGGCCAGGTCGAGGAGGAAGAGCGCGGGGGCGGGCCGGACGAACCCGGCGACCGGCTCGGGCCTGCGCCGCTCGGGGATCCGGCCGACCCGGGCGGCGGCCGCGGCCAGCGCCCCGATCAGCTCGGCCTCGGCCTCGGGGGTACGACGGCCGGCTTCCCGGATGTCGACGGTGCCGTTGTCCACCCAGGCCGCGTGCTGCTCCAGCTCGGCGGCGGCCATCCCGGCGACGGCGGCCTCCCCCATCACGGAGAAGCCACTCTGCTCGGCCGTGAGGTCGAGGGGACAGTTCTCGTCGGAGTCCGTCAGGCCGCGGGCATGCGTGCCGCTCAGGGCGGTACGGCCGGGCGCGGTCGGCACCCCGTCGGCGCCGGGTTCCGCGATCGGCCCCCGGCCCGCACCGGCGTCCGGTACCCGTCCGCCGACGGCCTCCGCAACCGCCTCCGCGGTCAGCACCAGCCCGGTGGCACCCGTGCACGACACCACGACGTCGGCACGTGTCAGCTCGCCCGGCACCGCATCCATCGGTACCGCGCGGGCCGCCACGTCCGTCTCGTCGTTCTCGGCGATGATCTGGGCCAGCCGCTCCGCGCGGTCGTACGTGCGGTTCGCGACGACGATCTCCGCGACCCCCACCCGTGCCAGCGTGGCGGCGGCCAGCGAGGACATCGATCCGGCGCCGATGACCAGGGCCTTCTTGCCCTTGGCCCAGGCCTGGACATCGCCACCTGCGGTCAGCTGTTCGAGCCCGAAGGTGACCAGGGACTGTCCGGCCCGGTCGATCCCGGTCTCGGAGTGGGCGCGCTTGCCGACCCGGAGCCCCTGCTGGAACAGGTCGTTCATCAGCCGGCCAGCGCTGTGCAGCTCCTGCGCGCGGGCGAGGGCGTCCTTGAGCTGCGCGAGGATCTGCCCCTCGCCGACGACCATCGAGTCGAGCCCGCAGGCCACCGAGAACAGGTGGTGGACGGCCCGGTCCTCGTAGTGGACGTAGAGATAAGGGGTGAGCTCGTCCAGCCCCACCCCGCTGTGCTGGGCGAGCAGCGTGGAGAGCTCGGCGACCCCGGCGTGGAACTTGTCCACGTCGGCGTAGAGCTCGATGCGGTTGCAGGTGGCGAGTACCGCGGCCTCGGTGGCCGGCTCGGCGGCGACCGTGTCCTGGACCAGCTTGACCTGGGCGTCCGTGCTGAGTGCGGCCCGCTCAAGGACGCTGACCGGGGCACTGCGGTGGCTCAGCCCGACGACGAGGAGACTCATGCCGGCATCACGGCGGGTACGTCCCCGTCGGGCCCCTGCTCGCTGGAGTCCTGGTGCGCGGCGACGGGCGCGACCGCCGCCTCGTGCTCCTCGCCGGCCTTGCGCTGCTCGTGGAAGGCGAGGATCTGGAGCTCGATGGAGAGGTCGACCTTGCGTACGTCGACGCCGTCCGGGACGGACAGCACGGTCGGCGCGAAGTTCAGGATGGAGGTGACCCCGGCGGCCACCAGCCGGTCGCAGACCTGCTGGGCGACGCCCGGCGGAGTGGTGATCACGCCGATGGAGACGCCGTTGTCGGAGATGATCTTCTCCAGGTCGTCGCTGTGCTGCACGACGATCCCGGCGACCTGCCGCCCGGCCATCGCCGGATCGGCGTCGATGAGCGCCGCGACCCGGAAGCCGCGGGAGGCGAACCCGCCGTAGTTGGCGAGGGCGGCCCCCAGGTTTCCGATACCGACGATCACGACCGGCCAGTCCTGGGTCAGGCCCAGCTCACGGGAGATCTGGTAGACGAGATACTCGACGTCGTAGCCGACACCGCGCGTTCCGTACGAACCCAGGTACGAGAAGTCCTTGCGCAGCTTCGCGGAGTTGACCCCCGCGGCCGCGGCCAGCTCCTCGGAGGAGACCGTGGGGACCGAGCGCTCCGACAGTGCGGTCAGAGCGCGGAGGTACAGCGGAAGCCGGGCGACGGTGGCCTCGGGGATACCTCGGCTGCGGGTCGCCGGTCGGTGAGTTCGGCCAGTTGCCACGGTGCTCCAACGTGTTGAGCGGGGCTGCGGACGGTCACACGTACCCAGACCGCCCCGTCGACAGCAGGCTATGTCTTTGTGAACGCGTGCACAAAGATGGTGTCCGATTTGCCCGGCCAACGTGACCGGGGTCACGCACCCCCGGCGCCGCCGTCCGGAACCGGCGCACAAGCGCCCGCGCTCCCTCTCCGATGGGGGCAAAACCGTACACACTCCTTACGAATCCCGCCCCCGAGACCAAGCCGCCATCGATCCTAAGCGAATTTGCAGCCGGTTTGGACTAGTCGGTCAGTGCCTTGCGGAGCCGTTCCTCGTTCACGCGCCAGAAGGTGTGCTGTTCACCGTCGACGAGAACCACCGGGATCTGTTCCCAGTACAGATCGTGCAGTTGCGCATCCTGGGTGATGTCCCGCTGCTCCCACGGGACTCCGAGATCACCGCACACCTTCTCGACCACGACCTGTGCGTCATCACACAGATGGCAGCCGGGCTTACGGATGAGGGTGACCGATCGCGCACTCCGCGCGGGCGCCTTCCGGCCGAAGAGGGGACTCATGACGTCCATTGTCCCGCCCCTGGCAGGGCATGTCCGCCGCCTTCTGCACGGGTTCTTCGCTTTGTTTAACGACCCGGTCGCGGAGAGTTCACACCCATCCAACTCCCGTGACTCCGGAACCCCCGAACAAACTGGCTATGCTCACGACATGGCCGCTCTCGGATGGCTCACTCCCCGTAGGCGCTCCGCCACGGCGCGGAGCGTGTTGGCAGGCGAGGCCTCGGCGGAGGCCGCGCGCAAGAACCAGGAGGCGACGGCGCCCCTCGACGAGGCCGCCGAGCCGGACTTCCCGGTGCTCGGCGACGACAAGGCCGCCGCGTTCTTCGACCTGGACAACACCGTCATGCAGGGCGCCGCCATCTTCCACTTCGGCCGTGGCCTGTACAAACGGAAGTTCTTCGAGACCCGCGACCTGGCCAGGTTCGCCTGGCAGCAGGCGTGGTTCCGGCTGGCCGGCGTCGAGGACCCCGAGCACATGCAGGAGGCGCGGGACTCCGCCCTCTCCATCGTCAAGGGCCACCGGGTCGCGGAGCTCCAGACCATCGGCGAGGAGATCTACGACGAGTACATGGCCGAGCGCATCTGGCCCGGCACCCGCGCCCTCGCCCAGGCCCACCTGGACGCGGGCCAGAAGGTGTGGCTCGTCACAGCGGCGCCGGTGGAGATCGCCGGCGTGATCGCCCGCAGGCTGGGCCTGACCGGTGCGCTGGGCACGGTCGCCGAGTCGGTGGACGGCGTCTACACGGGCAAGCTGGTCGGCGAGCCCCTGCACGGCCCGGCGAAGGCCGAGGCGGTACGCGCCCTCGCGGCGGCCGAGGGCCTCGACCTCTCCCGCTGCGCGGCCTACAGCGACTCCCACAACGACATCCCGATGCTGTCCCTGGTCGGCCACCCCTACGCCATCAACCCGGACACGAAGCTGCGCAAGCACGCCCGCGAACTGGACTGGCGGCTGCGCGACTACCGCACGGGGCGGAAGGCGGCGAAGGTCGGCATCCCGGCCGCGGCCGGCGTGGGCGCGGTTGCCGGTGGCACTGCGGCCGCGATCGCGTTGAGCCGCCGGCGTCGATAGGGCACGACCGGCGGAGTATCGCCGTAGGACCGCGGGCCGGTTTCCGACCGCGGGTGGTCGGGGGTTGCTCGCGCAGTTCCCCGCGCCCCTTACGGGGCGCTGCACTCTCGTCCGCCACATAGCTGCGGGCAGGCGTGCCGCAGGGCGGCACGGGTGGGCGCAGGGACACCCTGCCAGCGCCGGTAAGCGACCCCACCCCCGCCCCAACCCCCCAACGCGCCCGGAATTATCGCGCGGTCACCCCAACACGCCCCGCACATCGCCGAAACCCGCACGTTTACGTTCAACAACCGATCACTCTAGGGCCCTTGAGGCGCCGCCAAACGGTTACAGAAGCGACGCAATCGATGATTTGAGCAACTCGGTGTAGCAGTGCCTGCACGAAGCGTTATTCTCCTCAGACGCAAACCGGTTCCCCTCCGTCGCTACGACGGGTGAAAGGTTCCGTACTGCACGTGATGGAAGCTCTGCCTCTGGGAGTCCCGTGTACCCACACGTCGGGGTTGACGCCTCGGGCCTGGCTACGCTGCGCGCAACAGTCGCGACGGTCAAAGAGACGCTGCGCGGCCTTGTCCCGTCCGCGTACGCCGTCCCCGCCTTCGCCAACGCCGCCCCCGTCGGCCCGTGCTACGCACTGGCCGACGGCATGGAACAGGTGCCTGCGCGCAGCGCCGTCGCCGAGGGCCGCCGGTCCGGCGACGGACGCGGCGTGGGCAGACGCGGCCGCACCACCACCGGCGCCACCGGCGCCACCACCGCCCGCCGCCCGGCCGCGGACAGCGACAGCGCCCGGATGATGGACCTCGTGGAGCGCGCCCAGGCCGGCGAGTCCGACGCCTTCGGCCGCCTCTACGACCAGTACAGCGACACCGTGTACCGCTACATCTACTACCGCGTCGGCGGCAGGGCGACCGCCGAGGACCTCACCAGCGAGACGTTCCTGCGCGCCCTGAGAAGGATCGGCACCTTCACCTGGCAGGGCCGTGACTTCGGCGCCTGGCTGGTGACCATCGCCCGCAACCTGGTCGCCGACCACTTCAAGTCGAGCCGCTTCCGGCTGGAGGTCACGACCGGCGAGATGCTCGACGCCAACGAGGTCGAGCGCTCTCCGGAGGACTCCGTCCTGGAGTCCCTCTCCAACGCGGCCCTGCTCGAAGCCGTACGACGCCTCAACCCCCAGCAGCAGGAGTGCGTGACGCTCCGCTTCCTCCAGGGCCTCTCGGTCGCCGAGACCGCCCGGGTGATGGGCAAGAACGAGGGTGCCATCAAGACCCTGCAGTACCGGGCCGTACGCACCCTCGCCCGGCTCCTCCCGGACGACGCCCGCTGAACCGGCCACCCTGGGCGACATTCAACTCACGTTCCGTGAAAGCGTGTTGCCTTTCTCAGCCGATCACCGGCCGTCCGTAACCCAAGTGCCGAGCCGCTCGTTGTGCGGGATACAGGCTCCCTGTGGTCACGTCCGACCAGTCCCTGATCACCCGATCGTGTGGATTGGTCGACGGCGTGCAACCCTCAGGACCCCCTGGGGAGTCGACCGTCATGACGAGAGGAGGTGCCGCCAGTGATCGCAAACGTATCGGCCCACCGGCGGGCGAACGCCTTCGCCCAGGCCCTGGAGGAGCAGCCCGACCGGGACCCGGCGACCGAGCGGTCCGGGGAACCGGCGGGCGATCCACCGGCCGCCCCGGACCGGGCCGAACGGACCGAGCAGGGCGAGCTGCTGGCCCTGGCGACGGGGCTCGCCACACTGCCCAAGCCGGAGCTCGACCCGGAGGTCAAGGTCGTCCAGCGGGCCCAGTTGGTGGCCGCGATGGAGGCCATGCTGGCGGAGGGCACCCTGGGCAGGGCGGCGGACGCTTCGGTACCCGAGCAACGCGGGTCCCGTGCGAAGGGCGCACACCGGGCCGGCACGCTGGGCAAGCTGCGACCGCGTTCCCGGCTCACCAAAGGGCTCGCCGCGGGCGGCCTGAGCGTCGGCGTGGCAGCCGGAGCCTTCGGCGGCGTCGCCGCCGCCAGCTCCGACGCCCTGCCCGGCGACTCGCTGTACGGCCTCAAACGCGGCATCGAGGACTTCAAGCTCAACTATCTGTCCGACGGCGACGACCAGCGCGGCCAGACCTACCTCGACCAGGCCTCGACCAGGCTCATGGAAGCCCGCCGGCTGATGGAACGGGACCGCGGCGGCCACCTCGACCACGAGTCGATCGGCGAGATCCGCCGCACCCTGTCCGGGATGCAGCACGATGTCACCGAGGGCCACCGCCTGCTCCACGAGGCCTACGAGCGCGACCCGAACTCACTGGGCCCCATCCAGGCCCTGTCCGCCTTCGCCCAGTCCCACCGCGAGGCCTGGGGCGCCCTGCGCGAGAGGCTCCCGGTCCAGCTCGGGGACGTCAGCCAGCAGGTGTCGTCGGTCTTCGACGCCATAGACCAAGAGGTCGCCCCGCTGCAGTCCCTGCTCCCCCAGCCGCCCCAGAAGACCGGCGGCACGGGCAAGCAGGACTCCGGCACGGCGTCCACCGGCTCCTCCGGCAGCCACCGGTCGACCACCCCGTCCACCTCCGGCAGCTCCTCCTCGGGCCACGACACCGGCACCAGCAGCCCGAGCGGCTCGGCCTCCGGCAACACCGGCGAGGGCCTGATCGGCGGCACCACGGGCGGCCTGCTCGATCCCCCGAAGACCGGTTCGAGCACCCCGTCCCCGTCCAAGAGCGCCTCCACCGCCCCGGACGTCACCCTGCCCCCGCTCCTGCCAGGCCTGCTACCGGGCCTGGGCATCGACAGCGAGGACACGAGCAACTAACGAAGATGGGGTGCCTCTCAAACGAGGGGCACCCCATCTCCCTAGGGGCGCGGGGAACTGCGCGACCAGCCCCCCACCGGCCCGCACGCAGCACTCAACGCATCGCGGCTCAAAAGAAAACCGACCTCCGCTGCACAAGCAACTTGTACAGCGTGTGCTGAATCTGCTCCCGCACTTGATCCGTCAGGTTGAACATCAGCATCGGATCCTCGGCCGCCTCCGGCGGATAGCCCCCCGTAGGGATCGGCTCCCCGAACTGAATCGTCCACTTCGTCGGCAACGGCACCGCCCCCAGCGGCCCCAGCCAGGGAAACGTCGGCGTCAGCGGGAAGTACGGGATCCCCAGCACCCGAGCCAGCGTCTTCGCGTTGCCGATCATCGGATAGATCTCCTCGGCCCCCACGATCGAGCAGGGAATGATCGGCACCCCCTTCCGCAACGCGGTGGACACGAACCCACCCCGCCCGAACCGCTGAAGCTTGTACCGCTCGCCGAAGGGCTTCCCGATGCCCTTGAACCCCTCCGGCATGACCCCCACCAGCTCACCCTGCCCCAGCAGCCGTTCGGCGTCCTCCGCGCACGCGAGCGTGTGCCCCAGCTTCCGCGCCAGCTCGTTCACCACCGGCAGCACGAAGACCAGGTCCGCCGCGAGCAGCCTGAGGTGACGATTCACCGGATGGTGATCGTGCACGGCGACCTGCATCATCAGCCCGTCCAGCGGCAGCGTCCCGGAGTGGTTGGCGACGATCAGCGCACCGCCCTCGGCCGGGATGTTCTCGATGCCCTTCACGTCGACGCGGAAGTATTTCTCGTACACCGGCCGCAGCAGGGACATCAGGACCTGGTCGGTCAGCTCCTCGTCGTACCCGAAGTCGTCGACCTCGTAGTCCCCGGTCAGCCGCCGCCGCAGAAACGCGAGTCCGCGCGCCACGCGCTGCTCCAGGCCGGCCTCGTCGTGCGGCGGCTGCGTCACGCCAGTCTCAGGGTTCTCCCGGGTCACATGGACATCTTCCTGCGCGGGGATCCGCCCGGCGAGAGGCTGGACCCCACGCACCACGGCAGACTCGCGTCCCGCCCCCGGCTCCCTCGCCGCCCCAGGCGCCCGCACCGCCGCCTGCTCGCCACCGCCCTTGCGCCGGCTCCCCGCGGCCCGGCGCCGGGCCGGCCGCTGCACGGCAGCCCCGCGGGACCGGTCGTCGTCGAACGGAATGACCTTGGCGTCCGCCATCGTTGCTGCGCTCCTCAGTTGGCGCTCTGGGTCGGGTTCTTCGTCGGGGTCCGCGCCGCGATCCGGTCGACCACCGCGGCCACGGCCTGGGGCGGCAGCAGCCCCGGAGCCTGGGCGCGTACGAAGTCCGCGAAGGTCTCCGCCGTCGTGTACTTCGGCCGGAACCCCAGCGTCTCGCGCATCTGGACCGTGTCCACCACCCGGCCGTGCGTCAGCAGCCGGATCTGCTCGGGCGAGAAGTCGGTCATGCCGAGCGTCCGCACCAGGGACCCGGCCCAGGTGACCGCCGGCAGCAGCAGCGGCACGGTGGGCCGCCCCAGCCGCCGCGAACACTGCGAGAGCAACAGCACCCCGTCGCCCGCGACATTGAACGTGCCGCTGTTCAGCGTCCCCCGCTCCGGCTCGTGCGAGGCCAGCCGCAGCACCTCGATCACATCGTCCTCGTGCACGAACTGCAGCCTCGGGTCGTACCCGAGAACAGTCGGCAACACCGGCAGCGCGAAATAGGACGCGAGCGGAGTATCAGCGGTCGGCCCGAGAATATTGGCGAACCGCAGCACGCACACCGCCACATCGGGCCGCCTCCTGGCGAACCCGCGCACATAACCCTCCACCTCCACCGTGTCTTTCGCGAAGCCCCCGCTCGGCAGGGATTTCGGCGGAGTGGTCTCGGTGAAAACGGCCGGATCCTTCGGCGCGGAGCCGTACACGTTCGTACTGGACTTGATCACCAGCCGCTTCACGTTCGGCGACTTCTGACAGGCGCCGAGCAGCTGCATCGTCCCGATGACATTGGTCTCTTTGACGGTGGCCCGGCTCCCGCTGCCCAGCGGCGTCCCGGTCACGTCCATGTGGACGACGGTGTCGGCGCCGCTCTCGGCCAGCACCCGGGCGATGGACGGCTGCCGGATGTCGGTCTGGATGAAGTCCGCTCCGCCCAGATGATGCTCCGGCGGCACCGCGTCCACGGCGACCACCCGGTCCACCTCGGGATCACGCTGGATCCGCCGTACGAACCGGCCCCCGAGTTGACGGGCCACTCCGGTCACGAGCACGACCTTCCCCAAGATCAGCGCCTTTCTTCCGTGTTCCCGTATGCGGGCCAACTTAGCGGGTCGATGTTGCGCTGGCATGACCCTAGGCGGGCCACGACAAGCCGCAACGGCCGGAAAACGCAGTGGCCCCCCACCGTACTGGTGGGGGGCCACACACAAGCTCTCGCGGCTCGGCGCCGTAATTACTTCTTGTTACGGCGCTGAACACGCGTGCGCTTGAGCAGCTTGCGGTGCTTCTTCTTGGCCATCCGCTTGCGCCGCTTCTTGATAACAGAGCCCACGACTACCCTCGCTCACTTCTCATCACTCGGTGCTGGGCATCATGGGCCCATACGACCTACGAGGGGCTAGCCTACCCGCCCGAGCGCTGAGGTCGTAATCGAGGTGCCCCGGGACGGAATCCCGGAACGGCCGTCAGGCGGTCTCCACCCCCACGTAGCTCTCGCGAAGGTACTCGTGTACCGCTTGCTCGGGGACGCGGAAGGACCGCCCCACCCGAATCGCGGGCAGATGACCGCTGTGCACCAGCCGGTACACGGTCATCTTCGACACTCGCATCACCGCGGCGACCTCCGCCACGGTAAGGAACACAACCTCGTTCAGAGGCCTCTCGCCAGCTGCCATGACACACCTGAACCTTCCGCACTCGACGGGCCACCGGCTTCCCCTTCCGGTGACTCTTCGTCGTTGCGTGCTCACTCCCCAATGTAGGGGCGGGTGATGCGAGTGGGGAAGAGGTGCACCCATCGGCGGCCTACTGTGACAGACACGCTCGATTGAGTACGTAGCGGGTAAGCGGCGTGTAGTAATCAGACCGCACGCCGTCATCAACCGGAACGGCGACGGACACGCCCCCCTCGGCCTCCCCCACAAAGAGCGCGGGGTCATCCGTATCCGCCAGCCCAATGGCCTCAACCCCGAGCTGACCTGCACCGCAAACCCACCCATGGTCCCCGACCACCAGCTCCGGCAGGGGCCCTCCACCCCCCGCCGCCGCATCCAGCGCCACCCGAACCGGCAGCGGCGAATGCGTATGCGCACCCGGCGCACAACCGGGGCGTTCACGGCCCACTTCTCTCACGAACCCGACGCCTCGTACGTAATCCAGGCGGCACGTACGTAGACCGAACCGGGTCGTTATGTCGACACAGCGACCCTGCGCGGGGGTGAGAACCTCACACCCCGCCGCCGACAGCGCGTCGGCGAGACCGGCGTAGAACCCGATCAGCCGATGCGGATGCCCGGTCCCGAACAACACGGGAACACGCCGCCGGGCCGCCGCCGCCACCCGCTCGGCAAAGGCATCCAGCCCGGCGACGGTCAAGTCCGGATCGATCACATCATGCCCTGAAACACACCGGGGATCGTCCGAAACCCCACACTTGGCAGCCATCAACCGAACCAACTCCGCCTGTCCCCAGCCCCCTTGCGGATCAATACCGATCAACACCCGAGGATCCCGAGCAGCGAACAGCCGATAACTACGAAGACTCCGCTCCCGCGAGGTCCCCACCACCCCCGCCAGCCCAGCACCCACCAAATAGCCCCGAAGCCCACCACCACTCAACACCCAAACAATCCTGACGCCCCCCACCCCACCCCACCCCCAAAACCCCCGAACACCGCACAGTCGGCCTAACACCAACCAAGCCGCCCCGCACCCCCCTCCAGCCCGTCCGGCATTCGAGGACGAGAGCCACCACCCAGCCCGTCCGGCGTTTGAGGACGAGGCCGTTCAGGCCGAAGCGGGGGTCCGGGGGCGGCAGCCCCCGAACCGGGCGGTCGAAGGGGGCCCACCCCCTGGAGTGACGGGACGGGTAGGGGCGGCGGGGGCGAAGAAAACCCCCTACGCCAGCAACCCCCGCAACGGAAACACAGCCCGCCGCGTAGCCAGCACAGCCTGATCCAGGCGATCAGCGGGGTCGTACCCCGCCTCCCACTCCGCCCACCCCACCGGCCACCGCCCATCCGTCATCCGCCCAGGCCCCAACTGCCGAGTCCGAGCAAACACCTCCTGCCGCCACCCCTCCGGCACCAACGCCTCCGGCGCAACCTCCCGCCCCGCCGCCACCCCCACCAGATGCGTCCACGACCGAGGCACGACATCCACCACCTCGTATCCACCCCCACCCAACGCGACCCACTTCCCCCCGGCGTACTCGTGCGCCAGCTCATGACACGCCACCTGCACCGCCCGCTGCGCATCCAGCGAAACCGCCAGATGAGCCAGCGGATCCTCGAAGTGCGTGTCGGCCCCGTGCTGCGTCACCAGCACCTGCGGCCGAAAGTCCGCGACCAGCTCCGGCACGACGGCGTGAAACGCCCGCACCCACCCCGCGTCCCCGGTCCCCGCCGGCAGCGCCACGTTCACCGCGGAGCCCTCCCCCGCCCCGGCCCCGACCTCCTCCGGCCACCCGGTCTGCGGGAACAACGTACGGGGGTGCTCATGCAGCGAGATCGTCAGAACCCGCGGATCCTCCCAGAACGCGGCCTGCACCCCGTCCCCGTGATGCACGTCCACATCCACATAGGCGACCCGCTCGGCCCCCAACTCCAGCAACCGCGCGATCGCCAACGAGGCGTCGTTGTAAATACAGAACCCCGACGCGGCCCCGGGCATCGCATGGTGCAGCCCACCCGCGAAGTTCACGGCATGATCGGCGTCCCCCCGCCACACCGCCTCCGCCGCCCCCACCGACTGCCCGGCGATCAGCGCGGACACCTCGTGCATCCCGGCGAAGGCGGGATCGTCCACCGTCCCAAGACCGTACGACTGATCGGCCCCCTGGGGATCCGCCGAGGCCGCCTTCACGGCCTCGATGTAGTCCTCCCGGTGGACCAGCCGCAGCGTCGACTCCCCGGCCGGCTTCGCCGCGACCACATCCACCGCCCGGTCGAGCCCGAAGGCACCGATCAGACTCCGGGTCAACGCCAGCCGGACCGGATCCATCGGATGGCCCGGACCGAAGTCATAGCCCGTTACTGCCTCGTCCCACATCAGCTGTGCGCGGCCGCTCATGCCCGCCACCGTATCGGTCCGACCTGGTCGCGAACGAACGGGCGTACACCAAGGTCACCAGCACCAGAACCATCGGCACGAGCATGGCCCCGCGATAACTCCACGCGTCACCCAGCGCCCCCACCAGCGGCGAACCGATCAGAAACCCGACGTAATTGAAGATGTTCAGCCGAGCGATGGCCGCATCCGAAGCCCCCGGAAACAGCCTCCCCGCCGCCGCGAAGGTCTGCGGCACCAGCACGCACAACCCCAGCCCCAGCAGAGTGAACCCCGCCATCCCGACCCAGGCCCCCGGCGCCCCCGCCACCACCGCGAACCCGACGGCCGCCACCACCGCCCCCAGCCGTACGACGGGCACGGCCCCGAAGCGCCGTACCCCGAAGTCCCCGATGCCCCGCCCGACCAGCGTGGTCACCATGTACACGTTGTACGGCACGGTCGCGAGCTGCTCACTGCTGCCCAGCACGTCCTTCAGATACTTCGCACTCCAGTTGGAGACGGTCGAGTCCCCGATGTAGGCGAAGGTCATCACCAGACACAACGGCAGCAGCATCTTGAAGACGACACCACCCCCATTCCCCTGCACCCCGTCCGCCACCGGCGCCGGATCGCCGTCCACATACCACCGGCTCCCCACCAGCGCGGCCGGCAGCAGCACCGCGACGACCGGCAGGTACGACACCCACAGCGCGAGATGCCAGTGCGCCCCCACCCAGGCCAGCGATGCCCCGAGGATCCCGCCCAGGCTGTACACGGCATGGAAGCTGAGCATGATGCTGCGCCCGTACGTCCGCTGCAGGCTCACCCCGAGCATGTTCATCGAGGCGTCCAGCGCACCCACCGCCAGCCCGAACGCGGCCAGCGACACCGCCAGTTCCGCCAGGTTGCCGCCGGCCCCGACCCCGAGCAGCGCCAGCATCACCACGGGCTGGGACCAGCGCAGCAGCCGGCTCGGCCGTATTCGCTTCACCAACTGCTCGGTGGTGACACTGCCGACGCCGGCCAGGATCGGCACGGCAGCGAGAAAGACCGGCAGCAGCGCGTCGGAGACGCCGTACCGGTCCTGGATCGCGGGGATGCGCGTCACCAGCAGCGCGAAGGTGGCACCCTGAGTGAAGAAGCTGAACGCCAGCGAGGCCCTACCGCGCCGCAGCACATCTGTCATGGCGGCGAGCGTAGGGCCCCGGCGTACTCGTGGGTAGATCCAGCCAAAGATGAATTTCCTTCACCTTTACTTTCCGGCCGCTCAAGCGGCGACCGCGACCTCCTGATCGCGCTCCTGGCCCCGCTCCTGGTCCCGCTCCAGCTCCTGCTCCCGCGCGGCTTCCTGACGCTTCACCTCGTCGGTGATCAGGCACGCCATCGGCTCGGCGGCCGCCCCACCGCAGACCACCATCCCGAGGGTGATCGCGACGACCAGGAGGAGCGAGCTCAGCCAGACCATGGTGGCCACAGGGATCGTGTAGGCGCCGACGACCCGGGCGACGCACTCCGTGAGGAGCACCAGACCCCAGATCACGGAGAAGACCCGCTCCTTGCGCAGGAACTCCGCCGACCGGACCGCGGTCCCGGACGCCAGCCGCTCCCAGGCGGCCTCCCGGGCCGCGTCGCCCTTGAGGAGGAAGGGCTTCAGCCCCGCCGTCATCATCGGCCTGCCCATCGCCACCGACACCAGGATCCCGATCCCGATGGTGCTGCTGACGGCACCGTCCTTGGCGAGCATGAGGCGCGGGTCACCGGAGACGAAGCTGAGCGCCAGCCCGACCACGTTCACGACCAGGATCAGCGCCGCCAGCCCGTTGGCCCGGCGCTCCTTCGCCACACTCCAGACCGTCCGCACGGCCGGCACCACACTGCTCCAGGCGAGCGCCGCGAAGGTGCTCATCCCGAAGGCCCCCTTGAAGAAGTAGTACGACCCGAGGGGCACCGCCACATCCACGATCAGCGGCCGGAGGTTCTTCAGCACGCTGGGCTGGTGCTTGCTCTGGGACCCGGTGTTCGTCGTCTTCGTCATGCCCTCAGCTTCGCGTCCGGACGAGGTCCCCCGGTAGAAACGAACGTCCGGAGCTCGGCATGACAATTGTCAGCCCCGCCGTCATGCCCCCGGTCATTCCAGCAGGTCAGCCAACTGCCCAAAGTCAGAGAAGAGTTGAGTGGCCCCCTGCAGCCGCTCGGCCGGTGTCATGGCCGTGAACCCGTACACGTCCATCCCGGCCGCGACCGCCGCCTGCACCCCCAGCGGACTGTCCTCCACGACGGCACACCGCCCGGGCGCGACACCCATCCGCTCGGCCGCGTACAGAAACAGATCCGGAGCCGGCTTGCCCTTCCCCACATCCTGCGAACTGAAGACCCGCGACTCGTCGAACCACCGGTCCAGCCCGGTCGTCCGATGCCCCACCCGAATCCGCTCATGGCTCCCCGACGACGCCACGCAGTACGGCACCCCGTCCGCCGCCAGCCGCTCCAGAACCCCCTCGGCCCCGGCAACGGGCTTCAACTCACGCTCGAAGGCGGCGAACACGCGGGCGTGGAAGACGTCGTCGAAGTCGTCGGGCAGCCGCTGCCCGGTGCGCGCCTGGACGAGCTCATGGACCCGGTGCATCGCGGATCCCATGTAGTCCCGTATCGAGTCCTCGTAGGAGGTCGGGTGCCCCAGCTCGGTGAGGTAGGCGGCCAGGAGCCGGTTGGAGATGGGCTCACTGTCGACGAGGACGCCGTCGTTGTCGAAGATAACCAGGTCGTAGCGCATGCCCCGAGCTTAAACGCACCCGCAAACGCAGAAAGGCCCACGCCATACGGCGTGGGCCTTTCCCAATTTTTGTTCGGCGGTGTCCTACTCTCCCACAGGGTCCCCCCTGCAGTACCATCGGCGCTGTAAGGCTTAGCTTCCGGGTTCGGAATGTAACCGGGCG
>NZ_JBSHBL010000077.1:0-49013 GCF_053611985.1 Streptomyces sp. NPDC054770
GGGAGCCGAAGTTGCCGTGGCCGTCGACGAGGGGCAGCCGCATCGAGAAGGGCTGTGCCATCCGCACCAGGGCGTCGTAGATCGACGCGTCACCGTGGGGGTGCAGCTTGCCCATGACCTCGCCGACGCCGCCCACCGCGAAACCCTTTCTTCACACCTTGACTTAACATCACGGATATTGCTTGGATCGCACATTGCCGTCCACTCGAGGAGTTGCTGTGAGACGTACGATCACCGCGATCGCGGCCGTTACTGTCATGACCCTGCCACTCATCGGCGCGGGGCCGTCGGCGCAGTCCGACCGGACCGGGACCGGCAGCACCGGGCACGGCCGGGTCGTCACCGGCACCTACTCCACCGGCGCGGCGCAGGCGTGGCAGCCCCTGCCGATCGTCAGGACCGGCGCGGACCCGGGCGGCGCCGTCGACGCCACCGTGGTCGCCGACCCGAGCGCCCTGCGGCAGAAGTACACGGGCATCGGCTTCTCCCTGGACGAGACCAGCGTCTCGAACCTGTGGAAGCTCCCCCCCGCCGAGCGGGCGAAAGCCATCCGGCTCCTGGTCGACCCGAAGCACGGCGCGGGACTCGACCGGTTCCGGCTGACCATCGGCAGCCCCGACCTCATCGAGCACCTGCCGTTCTGGTCGGAGGACGACCTGCCCGCCGGCGTCACCGAGGACTTCGGCCTCAAGCACTTCTCCGTGCAGCGGGACCTCGACCTGCACATCATCGACACCATCAAGCTCATCCAGCGCTACAACCCGCACGCCACGTTCTTCGCCTCGGCCTGGAGCGCCCCCGCCTGGATGAAGACGAACAACCGCTTCCTCGGCGAGGTCGCCCTCAAGCCCGGCAGCAGCACGGACTACTACCAGGTCGGCAAGTTGCGGGACGACTGCATCGAGGTGTTCGCCCGGTACTACGTCAAGTTCGTCCAGGCGTACGCCAGGCACGGCATCCGCGTCGACGCGCTCACCCTGCTGAACGAGCCCGGCATGGACGTCGTCTACCCGGCCATGGACATCAGCATCGCGCAGCAGCAGAAACTGGCCCTCGCCATCAAGCGCGAGATGCGCGCCGCCCACCTGGACACCCAGCTCTACGTGCACGACTTCAACTTCTGGGACTGGCACGACCCCAACAGCACCGCGACCAAGAACTACTACCGCATCTTCCAGGACGCCCCGGACGGCTCGGTGACCGGCGCCGAGGTCCGCAAGGCGGCCGACGCCATCGCCTTCCACCCCTACTGGGGCGACCCGACGGTCATGCGCGACGCGTTCGAGGAGTTCGGCAAGCCCGTCCAGCTCACGGAGACCAGCGACCTGTCGCCCTCGACCGTCCTGGACGACTTCCGCCTGGACGCCGGTTCGTACATCCTGTGGGCCCAGACCACCGACCAGGACGGCGGCACCCTGCACTGGACACCGGCCCGGGACAACAACATCGACTGGGACCAGGTCGCCGCCACCACCAAGTGGACCAACCGGCTGGTGACCGTCGACACCGGGACGAAGAAGTTCACGGTCCGCGACGAGCTGTACGGGCTCGGGCAGTTCGCGAAGTACCTCTCGCCCGGTGACGTCCGCCTGGAGTCCAGCGCCACCGAACACGGCGTCAGCAACGTGGTCTACCGCACCCGTGACGGCGGCTACGTCACCGTCCTCGGCAACGCCAACAGCACCGACAGCAAGGTCCGGGTCACCGTCGGCGGCCAGAGCTTCGTGACGACCGTACCGGCGGGCTCCTACGCCACCTACCGGTGGCAGGGCCGGGCGTAGGGCTAACCCCCCGGGCTGACAACCGGCTTGCCGGATGGTGACCGCCGGGCCCGTCCACAAAGCTGAGAGGAGTCACTGAACACGCGCAGTCCGCGCAGTCCGCGCGGTGCGCACAGTGCGCGCAGGCTGCGCAGCCGAGGAGGCCCGCCTTGCTCACCCGCCGTACCGCCCTGCTGTCGGCCGTCGCCGCCACCGCCCTGTCCGCCGTCGCCGCGCGCACCGCGTCGGCCGCGCCGCACCCGGCAGGGCAGCTGGGGCTGACCCTGCCCACGCCCAGCGGGCCGCATCCGGTGGGCACGGTCTCCCTGCGCCTGGTCGACACCGCACGCGCCGACCCCTGGGTCACCGCACAGCCGTACCGGGAGCTGATGATCAGCATCCGCTACCCGGCGCGGGACATCGGCGGCCGCCCCCGGGCACCGCAGATGCTGCCCGGGGAGGCCGCCGGTTTCGCCGCCGTCAACAACCTCGCCGGCGTGCCCGCCGACCAGGTCGACTGGGCGGCCACCCGCACCCACGCGCACGAGGGAGCCCCGGTCGACCGGAACCGGGCCCCCTACCCGGTCGTCTGCTACTCACCCGGTGCCGGCGACCCGCGCTCCCTCGGCACCACCCTCTGCGACGACCTCGCCTCCCGCGGCTACGTCGTGGTGATGCTCGACCACACCTACGACGCCACCGCCGTCCAGTTCCCCGACGGCCGGGTCGAACACACCGTGCTGCCCGCGGAGTACGACAAGGCCTACCCGGACAAGAAGCGCATCAGGGCCCTTCTGAAGAAGACGATGGCCGTACGGGTGGCCGACACCCGCTTCCTGCTCGACGAACTGCCGCGTGCACTGCCCCGGGAACTGCGCGGCACACCGGACTGGGACCGCATCGGCATGTTCGGCCAGTCGGCCGGCGGCTTCACCGCCCTCCAGGCGATGCACGACGACCGGCGGATCGTCGCGGGAGCCAACCTGGACGGCGTGGTCGCCTACGTCCAGGACGACGGCGACTCCGGCAGCCTCTCCACGGTCGCCGTCGAAGGCCTCGACCGCCCCTTCCTGCTGCTCGGCAAGGACGGCAACGACCTGAGCACGGTCCCGTCCTGGAACGCCCTGTGGCGGCACAGCCGCGGCCCCCGCGAGGGCCTGACCCTGCGCGGCGCCGAACACGCCACGTTCACCGACGAGGAGGCGATGGTCCCGCAGCTCGCCCGCCGGCTCGGCCTGCCCCGCAAGACGGTCGTGAACCTCATCGGCACCATCGCCCCGGCCCGCGCGATCTCCGCCGAACGGGCCTGCCTGGCCTCCTTCTTCGACCGCCGGCTGCGCGGCCGGGACGACACCGGGCTGCCGGGCCGGGTGCCGGAGGTGCAGCCCTTCGCGCGGTGAGCGGCCACCTGATCGACAGAGGCCGTGGGGGAGTCACACCGGAAGCCAGGACAGACCGTCCTCGGTCACCCCGAGCGCCCCGGGGGCGGACGGCGGCAGGACCGGACCGTCCAGCGGGGCGCCGTACAGGGCCTGCTCCTGGAGGTCGTTGCCGGTGCGGAAGGTCTCGGTGACGACCCGGGTGGTCAGCAGCGGGTTCGTGCGGTCACCGGCGGTGGCCAACCGGCCCACTGCGCCGTCCAGTTCGGCCGCCGCGCCGCTCCACCGGACACCGAGCCCGCCGGCCGCCGGTATCCCGGTGTCACCCGACGCCACACCCCCGGCCAGCTCGGCGAAGGCTGCGGCCTCGTCGACGTCCACCCGGGTGATCTTCTTCGCCGACCAGAAGTACGAGTCCTCGTCCCGCTCCATGTCGTAGAACGCGACGAGGAACTCGTAGAACACGCCGTACTCCCGGCGGTAGCGCGCCTCGAACTCGGCGAAGCCACGCTCCTCGGGCACGCTGCGCTCCAGCGCCGCGTTCACCGCACGGGCCGCCAACAGGGCGCCGTAGGTGGCCAGATGGACACCCGAGGAGAGCACCGGGTCCACGAAGCAGGCGGCGTCGCCGACCAGCGCCATGCCCGGGATCCACAGGGACGTCTTCCAGTAGGAGTAGTCCTTGCGCACCCGGACCCGGTCGTACGGCGGCTCGGTCGCGACCGGCACGTCCGTCAGCAGCCGGTCGACCTCGGGGCAGGCCTTGATCATGTCCTGCCACGCGGCCCGCGGGTCGTTCTGGACGGCCGCGTAGTGCTCCGGCGCGATCACGGCGCCGACGCTGGTCAGGTCGGAGCGCAGCGGGATGTACCAGAGCCAGCCGGCGTCGAACGCGGCGCAGAAGATGTTGCCGTCGTTCGGCGCGGGCAGCCGTCGGCCGCCCGCGTAGTAGCCGAACACGGCGAGGTTGCGGAAGAAGTCCGAGTACACCCGGGCCCCGCCCACCCGGGCGTGGATCCGGCTGGTGTTGCCGGACGCGTCGACGACGAACCGCGCGTGCGCGGTGCGCGGGGTGCCGTCCCGGCCGGTGTACTCGACACCGCACACCCGCTCGCCCTCGCTCAGCACCCGGCGCACCGGGCAGCCCTCGCGGACCTCGGCACCCGCGCGTGCCGCGTTGCGCAGCAGGATCTCGTCGAACCGGGAACGCTCCACCTGGAAGGCGGTCGCCGTGGGATCCGGCAGCCGGGGGGTCGTCGCGAAGGAGAACTGCCAGGGCTCCGGGTCCCGGCCCCAGCGCAGGGTCCCGCCGCGCTTGAGGGTGAAACCGGCCTCCGCGACCTCGTCGGCGACCCCGAGCAGACGGCACAGGCCGTGGACCGTGGCGGGCAGCAGCGACTCGCCGATCTGGTAGCGGGGGAAGGTCTCCCGCTCCAGCACCAGCACGCGGTGCCCGCGCCGGGCCACGGCCGTCGCGGCGGTCGAGCCGGCCGGCCCGCCCCCGACGACGATCAGGTCGTACTCCTCATGGTCCACGTGCTCCTCGTACTCCTTGTGCCGCGAAGACATGCGGGAGCTCCTTTTCCGAACGAGCCGGGGGCGGTGGTCAGTTGGGCAGCCAGGCGCGGATCGCCGTAGCCGTGCCGGCGGCTTCCTGGTGGAGCAGGGAGTAGTGGTCGCCGGGCACGTCGACGCCGTCGTGCGGCAGCGGCCAGTGCGGCCGCCAGTCGGCGCCGGGCGCGCCGCGCAGCATCTCCGCGGTGGGCCGGCCGCGCAGCAACAGGGCCGGGACCGGGGACGGTTCGGGCCGCCAGCTCTCCAATACCCGGGCGTACCCGCCCCCGACGATCAGCAACGAGTCGTCCAGCCGGTCGACCACCTCGGCGTCGAGCGCGGCACCCGCGGCCATCAGCGCCTGCCCGCGAGCGTCCCCGCGGCGCAGCACCCCGGCATGCGTGTCGAGCAGCACCACCCCGGCCGGCGGTTCGCCCTCCGCCGCCAGCTCGCGTGCCACGGCATGGGCGATCGCCCCGCCCGCGCAGTAGCCGACCAGGACGGGCGGCCGCTCGACGGGCAGCGAGCGCACGGTGTCGGCGTGCGCCCGCACCAGCGTGGCCACGCTGTCCGGAACGGCCCGCCGGGTGCCGAAACCGGGATGCTCCAGCACATGCAGATCCCGCTCGCCGTCGAACTGCCGGGCCAGGCGGGTGGGCAGGCGCAGGTGCGGTGCCAGGTAGTCGGGGAGGTAGACCAGCGGGGTGCCGTCGCCGTGGGCGAGCTGGAGCGGCGGGACGGTGTGCCGGGCCCGCTCCTGGTCGGAGAAGACCGGCAGGGCGTACGACGCGAAGAAGCGCAGCGTCATCGCCTCCTTCGGCCCTTCCTCGCGCAGGACACGGTGGTAGAGGGGGCTGAACCGGTACGGGGCGTGGGGGAGTCGGGCGGGCGAGGTGGTCGGTGGCGTGGGCTCGGGCCGGGGTTGCCGGGCGCCGTCGGCAGGCTCCGGATCCGTTTCCGTTTCTGCTCCCGGTTCCGGTTCCGGTTGCATGTCCGGTCCCGGCACCGCGCCGTCGTCGAGCAGCACCCCGTGGATATGTGCCGTCAGCTCGGGAAGCGTCGGGTACTCCAGTACGACCGTCGGTGACAGCCGGACCCGGGTGAAGGCGCTGAGGCGGTTGCGGACCTGCACCGCGGAGAGGGAGTCGAATCCGATCTCGGTGAAGGAGCGTTCGGCGGGCAGCGCGGACGGGTCCGGGAAGCCCAGCACCGCCGCGATCTCGGCGCGGATCAACTCGGCCAGCAGCTGCGCGCGTTCGGGGGATGCGACGGCGGCGATCCGCTCGCGCCAGGCGCCGGGCGTCCGGGTGGTGTCGTCGTGGGGCGTCGCGGCGACCGCGGCCGGGCTGCGCGGCAACAGGTCGGCGAGGACGGGCGGCGCGTCCGGTCCCGCGGCCGCCCGCAGGTCCAGCGGCACCGGTACCAGGACCGGTTCCGCACGGCGCAGCGCGGCGTCGAGAAGAGCGATGCCCTCCCGCTCGCCGACGGGCAGCACACCGCCCTCGCGGAGCCGGTCCGGCGCCACCCGGCCCGCCATGCCCTCCGCGCCCGCGGTGGTCCACGGTCCCCATGCCAGCGACTGCGCCGGCAGGCCGCGGGCCACCCGATAGCGGGCGAGCGCGTCCAGGAACCCGTTCGCGGCGGCGTAGTTCGACTGTCCCGGCCTGCCGAGCACGCCCGCGGCCGAGGAATAGAGCACGAAGGCGGCCAGACCGAGGTCCTGCGTCGCCTCGTGCAGATGCCAGGCACCGTCCGCCTTCGGTGCGAGCACGGCCGCGAGCCGCTCGGGCGTCATGGCGTCCGTCACGCCGTCGTCCACCACCCCGGCCAGATGGAAGACCGCGGTGAGCGGCGGCCGGCAGGACGCGACCAGCGCGTCCACCGCCGCCCGGTCGCTCACGTCGCACGCCACCACGCCTACGTCGGCGGCCAGTTCGCCCGCCCAGTCCGGTACCTTCCCGCTCCGGCCGGCCAACAGCAGGTGACGCACCCCGCGTTCGGCGACCAGGTACCGGGCCAGGCTCGCCCCGAGCGCACCGGTGCCTCCGGTGACGAGGACGGTCCCCTCGGGATCCAGTTCGGCAGGCTTGGCGGCCTCGGCGGTCGGCGGATCGGCGGGGGCCAGCCGGGGTGCCATGACGACATCGGCGCGCAGGGCGAGTTCCGGCTCGCCGGAGCGCAGCGCCGCCGCCACGGCCGCCGTCGTGGCCGGAGCGCCCTGCCGGTCGACCAGCACGAGCCTGCCGGGATGTTCGGACCCGGCGCTGCGGACCAGCCCGGCGACGGCGGCCTCGGCCAGGTCGGGCGCGTCCCCGGTGGCATTCCCGGTGAGGACCAGCAGCCGCCCCGGCCGTGCACCGGCGGTCCAGTCCCGCACCCGCTCCAGCACGGCGGTGAGCAACGCCCGTACCCGGTCGGGCAGGGGCGTGTCCGGGGGCAGGGCGGCGGCCAGCGAGGCCACGTCGAGCACTTCGTGCTCCGGGCTCGCGGCGTCGGCCTGGCCCGCGCTGCCGTCCGGACTCGCGTTGCCGGTCGCGGTCGCGGTCGCGGTCACGGGCCGCCAGGTGAGCCGGTACGTCTCGGCCTGCGGCCCGGCCGCCGGGATCGTCCGGGTGACCACGGACTCCACGGCCGCCACCGGCAGCCCGGCGCGGTCGGTGAGGGTGACGCTGAACTCGTCCGGGCCGAGCCGTCGTACGACCGCTCGCGCGGCGGCGGTGCCGGTCGCGTACACCGTCACCCCGGAACAGGTCACCGGCGCCTTCGGCTCGCCCGGCTCCTCGGCCAGCAGCGCGGCGTGCAGGGCCGCGTCGAACAGGGCCGGATGCAGGGTGTACGACCGCGCGGTCACCGCTTCACCGGGCGGCAGCGCCAGTTCGGCGAAGGTCTCCTCGTCCCGGCGCCAGAGCGCGGTCACCGCGCGGAAGGCCGGCCCGTAGCCGTGGCCCAGGTCGGCGAGGCGCTCGTAGTCGACGGCGATCCCCGCCGCGCCCGCCGGCGGCCAGACGCCGGGCGCTTCCGCGGGCGGCGCCTCGGCCGGGGCGGTCGTCGCGGTGGCGTGCCGGGTCCACGGCCCGGACGTGTCGGCCCGCCGGCCCCAGACGGTGACCGGCCGCCCGCCCGTCCCGTCCGGCGCCCCGGCCACCACCTGCACCTGCGCCGCCCGCCCGGGAGCGAGGACGAGCGGGGCGTGCAGGGCGAGTTCGGCCAGCCGGACCGGCCCCGCCGAGCCGTCGGCACCGGCCGCCAGCTCGGCGAAGACGGTCGCGGGCACCACCACCCGGCCGCCGATCGCATGGTCGGCCAGCCAGGGATGGCGGTCCAGGGACAGCACGGCGGTGTGCCGGATCCCGGGGCCGTCGGCATCGGGCACCGGCTCGCCCAGCAGGGGATGCCCGGACCCGCTCTGCTGCCGGGCGGCGTCCAGCCAGTAGCGCTGCCGCCGGAAGGGGTGGGTGGGCAGCGGACGCCGTCGGGCACCGGAGTCCGCGTACACCGACCGCCAGTCCACCCCGGTCCCGTGCACGTGCAGCGCGGCCAGCGCCTCGACCGTCGTCCGGGCGTCGCCGCACGACACGAACACCGCGCCCGCGTCCGGCCCGACGCACTCCTCGGCCGCCACGCCGAGCGCGGGGGACGGCCCGGCCTCCACGAAGGCCGTGACGCCGTCCTCGGCGAGCACACCCACCGCGTCGGCGAACCGGACCGTCTCACGGGCCTGCCGCACCCAGTGCCCGGCGGTGGCGAGCGCGTCCGTCTCCGCGCGCCCGGTGAGCGTGGACACGACCGGTACGGACGGCCGCCGGTAGGTCACCGACTCGGCGACCGCGCGGTACTCGGCCAGCACCGGGTCCAGCAGCGGCGAGTGGAAGGCATGGCTCACCCGCAGCCGGCGCCGCGGCCCCCCGACGGCGGCGGCCAGCGCCGTCACCGCGTCCTCGGGCCCGGAGAGCACGACCGACTGAGGGCCGTTCACCGCCGCGACCGCGACGGCCCGCCCCGGAACCCCGTCGAGCAGGGGCGCCACCTCGGCCAGCGGCGCCCGGACCGCGATCATCGCGCCGCCCGCGGGCAGCTCCGCCATCAGCCGGCCGCGCGCGGCGACCAGCCGTACCGCGTCGGCACGGGAGAACACCCCGGCGACATGGGCGGCGGCCAGCTCGCCGACCGAGTGCCCGACCAGCCGGTCCGGCCGTACGCCGAAGCCGGCGAGGAGGGAGTGCAGGGCAACCGCGTAGGCGAAGAGCGCGGGTTGCGCGTAGTCGGTACGGTCCAGCACGGCCGGGTCCGGGTCGTCGATCACCTCCAGCAGGGGGCGGTCGAGCCAGGGGGTGAACTCCTCGCACAGACCGGTGAACGCCGCGTCGAAGGCGGGGAAGGCCGCCCGCAGGTCGCTGCCCATCCCGGGGCGCTGGGCGCCCTGACCGGGGAAGAGAAGCGCCACTCTGGGACGTGGGCGCGCGGTGCCTCGCAGCAGTGCCGGACCGTCGTCGCCGACGGCGAGCTCGCGCAACCCCCTGAGCAGGCCTTCGGCGTCCGTGGCCGGCACGGCCGCCCGCTGTGACAGCGGGGCCCGGGTGGTGGCCAGCGAGAACGCGACGTCCAGGGCGTCCGCGTCGTCCCGTACGCCGGCAAGCTCTTCGGCCAGCCTCGCGGCATGGGCGCGCAGCCCGGCCTCGTCGCCCCCGCCGACCAGCCAGGGCATCGGCGGCAGCGGCCGGGGCAGCGGCGCGGCCGGGTCCACGCCGGCCGCGATGCTCTCCGCCGGTTCGGCCTCCGTCGGCTCCTCGATGATCACGTGGGCGTTCGTGCCGCCGATACCGAACGACGAGATCGCCGCCCGCCGCGGACGGTCCCGGCGCGGCCACGGGCGGGCCCGGTCGAGCAGCCGCACCGCACCGCCGGACCAGTCGACGTGCGGCGACGGCTGCTCCGCGTACAGCGAGGCGGGCAGTTCGTCGTGGCGCAGCGCCTCGATCATCTTGATCAGGCCCGCCACCCCCGAAGCGGCCTGGGTGTGCCCCAGGTTGGACTTCACCGAGCCCAGCCACAGCGGGTCGGCCGGGTCACGGCGCTGCCCGTAGGTCGCGAGCAGGGCGCCCGCCTCGATCGGGTCGCCGAGCGCGGTGCCCGTACCGTGCCCCTCGACCGCGTCGACGTCGGACCCCGCCAGCCCCGCGTCGGCCAGTGCCAGCCGGATCAGGTCCCGCTGCGCCTCGCCGTTGGGGGCGGTCAGGCCGTTCGACGCCCCGTCCGAGTTGACGGCGGAACCGCGCAGCACCGCCAGCACCGGATGGCCGTTGCGGCGGGCGTCCGACAGCCGTTCCAGCAGCACCAGACCGACGCCCTCGGCCCAGGCGGTGCCGTCCGCGCCCGCCGCGAACGACCGGCAGCGCCCGTCCGGCGACAGCCCGCGCAACCGGCTGAACACGACGAACGGCCGCGGATTCGACAGCACCGTCACCCCGCCCGCCAGCGCCAGCGAACACTCCCCGGCCCGCAGCGACCGGGCCGCCAGGTCCAGCGCCACCAGCGAGGACGAACACGCCGTGTCCAGCGTCAGCGCCGGACCGCGCAGCCCCAGGACGTAGGAGATCCGGCCGGACGCCACGCTCGGCGACGAGCCGATGCCGAGCTGGGCCTCCAGCTCCTGCGCCGACCGTCCGCCGCCGTACCCGCCGGCGTGCATCAGGCCGACGAACACCCCGGTGTCGCTGCCGCGCAGCTCCGGCGCCGGGACACCGGCGCGTTCGAAGGTCTCCCAGGCCACCTCGAGGAGCAGCCGCTGCTGGGGATCGGTGGCCAGCGCCTCGCGGGGCGACATGCCGAAGAACAGCGGGTCGAAGTCCGCGACCCCGTCGAGGAATCCGCCGCGGCGCGTGTACGTCGTCCCGGGCCGGTCGGGGTCGGGATGGTGCAGCGACGCCAGGTCCCAGCCCCGGTCGGTGGGGAACCCGCCGGTGGCGTCGCGTCCTTCGGCCACCAGGCGCCAGAGGTCCTCGGGCGAGCTCACGCCGCCCGGGTAGCGGCAGCCGGCCGCCACGATGGCCACCGGCTCGGCCTCCGGACCGCGCCGGGGCCCGCTCCCGGCCGCCCCGGCCGTGCCGTTCCCGGCCGTCCCGTCCGGCGCGGGACCGGCCGTCCCCGCGAGGGCGGGCCCGGCCGTACCGTGCAGCAAAGCGTCCAGGTGGGCCGCGACCGCGGCCGGGTTCGGGTGGTCCCACACCAGGGTGGCCGGCAGCCGCAGCCCGGTGCGGGTGCCGAGCCGGTGCCACAGGGTCATGGCGTCCATCGACGTCAGACCGAGGTCGGCGAACGCCGTGCCCGGATCGGCGGCCGTCCCCCGGATCGCCGCCGTCTCCGTGCACACCAGGTCGGTCAGCGCGGCCCGCCGCTCACCGGGCGTCCGGCCGGCCAGTTCGGCGAGCCCCGGATCGGCCGGGCGGTCGGTGAGCGCCCGGCGCAGCAGGGCCCGGCGCGGTTTGCCGCCGGAGGTGCGCGGGACCGCCGGGGTCAGCAGCACCTCTTCGGGCACCTTGTGCGCGGAGAGCACCGCGGCGCAGCCGCGCAGCAGCGGCGCCGGGTCGAGGTCCGGGCGGTCCGGCACCACGAACGCCACCGGAACCTCACCGAGCAGCGGATGGGCCCGCCCGACCACGGCCGCGTCCCGTACCCCGGGCAGCCCGCACAGCACCCGCTCCACCTCGGCCGGGTCGACGTTCTCGCCGCCGCGCACGATCCGGTCGCCCGCCCGGCCGGTGACGGTCAGGAAACCGTGCTCGTCGAGCCGGCCCAGGTCACCCGTGCGGTACCAGCCGTCCCGCAGTACGGCGGCGGTCTCCTCGGGCCGGTCGTGGTAGCCGAGCATGACGCCGGGGCCGCGGACCCAGATCTCGCCGTCCTCACGGTCCCTGCCGTCCCCACCGGTCTGCTCCGCCCCGACGGCCGCCCTCACCTCCACCTCCATACCGGGCAGCGGCATCCCGCTGCTGCCCCGCACGCGCGGCCCGCTCGGCGACTCCATGGCGATCTTGCCGCAGGTCTCGGTGCTGCCGTAGCCGTCCAGCAGCGGGGCGCCGAACCGCGCCTCGGCCTCCTCCCGCAGCCCGGGGTCGCAGGGTGCGCCGGCCGTGACGCACAGCCGCAGCGAGGGCACGGCACCCAGTCCGGCGTCCAGCAACTGCCGGTAGGTGAGGGGCACCCCGGCCAGGACGGTCGGCGCGAACTCGGTGACCAGCCGTACCAGCGCGGCCGGTTCCCGGACCGTGGTGATCCGGGCGCTCGCCCCGGCCATGGTGGTGCCCAGGACGCCGAGCGAGTGGGCGTAGGTGTGCGAGAGGGGCAGCGGCCACAGGACGCGGTCCGCCGCCGACAGCCCGAGCCGGGGCAGATAGCAGGCGGCCGACGACCACAGCGCGGACCGCTGGCTGGAGATCGCGGCCCGGCTGGTGCCGGAGGTCCCGGAGGTGTAGAGCAGCCAGGCCGGCTCGTCCAGGCCGAGGTCGTCCGGGGGAGCGGGCGACGGGGTCACGGCCAGTGCCTCCCAGGCGGCGAGCCGGTCGCGCAGCGGACCCGCGTCGGCGAGCAGGTCGGGCAGCGGACCCGCGTCGGCGAGCAGGTCGGGCAGCGGACCCGCGTCGGCGATCCGGCCGGGCAGTGGTTCCTCGCCGGTGACCAGCAGCCGGACGGGACGGCCGGCCGTCAGCCGGGTGATCCGTGGCAGGCCGTGTCGGTCGGTGACCAGCACCGCCGGATCGCAGTCGGCCAGCAGCCCGGCGAGCTCGGCGTCCGTGGCGCGGGAGCTCAGCGGCACCCCCACCAGGCCGGCCCGCACCGTGGCGAGCAGCCCCTCGACCAGCTCCACGCCGTCGTTCAGGCAGAACGCCACCCGGGCGGCGCGGCCGATCCCCGGTAGGAGCCTCAGGCCGGCTGCCAACCGGCCGGTCCTGAGCTCCAGCTCGGCCCAGCTCACCGTCCGCCGGTCATCGGCGAAGGCGACTTTGCCGCCGTGCCGCACGGAGTTCTCGACGAGCAACTCCGCAACGGGCCGCACAGCCGACGCCCTCGTCACTCCCACCAGGCTCCCCCTTGGTCCAACACCCTTGCCGGTCATCCCCGTTGGCGAGCCTACGGCCGACCGCACCGCAGGTGTCCGCGGCTCGCTGGGCCAGGCACTTTCCGTGTAGGAGGGCGTCGTCGGGGCCGGGGTTGCAGCGCCTGTGCGATCGGCGTTCTCTGGAAGTATCCGATGGTGAAACAAGAGCGCCCAGGGTCGCGGTACGGACCGTGGGCTCCGTCCCGGCTGTTCCCCCTGGCCAGGCCTTGGCCCGCGCGGTCCGTCGTCGCCCGGCGTTCGACACGGAGGTGAGCCAGGTGAAAGCCGTCGTCTACGAGAAGCCCTTCAGTGTCACGGTCCGGGACGTCGACGATCCGCGCATCCAGCACCCGAACGACGTGCTGGTACGGGTCACGTCGACCGCCATCTGCGGATCCGACCTGCACATGTACGAAGGGCGTACGGCCGCCGAGTCGGGCATCGTCTTCGGTCACGAGAACCTCGGCATCGTCGAGGAGATCGGCTCCGGCGTGACCTCGCTGTCCGAGGGCGACCGGGTGGTCATGCCCTTCAACGTCGCCTGCGGTTTCTGCAAGAACTGCCTGGCCGGCCGGACCGGCTTCTGCCTCACGGTGAATCCGGGCTTCGCCGGCGGTGCCTACGGCTATGTGGCCATGGGCCCCTACAAGGGCGGGCAGGCAGAGCTGCTGCGGGTACCGTTCGCCGACTTCAACTGCCTGAAGCTGCCGCCGGGCAACGAGTTCGAGACGGACTTCGTGCTGCTCGCGGACATCTTCCCGACCGGCTACCACGGCTGCGAGCTCGCTCAGGTGATTCCGGGCGAGAGCGTCGCCGTCTTCGGGGCCGGCCCGGTCGGGCTGATGGCCGCGTACTCCGCGCTGCTGCGCGGTGCGGCCAAGGTGTTCTCGGTCGACCGCGTGCCCGAGCGGCTCGCCAAGGCGGAGCAGATCGGAGCGATACCGATCGACTTCACCAAGGGCGACCCGGCCGAACAGATCAAGGAACAGACCGGGGGCGAGGGAACGGACAAGGGTGTCGACGCCGTCGGCTACCAGGCCCAGGCGCACGACGCGAGCCACGAGGAACCCGCCGTCGTCCTGAACACCCTCGTCGAGACGGTACGGCCGACCGGCATGCTCGGCGTACCGGGCCTGTACGTCCCGTCCGACCCGGGCGGACCCGACGAGCACGCCAAGCACGGCCAGCTGCTGGTGTCCATCGGCAGGATGTTCGAGAAGGGGCAGCGGATGGGCACCGGTCAGTGCAACGTCAAGCAGTACAACCGGCAGTTGCGTGACCTGATCATCGCGGGGCGGGCCAAGCCCAGCTTCGTGGTCTCCCACGAACTGCCGCTGGAGGAGGCGCCGGGCGCCTACGAGAAGTTCGACCAGCGGATCGAGGGCTACACCAAGGTCGTCCTGCACCCGGGGCACGCTCTCGCGGCGTAGCACCGGCGACGACACGACACGACACGACACGCGCGCGGTGGGTCGGCCTCCGTGACCGGCCCACCACGTGCGGCCACGGCGACCGCTACGGCTGCCGGGCGCCGGTCACGCCGGTTCCTGCACCAGGGGCCGGGGCGAGGGCGGTGATCCACTCGGCGGGCCAGGGGGTACTCGTCCGGTCCGCCCGCTGCGGCACGTGGACGACCGTGTAGCGGCCGGACGCGGCGAGCTGCCTGGGCCGGCCGTCGATCTCCTCGCCCCACACCTCGAACCCGAACGTCATCGAGGACGTGCCGACGCGCTCGACGGTCAGGACGGTCGTCACCTCCTGCTGGAACCAGAGCGGAGCGGTGAAGTCGACCTCGTAGCGCACCCGTGGCGCGGCACCGAAATAGCCGACGACGCCCCGCTCGCGCACCAGGGCCGCCTCGGCCGCCTCCACGAACCGCACCACCGCCGAGTTGTGGTAGTGCCCGGAGGCATCGGTGTCCGGCCACTCCACCCGGCACCGGTGGACGGCTCGGACCGCTTCAGGAGCCGGAGTAGCCAACGGAGCCGTCCTTTCACCGCGATCTGGCATCTCGTATTTTTCACGATCGTCACGCGAAGTCAATGCCGCGAGGGAACCCCACAGGCCCAGCACCGGTCGATCGCCCGCCGCAGGGCGGCCTTGTCGAAGTCCGGCACGGGCTTGCCCTGCGCGTACGTCAGGACGTGCTCGGCGACGGTGCGCAGCTTGGTGTTGGTGTGCTGGGACACCTCGCGCAGGACCTCCCAGGCCTTCTCCGGAGACATCCGGCCGAAGGCGACGACCGCGCCGATGGCCTGGTCGATGACGGCGTGCGACGTGACGGCCTGTCGCAGCTGGGCGGTCTCGGCCCGGAGCCGGTCGTGCTCCGCGGCCAGTTCGGTGGCCGACAGCAGCCGCAACGGCTGCGTGCGGGAGAGCGCGAAGAACGTCATGCATCACCTCGACGAGGACGGGGTCCGGGGTCAGCTCTACGGCTTCCCCCGGACCCCGCCCGTACGCGACCGGAATCGCGCCCCTCGCGGACCGCGGTTCGGCAGCGCCCCAAAGGGGCGCGGGGAACTGCGCGACCAGCCACGACGGCGCCGCTGACGGCTGACGGCAGACGGCACATCGCGGCACTTCCAGCGGAGCGCCTAGCTGCGCCGCCCCGCGGGCGTGTTCCGGTCCTCCCCGGCCACCGGCGCCGCACCCTCGTGCCCGGTGCCCGTGCCCGCCGCCGGTTCCGCCCGGTCGGCATGGCCCGGCCACCAGGCCGCGTGGCCGATCAGCGCCGTGAGGCTCGGGGTGAAGAACATCGCCATGACGAAGGCGGCCACCGCGATGCCGAAGGAGACCGCGAAACCCATCTCCGTGAGCAGCGCGTTGCCCGCCAGCATCATCGTGGCGAAGGTCGCCGCCAGGATGAAGCCCGCCGCGGCCACGGTGGGACCCGCGTGCCGCAGCGCCATGCCGGCCGCCTCGCGCGGCTCCCGGCCCTCGCGGGCCTCCTCGCGGAGCCGGGCGATCATGAGGATGTTGTAGTCCGTGCCGATGGCGACCACGAAGAGATACATGATCACCGGGAGCATGAACATCAGTCCCGGCTTGTTCTGCGCCTCCTGGAAGATCCAGACCGTGGCGCCGAGCGTGGCGCCGAAGCCGAGTCCCACCGAGGCGATCAGGTACCAGGGAGCGACCACGCTGCGCAGCAGCAGCCCCAGGATCACCATGATCAGCAGGGCGGCGACGGGGAACACCGTCCGGTAGTCGTGGTTGACCGCTGAGTCGATGTCCTTGTAGATCGAGGACATGCCGCCGACGAGTGCCTCGGTCCCCGAGGGGGCGTCGGCGTGCGCGACGTCACGCACCCGGCCCACGGCGTCTATCGCCTTGTCCGTGGACGCCTCGTACTTGAGGGTGACGGTGAAGTCCGCCGTGGTTCCGGCCTTGTTCACCTGGGCCATGCGGGCGCTCGCGACCCCGTCCACGGCCCCGAGCTTCCGCGCGTACGCGTCGAAGGACGACGTGTCCAGCGGCTTGCCGTCGGTGCTGGAGAGGTAGACGTCGGTGGGCGCGGCGGCACCGGCCGAGTACGCGCTCTGCATCCGGTCCTGGACGACCATGGACTCCTTGGTCTTGGGCATGGAGCCCGACGCCAGGTCGAACGTGGCGTGGAAGCCCAGGGTGCCCAGTGACAGCACCACCAGCACGAGACCGGAGACCGCGGCGGTCAGCCCCGGGCGGCGCTGCACACCACGGCCCAGGGCCGCGAAACGGGCGTTCGAGGGCTCCTGCTGCCAGGACTTCGAGGGCCAGAACACCTTCGGGCCGATCAGCGACACGACGGCCGGGATCAGGGTGAGGCCGGCGACCAGGGTGACGGAGACCGCGATGGCCAGCGCCGGGCCCATCTGCTTGAGGAACCCGAGCGTGGACAGCACCAGCGCGAGGAAGGCGATGATGACCGCGCCGGCCGCGGAGGCGATGGCCTCGCCGACCCGCGCGACCGCGTTGACCATGGCCTGCTTGGGTTCGTCACCCGCGCGCAGGCGTTCGCGGTACCGGAACATCAGGAACAGGAAGTAGTCCGTGCCCACGCCGAACAGCACGACGATCAGGATCGACGACACGGAACTGTTGGCCTGGAGGCCGAACAGCTTGGTGGCGTACGCGATGAGCCCGTTGGCGATCGCGGACACCACACCGATCACGATCAGCGGCAGGAACGCGAGGATCGGCGCCCGGAAGATGATCAGCAGGGTGACCAGGATGATCACGAACGTGCCGATGCCGATCAGCGCCTCACCGCGCTTGGACGAGTCCTGCTGGTCCAGGGCCTGCGCGGCCGAACCGCCCAGTTTGACCTCCAGGTCCGTGCCCTTGGCCAGTTGCTTGACGTCGTCGCGCAACACCTTGGCCGCGTCCGCCTGCACGGGCTGACCGGCGTTCTTGCTGTCCATCTGCACCAGGATCAGGTCGTACCTGCCGTCCTTCGACGGCTGGCCGGGGACGACCTTCTGGACCTGGTCGATGTGCTTGCCGCCCAGCTCGGTGGCGAACCGGGAGACGTCCTTCTTGTCCTCGGCGGTGAGCGTGCCGCCGTCGGTGCGCTGGTAGAGCGCGATCGCGGACGGGGTGAAGGCGCTGGGGAACGCCTTCGCCTGGAGATCGGCCGCTTTGATGGACTCGTAACTCTTGGGCAGGAAGCTGCTCTCGTCGCTGTTCGAGGGCAGGCTCGGGGCGGTGGCGACGATCGCCACCGCCGCGATCAGCCATGCCACGATCGTCCAGACTGGATGTCGGACGACGGCAGTGCCAATTCGTCGGAACATGCGGAAGGTCCTCCTGGGTAGGAAGATCACCGCAGCCCGGGGAGCGGACCCTGGCATCGGCGACCCCGACCGGCCCGCGTTCCAACGAGCCGGTCGCATGGTTGTCTTGACGCCATATGTTAGGGATCACCTGTGAAGATCGGTCCACTGGGTTTTCCGCACCGCGCCCATCTGCGCTTTTCCCGGCGCCCTCAGGCGGCCCTGTCATCTGTACGGCGGCGGTCCGGTCGGCGACCATCGAAGACGTGATCGCGGCACCGTCGCCCGTCCCCGAAAGGGCCGAACCATGTCAATGACCGGTCAGTGGCAGCTGCGGGCCGCGTTCGCGGTGCGGCTGTCGGAGATGTACGGCCGGGAGGTGCCCGCCTACACGACGCTGGTGGACGTCTCCCGCGAGGTCAACGAGGACGTCCTGCGCACCCGCGGAGCCGACGCCGAACGCCTCGGCTCCATCGGCAGGGTCACCGCCGAGCGGCACGGCGCCATCCGCGTCGGCACACCGCGCGAACTGCACCAGGTCGCCCGCGTCTTCGGCGCCCTCGGCATGCACCCGGTCGGCTTCTACGACCTGCGGGAGGCCGCGGCCAGCGCCGTCCCCGTCGTCTCCACCGCCTTCCGCCCGGTCGACGGCGAGGAACTCGCCCGCAACCCCTTCCGGGTGTTCACCTCCCTGCTCACCCCGGACGACCCCCGCTTCTTCGACACCGGCCTGCGCGCCCGCCTGGAGACCTTCCTCGCCGCCCGCGAGCTCTTTCCCCCGGAACTGCTCACGCTCGCCGACCGTGCCGCGGCCGACCGCGGACTGCCGGCCGAGGACGCCGAGCGCTTCCTCGAACTGGCGGTAGGGGCCTTCGAGTTGTCGTCCGAGCCGGTGGACCGGGCCTGGTACCGGACCCTGGAGAAGGTCTCCGCCGTCGCCGCGGACATCGGCGGCGTCCGCAGCACCCACATCAACCACCTCACGCCGCGCGTCCTGGACATCGACGAGCTGTACCGCCGGATGACCGACCGCGGCATCGAGATGATCGACACCATCCAGGGCCCGCCCGCCTGGAAGGGCCCCGACGTCCTGCTGCGCCAGACCTCCTTCCGCGCCCTGGCCGAACCCCGCGCCATGCGCACCGAGGACGGCAGCGTCGTCAGCGGCGCCCTGCGGGTGCGCTTCGGCGAGGTCGAGGCCCGCGGCATCGCCCTCACCCGGGAGGGGCGTGCACTGTACGACGAACTCCTCGGGCGCGTCGACGAGCAGACGGCCCGGCACCCCGCGGCCGCGCGCGCCGACATCGCGCGAGCGGTCTGGGAGCAGCACCTGCCCGGCAGCGAGGAGGAACTGGCGGCCCAGGGGCTGGCGTACTTCACCTACCGGCCCGCCGACGACCGCCCGCACGACGGCCGCACACCGCCCACCGGTGTCGCGGAACTGGTGCGGCAGCGCTGGGTGCGCGCCGAACCCGTCGTCTACGAGGACTTCCTGCCCCGCTCCGCCGCCGGCATCTTCCAGTCCAACCTCGGCGGCGAGGGCGAGGCCACCCGCGACGACGACCGGCAAGGCACCGCCTACGACGCCGACTGGCTCTCCGGCGCTATGGGCCGCGAGGTCCTCGACCCCTTCGCCCTCTACGAGCAGCAGCAGAACCGCTCCCTCGCCCGGGTCGCCCGCACCCTCGGCCTCACCGGCGCCCTCCGCTGACCCCCCCACCCCCTGGAGGACCAGGATGACCAGCACCGCGCTGCCCACCACGGACGAACTGCGCGCCCGCGCCCGGACCTGTCTGCGGAACATCGGTGCGGAGGTGGCCGAGGGCGACGGCCTCCCGGCCCGCACCCCCGTCACCGGCGAGCACCTCTTCGGGCTGCGGGCGGCCACCGCCGACGACGTCGAAGAAGCCCTCACGGCCGCCCGTGCCGCCTTCCTGACCTGGCGCACCACCCCCGCCCCGCGCCGTGGCGACCTGGTGCGCCGCCTCGGGGAGCTGCTGCGCGAGCACAAGGGCGACCTGGCCGACCTGGTCACCGTCGAGGCGGGCAAGATCCGCTCCGAGGCGCTCGGCGAGGTCCAGGAGATGATCGACATCTGCGACTTCGCGGTCGGCCTGTCCCGCCAGCTGTACGGCCGTACGATCGCCTCCGAACGCCCCGGCCACCGCCTGGCCGAGACCTGGCACCCGCTCGGCGTGGTCGGCGTCGTCTCCGCCTTCAACTTCCCCGTGGCCGTCTGGTCCTGGAACACCGCCGTCGCCCTGGTCTGCGGCGACACCGTGGTCTGGAAGCCCTCGGAACTCACCCCGCTGACCGCCGTCGCCTGCCACCACCTGCTGGTCCGGGCCGCCGAGGAGACCGGCGCCCCGCGCGACGTGCACCGCCTGCTGCTCGGTGACCGCGCGGTCGGCGAGCGACTCGTCGACGACCCCCGGGTGGCCCTCGTCAGCGCCACCGGCTCCACCCGCATGGGCCGCGAGGTCGGCCCGCGCGTGGCCGCCCGCTTCGGCCGCAGCCTGCTGGAGCTCGGCGGCAACAACGCCGCGATCGTCGCCCCCTCCGCCGACCTCGACCTCGCCGTCCAGAGCATCGTCTTCGCCGCGGCCGGCACGGCCGGCCAGCGCTGCACCACCCTGCGCCGGCTCATCGTCCACCGCGACATCGCCGACACCCTCACCGATCGCCTGACCGCCGTCTACGGCAAGCTCCCCGTCGGCAACCCGTTCGACGACACGACACTGGTCGGGCCGCTCATCACCACCGACGCCCTCGACCGCATGCAGCACGCCCTCACCCGCGTCCGGGCCGAGGGCGGCAAGGTCCTGGCCGGCGGGAACCGGCGGCTGGCCGAGGCGGCACCCGCGGCGGCCTACACCGAGCCCGTCCTGGTCCGCGTCGACGAACAGACCGACGTCGTACGCGAGGAGACCTTCGCCCCGATCCTGTACGTCCTCACCTACGACACCCTCGACGAGGCGATCGCACTCCACAACGACGTCCCGCAGGGCCTGTCGTCCAGCATCTTCACCCGCGACCAGCGCGAGGCCGAGGTCTTCCTCTCCGCGGCCGGCTCCGACTGCGGCATCGCCAACGTCAACATCGGCACCTCCGGAGCCGAGATCGGCGGCGCCTTCGGCGGCGAGAAGGACACCGGCGGGGGCCGCGAGTCCGGCTCCGACGCCTGGAAGTCGTACATGCGCTCCGCGACCAACACGGTCAACTACTCCGGCGAACTCACCCTGGCCCAGGGCGTCAGCTTTCTCTGACCGGCGGTGGCTCGCCGAAGTTCCCGGTGACCGTGTCGTCCTGGCCGCCCCCGGCCGCGTCCGCCGCCCCCTCGGGCAGCAGGAAGGCGGTGAGGGCGGCGGTGTCGTCCTGGAGCTGGTCGTGGCTGTAGTCCAGCAGGTCCTGATGGAGCCGTTCCAGCAGCTCCGGCGGCGGCATCGGGCCCCAGGAACGCAGCCGTTGGAGCAGGGGATAGAAGGAGCCGGCCGGATCCCGGGTCTCCGTGACGCCGTCCGTGTACAGCAGCAGCTGGTCGCCGGGGCCGAAGGAGTAGGTGTCGACACGGTAGGGATCCCCGACCAGCATGCCGAGGTTCAGCGGCGGACCCGGCTGCCCCCGGTCCAGCTCGCGCACCTCGCCGGGGCGGATGAGCAGCGGCGGCGGGTGGCCGCAGTTGAGGATGCGGACGACCCTCTCGGCCTCGGGGACCTCGGCGAAGACGGCCGTGACGAACCGCTCGCCCAGCTCGGTCCCGCCCAGCCGGTCGGCCCGGCGCGTCATGCTGACGTCCACCCGCTCCACCAGGGCACGCAGGTCGGGTTCGTCGTGCGCGGCCTCCCGGAACGCGCCCAGCATCGCCGCCGCGGTCTCCACCGCGAGCAGTCCCTTGCCGCGCACGTCCCCGATGAGCAGCCGCACCCCGTGGGCGGTGGGCACGGCCTCGAAGAGGTCGCCGCCGATCCGTGCCTCCGCGGCGGCGGACAGGTAGAAGCTCTCCAGCAGCAGGTTCCCGATCCGGTGCGGGACCGGTCTGAGCAGCACGCGCTGCGCGATCTCGGCCACGAACCGGACATCGGCCAGGGTGCGTTCCCTGCGGGTCCGGTGCGCCGCCAGAATCGTGCCCAGGGCTCCCACCAGGGCCGTACAGATGTAGGCGGCCACGTAGTGCCGCTCCCAGATGTAGCCGACGGAGCGCCCCGCACAGCACGGGGTTCCGGCCAGTAAAAGTTCGAGCCCGACGGCGAAGGCGGTGGCGACGGCGACGATGACGGGCGGGTGTGCGAAGGCGGTCACCAGGGGCAGGGCGATCAGTACGAAACTCACCGGCCACTCGACGGGGGTGACCGGTTCGATCAGCAGGACGCCGGCGACGTACAGGACCGGTAGCCAGCGCATCCACGCGGGGGGCGGCGCGGGCATTGGTGGGTTGCGACCGTCGTGCCTCACCCGGGACTCCTGGCATACGAATCTGGACAAGACGCCAAGCCTCCCGGGCCACCGCCCGGCACGCCGGTGATTGCTCCACTCAGCGGCATGTTCCAGCCCCGCAGAAGCATTCGCGCCAGGCGTCGAAACATTCGGAGTTCGGGCAGTCAATGAATGGATCTCATATCTGCTCGCTCCTGGTGGTATCGATCTCTGATTCGTGAATCAGATGTCCCATCTGGGAAAACGGTTCGTCGATCACATCGAAGGTTTCGAAATAATTACCGAAACCGTTGACAGGTGACATGGCCAGACCAAAACTCCCCACCAGGCCACACCCGCACAGGCCACACGAGGAGGCATCCCATGAACCCGCTCGACCACGCCCTGAGCCGCAGGAGTGCCGGCGCCCTGCTGCTGGGCGCCGCCGCCGGGCTTGCCCTGCCCGGCACCGCCCGGGCCGCCACGGTCGTCACCACGAACCAGACCGGCACCAACAACGGCTACTACTACTCGTTCTGGACCGACGCGCAGGGCACCGTCTCCATGACCCTGGGCTCCGCCGGCAACTACGGCACCAGCTGGAGCAACACCGGCAACTTCGTCTGCGGCAAGGGCTGGAGCACCGGCGCCCGCCGGAACGTGACCTACTCGGGCAGCTTCAGCCCCTCCGGCAACGGCTACCTGTCCCTCTACGGCTGGACCTCGAACCCGCTCGTCGAGTACTACATCGTCGACAACTGGGGCACCTACCGGCCCACCGGAACGTACAAGGGCAGCGTCACCAGCGACGGCGGCACCTACGACATCTACCTGACGACGCGGTACAACGCCCCGTCCGTCGAAGGCACCAAGACCTTCAACCAGTACTGGAGCGTCCGCCAGGCCAAGCGGACCGGCGGCACCATCACCACCGGCAACCACTTCGACGCCTGGGGCAGGGCCGGCATGTCCCTCGGCAGCTTCAGCTACTACCAGATCCTCGCGACCGAGGGCTACCAGAGCAGCGGCAGCTCCAACATCACGGTGGCGTGATGAGTGCCGTGCCGGAGCGCTCGTTACGTCCCCTGGTGGCGACCGCCGCCGCCGTCGCGCTGGCCGCCGCGGGCACCCTCGCCGTCGGCGCGGCCCCCGCCCACTCCGCCACCTGTGCCGGCTACGTCGGACTCACCTTCGACGACGGGCCGTCCACCGCCCACACCCCGGGCCTGCTCAGCGCGCTTAAGGCGAACGGACTGCGGGCCACCATGTTCAACGAGGGCCAGTACGCGGCCGCCTACCCGGCCCAGGTCAAGGCCCAGGTCACCGCGGGCATGTGGGTCGGCGACCACAGCTACACCCACCCGCACCTGACCCAGGAGACCCAGGCCCAGATCGACTCCGAGATCTCCCGCACCCAGTCGGCCATCGCGGCCGCCGGCGGCGGGACACCGGTCCTGTTCCGGCCGCCGTACGGCGAGACCAACGCGACCGTGCGAGCGGTCGAGGCCAAGTACGGGCTCACCGAGATCATCTGGGACGTCGACTCGCAGGACTGGAACGGCGCGAGCACCGACGCGATCGTGGCCGCCGTCGCCCGGCTCACCAGCGGCCAGATCATCCTCATGCACGAGTGGCCGGCCAACACCCTGGCCGCGATCCCGCGCATCGCACAGACCCTGGCGGCCAAGGGGCTGTGCTCAGGACGGATCTCCCCGCAGACCGGACGCGCGGTCGCACCCTGACCGACCACGGCGCGAGCCGCCACCAGCGGCGCCGAGCGGCGCGGCGGGGTCCGTCAACCGCCGCGCCCCTCTCATGACTTCGGATGAACGGGAATCATCGGTCCGGTCCGCGTCGGTAGGTTCGTCGCCGTGGACTACTACGACCTGGGCAGTCACAGCCGGCGCGTGACGACGTCGTCCCCCGAGGCGCAGACCTGGTTCGACCGGGGCCTGAACTGGACCTACGCCTTCAACCACGAGGAGGCCGTCCGCTGTTTCGAGGCGGCCGGCGCGGCGGACCCGGACTGCGCCATGGCCGACTGGGGCGTGGCCTACGCCCTCGGCCCCAACTACAACAAACCCTGGGAGTTCTTCGACGAGGAGGACCTGACGCGCACCGTGGAGCGCACGCACGCCGCCGTGGAACGCGCCCACGCCAAGGCCGTGCAAGCGACACCCGTCGAACGCGCCCTGATCGAGGCGCTGCGCGCCCGCTACCCGCAGGCCACGGCGCCGGACGCGGCGGCCTGCTCGGTCTGGAACACCGCCTACGCCGACAGCCTGCGGACCGCGTACGAACTGGCGCCCGACGACCTCGACGTCGCGACCCTCTACGCGGACGCGCTGATGAACCTCACCCCCTGGCAGCTCTGGGACATCCGTAGCGGCCGGCCGGCCGACGGGGCCCGCACCGAGGAGGCGCGGACCGTGCTGGAGCGGGCCCTCGCGGCCGAGGCGGGCACCAGACACCCCGGGCTGCTGCACCTCTACATCCACCTGATGGAGATGTCGCCCACGCCCGAGACCGCCCTGCCCGTCGCCGATCTACTGCGCGACCTGGTGCCCGACGCCGGGCATCTCCGGCACATGCCCTCGCACCTGGAGGTCCTCTGCGGCGACTACCGGCGCGTCGTGTCCGACAACGCCGCGGCCGTCGCCGCCGACGAGAAGTACCACGCCCGCGAGGGCGCGATGAACTTCTACACCCTCTACCGCTGCCACAACCTGCACTTCGGCATCTACGGCGCGATGTTCCTGGGCCGCCTCCAGGACGCCCTCGCCATCGCCGCACGGCTCGAAGCCGCCGTACCGGAAGAACTGCTGCGCGTGCAGAGCCCGCCGATGGCCGACTGGCTGGAGGGCTTCCTGGCCATGCGGGTGCATGTGCTGGTCCGTTTCGGCCGCTGGGACGACATCCTGCGGCTGCCGCTGCCCGCCGACCCCCTGCTGTACTGCGTGAGCACCGCGATGCTGCACTACGCGCGCGGGGTCGCACACGCGGCCACCGGCCGGGTCCCCGAAGCCGAGGCCGAGCGTTCCCGCTTCCGGGACGCGGTCGCAGCGGTCCCGGAGACCCGCATGCTGTTCAACAACACCTGCACCGACATCCTGGCGATCGCCTCGGCCATGCTCGACGGCGAACTCGCCTACCGCAGGGGCGACTACGACACGGCCTTCACCGAGCTGCGCCGGTCGGTCGAGCTGGACGACAACCTCCCCTACGACGAACCCTGGGGCTGGATGCAGCCCACCCGGCACGCCTATGGCGCCCTGCTGCTCGAACGCGGCCGGGTCGCCGAGGCCGAGGCGGTCTACCGTGCCGACCTGGGCCTGGACGACACCCTGCCCCGGCCGTTGCAGCACCCGGGGAACGTCTGGGCTCTGCACGGCTTCCACGAGTGCCTCCGGCGGCTCGGCAGGGAGGGCGAGGCGGGGATCGTGGCGCAGCAGCTGAAGCTTGCGGGGGCTGTCGCGGATGTGCCGATCAGGGCGTCTTGCTTCTGTCGGGCGGAGTGTTGCGGTTCGTAGTGAACGCCGCGGTCTGCCGTCGTTCGTCTGCGGCGCCGCTGTGGCTGGTCGCGCAGTTCCCCGCGCCCCTTACGGGGCGCTAAAGCGCCCGCGCTACCAGAAGTGCGACGTCGTCGTGGTCGTCGGGGTGGCGCAGGCCGTGCAGGAGCAGGTCGCAGGTCTCCTCCAGGGGGCGTTGGGGCTCGTCGAGGAAGCCGAGGAGGACGTCGAGGCGGTCGTCGATGGGGTGTCGGCGGGTCTCCACCAGGCCGTCGGTGTACAGCACCAGCAGGTCACCCGCGTCGAGACCGACCGTCGTGGTCTCGAAGGGAACACCGCCGACGCCGAGCGGCGCGGCCGCCGGCAGCTCCAGCAGGGCCGGCGGCCGGCCGGCGTGCACCAGCGCGGGCGGCATGTGGCCCGCGTTGGCCATCTCGCAGCGCCGGGTGTGGGGGTCGTACACCGCGTACAGACAGGTGACGATGTAGTGCTCCAGATCGCAGGTGATCTTGTCCAGATGCCGGAGCACCGCGGCCGGGGGCAGCTCCAGATCCGCGTAGGCGCAGGTGGCGGTGCGCAGCCGGCCCATGGTGGCGGCCGCGTCGATGCCGTTGCCCATCACGTCGCCGACGACCAGTGCGGTCCTGTCCTGCGACAGCGGGATCACGTCGTACCAGTCGCCGCCCACCTCGCTCGTCGCCTGGGCCGGTTCGTAGCGGGAGGCCAGTTCGAGACCGGTGTGCTCGGGCGGGTGCTCGGGCAGGAGGCTGCGCTGGAGGGTGAGGGCGGTGTTGCGGACGCTCTGGAACCAGCGGGCGTTGTCGATGGCCACGGCCGCCCGGCCGGCCAGCTCGCTGGCGAGGACGACGTCGTCCTCGTCGAAGGGGAGCGGATTGCGGGTCCGTTTGAGGTCCAGGACGCCGAGCACCTCACCGTGCGCGATCAGCGGCACCGCGAGATACGAGTGCACGCCCGCCTGCTCCAGCAGGGCGCCGGCCTCCGGGCTGCGGGCGATGCGCGGCAGGTCGTGCCGGCCGACCTGCGGGACCAGCACCGGGCGGCCGGTGTGCACGCACAGGGTGACCAGCCGGTCGCCGTCATAGGCGGCGAGGTCGCCGGGCGGGTCGGCGGCCCGCAGGGCGACCGTGGGATGGGCCGCCTCGAGGGCGAGGGCCCGGAACAGCTCCGGGCCGTTGTCCGGGCGGCGCGAGCGGCGCAGGGCCAGCGCCGCGTCCAGCACGTCGACGGCGACCACGTCCGCGAGCACCGGGGTGGCGATCTCGGCCAGCTCGTGCGCCGTGCGCTCCACCTCCAGCGAGGTGCCCACCCGGGCCGAGGCGTCGGCGATCAGGGCGAGGCGGCGCCGGGCCCGGTCGGCCTCGGCGGCCGCGCGGTGCCGTTCTGTCACGTCGACGACCGAGATCGCCGCGCCCAGCACCCGGCCGCCGGGATCCTCGAGGCGGTAGAACGACAGTGACCAGGCGTGCTCGTGCTCCGGATCGGCGGGCGGCCTGCCCACGTGGTACTGGTCGAGCAGCGGGGTGCCCGTGGTGAGCACCTGGTGCAGTGCCGATTCCACGGTGTCGATGTCGGGCAGCGGCAGCGTCTCCCGCAGATGGCGGCCGATGTGCTCCTCGGCGGGAACGCCGTCGATCCGCTCCAGGGCCGGGTTCACCAGCAGATAGTGCAGGTCGGGGTCGAGCAGGGCCAGGCCGATCGGGGACTGGCTGATCAGCCGCTCGCACAGCGCCAGGTCGGTCTCCAGCCGCTGCAGCAGAGTGTGGTCGGCGACGATTCCCAGGGCGTAGACGTCGCCGAGATCGTCCAGCAGCCGCATGGTGCGGAACTCCATCAGCCGGCTGCTGCCGTCCTTGTGCCGGACCGGGAAGGCGCCGGCCCAGCTGTGCCCGGTCTCCAGCACCTCCATGAAGAGGTCCACCGCAGCTTTCAGATGATCGGGGTGCACGAGCAGTCGCGCCGCGTACGCGCCCAGGGCCTCCTCGGCCGAATAGCCGAAGAGCTCCTCGGCCTGCGGGGTCCAGAACACGATCCGGCCCTGTGAGTCCAGGGCCACCGCGGCCACGCTCAGCACGTCGAGCAGACCGGTCGGACGCGGTCTGCCGGAGCTGTCGGTGTCACCGGACCGCAGGGAACCCGTAGCCATCCCTCAACCACCTCCACCGGCTCGCGGGCCGATGCCGATGCCACGGCCCTTCCATGCTGCCCCGGGCCCGCAGCGCGCCCCAACTCCAGACCGGGTACCCCGGTCCGCGCACGACCTCACCCACCGTGTCCGGCACCGCCTCCATCGGCCCGTTCCGCCGCCCGGGCGGGGCCGTGCGCATCGGGCGGACAAGCAGGAACATTGGGGTACGTACAGGATGTAGCCAATGGATTCTCCGCGAGAAGACCGAGAAGATTTCGACGTGCCGACCACCGTGGGGCCGCACGACCTCCTGGACGCCTCCAGTGACGCCGCGGCGGTGCTGTCGGCCGAGGGTGACGTGATCGGCTGGACCCGTGGCGCCGAGGCGCTGCTCGGCCGTCCGGCCGCCGCGGTGCTGGGCCGCCCCGCGGCGCCGCTGCTCGCCATGCGCGTCGACCCGGCCCGTGCCGCCGGTGTCGCCGAGCGCTGCCGCTCCGGCATGGGCTGGAGCGGGCTCGTCCCGGTGCGGCACCACGACGGCCGCGCCGTCATCGTCGACCTGCGGGTCTCCGCGTCCTTCCGGATCGCCGGCACGGAGTGCTTCCTGCTCTCGGCGCGCGAGCAGCGCCCGCAGTGGACGGTGGGCCAGTCCGTCCTCGACGGCTTCCTCACCCGCTCGCCGATCGGCATGGCCGTGATGGACCTGGAGCTGCGGTACGTCTGGCTGAACGACACCCTGGAGCAGTTCGGCGGTGTCCCGCGCGAGCAGCGCCTGGGGCGCCGGCTGAGCGAACTGCTCCCCGGGTTGCAGGGGAGCACCATCGAGAGCCTGATGCGCAAGGTCCTCGCGACCCGGGAGCCGGTCACCGACTACGAGTACCTCGGCTGGAGCTGGTCCGATCCGCACCGCCAGCGCGCCTACTCGACGTCCTTCTTCCCCCTCGTCGACGCCGACGACTCCGTGACGGGCGTCTGCTACATGGTCTCCGACGTCACCGAACGCTGGAACGCCCGGCAGCTGCTGTCGCTGGTCAACGAGGCCGGCACCCGCGTCGGGACCACTCTCGACGTGCTGCGCACCGCCCAGGAGCTCGCCGACTTCGCCGTTCCCCGCTTCGCCGACTTCGTCATCGTCGACCTCCTGGAGCCGGTCCTGAGCGCCGGGGGACACGGCGCCTGGCTGACCGACGCGGGACCGGCCCCCGCCCGGCCGCTGATGCGGCGCGCCGCCCTGCGGACCGTGCGCGAGGGCAGCCCCGAGGCCGTGGCCCAGATCGGCGACACGGTGGACTTCCTGCCCCCGCCGCACGGCGTCGACCTGCTCATCAGCGGCGAGGCCGTCCTCATCCCCGAACTCGACCCGGAGGACCCCTTGTGGGTCACCCGCCAGCCCGAGCGGACGGCCCGCATCCGGGAGTTCGGACTGCACACCCTCATCTCGGTCCCGATGCGGGCGCGCAACACCACCCTGGGTCTCACCACGTTCGCCCGCTCCGTCAACCCGCTCTCCTTCCAGCCCGACGACGTCCTGCTCGCCCAGGAACTGGTCGCCCGCGCCGCCCTGTGCGTCGACAACGCCCGCCGCTACACCAGGGAGCACACGGCGGCCGTCACCCTCCAGCGCAGCCTGCTGCCCCAATCCCTGACCGGGGGGACGGCCCTGGACGTGGCCTCCTACTACCTGCCGGCGGACGCGACGGACGGTGTCGGCGGCGACTGGTTCGACGTGATCCCGCTGTCCGGCGCCCGGGTCGGCCTGGTCGTCGGCGACGTGGTCGGCCACGGCCTGGCCGCGGCGGCGAGCATGGGCCGGCTGCGCACCGCCGTACAGACCCTCGCCGACATGGAGATGCCCCCCGACGAACTCCTCGCCCACCTCGACGACCTGGTGCTGCGGCTGGGGGAGGAAGGGAACGCCGGCGCGGCGGTGGAGGGCAGCACGGACACGTTCGTCGGGGCGACCTGCCTGTACGCCGTCTACGACCCCGTCACCCGGCGGTGCGCGATGGCCAGGGCCGGACACCCGCCCCCGGTCGTCGTGTCACCCGACGGGCACGCCCACTTCCCCGAGATCCCCGCCGGCCCGCCGCTCGGGCTCGGCGGCATGGCCTTCGAGGCCACCGAGATCGAACTCGCCGAGGGCAGTCTGTTCGGCCTGTACACCGACGGGCTCATCCAAGGCGCCGACCAGGACGTCGAACTGGGCATGGCCCGCCTCCGCTCCGCCCTGGCCAGCCCCGGCAGCGACCTCGACACGCTGTGCACGGCGGCCGTGCAGCAGCTGGTCCCGGTGCCCCAGCCCGACGACATCGCCCTGCTGCTGGCCCGCACCCACGCCCTGGGTGCCGACCACATCGTCTCCTGGGACGTGCCCGTGGATCCGGCCGCCGTCGCCGACGTCCGGGCGAAGGCGGTCCGTCAGGTTGCCGCGTGGGGTTACGACGAACTGGCGACGACCACCGAACTGATCGTCAGCGAACTGGTCACCAACGCCATCCGCTACGCCGAACCGCCCATCCGGCTGAGGCTGTTGCGTGACTCCCGGCTGACCTGCGAGGTCGCCGACGCCAGCAGTACCGCACCCCGGCTGCGGCACGCCCGCAGCACCGACGAGGGCGGCCGCGGCCTCTTCCTGGTGGCCCAGCTGGCCCACCGCTGGGGCGCCCGCTACACCGGAGAGGGCAAGATCATCTGGGCCGAGCAGGAGATCCCTGGGGGGATGACCGGCGCCGTCGGGTGACCGGGGCCGTCCGGACCGCCCTTGGGCCCTGTCGAATTCGCACGTATGGCCGTACGCTGTCAATTCATAAGGATTCGGCAGCAATTGGGGGGAGCCGCCATGTCCGGGGACTCGTACGGTCCGAACCAGGAACTACCGAACCAGGGACCGCCGAGCCACGGCTTCCCGAGCCAGGGTTTCCCGAATCCGGGCCCCTTCGTACCGCCCGCGCCACCCATGCCGCCCATGCCGGCGAGTCCGCCGCCCGCCCCGCCGGACGCCCTGCGCGCCACCGCAGTCGCCCTGCTCAACCTGAGCGGCCTCGGCCTCGGCTATCTGCTCCTGCGAAGATGGATCCCGACGGCCGCGTGTCTGGCGGCCACCGTCGTCCTGCTGCTCGTGGCCCTGCCCGCGGACGCCGACGGCGTATCGGGTACCGCACTCGTCCTCTACGCCGTGTTCCTCCTGCTGGCCGCCGTCCACGGCTGGTTCGCCGGCCTGCGCACCCGCCTGGTGTGGCCGGGACAGCGACCCGTCGCGCTCGTGCTCGGCATCGTCCTGCTGGCCGTCCCGGTGGGCGGCGCGCTCTGGTATGACAGCGCGCAGAACGAAGCCGTCGAACGCGCCCTCCTCGGCCGTCTCGACCGCGCCGACCAGCAGGTGACCGCGGCCGGCCGGCAGGACTTCACCACCGCCAAGTCCGACTACCGGGACGCCCTGGCCGTCTACCGCGACCTCGCCGTCCACCACTCCGGCTCCCGCGCCGCCGCCCAGGTCCCCGACCGCCTGAAGACCTACTACACGACGGTCGCCGCGGCCTACAGCCACCGCGACTACTGCTCGGCCGTCGAACCGCTCAAGTACCTGCGGACGGTGCCCGATTCCATCCCCAAGGACCAGCTCGGCACGCTCGCTCACTGGCCCGACGACCGGCTGGCCACCTCGTTGTACGAGTGCGGGGCGGACGGTCTCACAAGCGGCGGGACCGGCTGGGTCACCCAGTTCGGCGACCTGCTGGGCACCTTCCCCGACTCGGACCAGGCCGCCAAGGTGGTACCCGCCGTGGACACCGCCGAGAAGAAGGCGGCGAAGGCCGTCTCCGGGAGCGATCCCTGCACCGCCGTCAAGGACCTGCACACCCTGAACACCCAGATCCTCCAGCTGTCGAACGGCAGCAGCGCCGGGTCCGACGGCCTGGTCAAGGTCGCGGCCCGGGCCGACAGCAGCGGTGACGCGGGGGAGTACGAGTGCGGCGTCAAGCAGTACAAGGACGGTGACTTCGAGCAGGCGCAGCAGACCATGCAGCAGTTCGTCACCGACAACCCGCACCACAGCAACGTCGCCCGGGCCCGGAAGATAGTCATCGGCGCCGAGGTCGCCCAGACCCTTCCGGCCGCCGGCAAGAAGCTGCCCACCACCTCCTCCGGCGGCGGCATCTCCGTGACCGTCAAGAACGACAGCCCCGACGACATCACCGTCCTGTACACGGGCCCGGTCACCGGCAGCTTCACCCTGAAGGCGTGCGGCAGCTGCAAGGCGTACTCGTTCGCCAGCTCGCTCATCAGCGGCTGGCAGCCGTGCAGCGACAGCGGCAAGAACTACCCGCAGCGCACGATCAGCCTGCCGCCCGGCACCACGTACTTCGTGCACAAGCCGAAGAACGACACCACCGCCACCCCGGGCTCCGACACCGCCAAACTGCGCTACGGCTACATCTACACGGAGTGCGCCTACACGACGCAGACGCTGGGGTCCACTTACTGAGCTTGTTCCCTGCGGTCTGAGGGGGATGCCGATTTCTGGTCTGGGCGCGCGGCCATCCATCATGCTTTGCGGATGTTCCGACGTGCCCGGCAAGCCCGGGAGAACCGGCGCGTGGCGGTCTGGATGAACGACTTCTATCGCGAAGGGCGCCTCGGTGCCATGTGGCCACCGTACGTCGCAGGTCAACCGGATGCGGGCCGCAGGTTGTTCATGAGCAGGCCGAGGGTGAACTCGAAGCGGTCGTGTCCGGTGCCGGAGATCAGCTCGGCGGCGTGGCGTCGGGTCTGCGGGAATTTCTCGGCAGGCAGTGCGGTGAAGCGGTCCAGCAACTCCTCGCGGCTGAGCACCCATTCCTGATCCTGGTGCCGGCGCCGTTGCTGGACCAGCGACTGCTCCATTGCGTAGGCGCTGACGTAGAGGGACAGCGCGTCGCGGGCCCATCCGGCCGCCCGCGGTTCGATGCCGCCCGCGAGCAGGATCGCCAGGATTCCCTCGCCGACCCGCAGCGTTTCCAGGTTGGTCGGCACCGTGGCCAGCGCGGCGCGCGAGACTCCGGGGTATTTCAGGTACAGGTCGCGGATCTGTGTGTACACCGCGAGCAGCTGCTCGCGCCAGGCAGCCGGGTCCGGTTCGGGGAGCACGACCTCGGCGTAGAGCCTCCCGATCAGCAGATCGTCGATGTCGTCCTTGTTCACGATGTGCGCGTACAGCGACGACGGACCGGTGCCGAGCACGGCGGCGACCCGGCGGATGGTCAGCGCGTCATACCCCTCGGTGGCGACGACTTCCAGGGCGGCGTCGGTGATCCGGTCTACGGTGATCGGCTTCTTACGTGGTCCCGACGCGGCGACCTCCCCCGCGGGTTGGGCATGGCGAGCTGCGCGGCGTTGGCTTGGATCGGCGGACATGACGACCACTGTAGCTTGACACGATCTAAGTTCGTTAACTAGAACTTAGATCGTCTGAACGAACTAAGTTCGTGTCGATATCCGGAGGTGTGTCATGCGAGTTTCCGTTGTCGGGGCCGGTCTGGGAGGTCTGGCTCTCGCGCAGGGGCTGCGTGGTGCCGGGATCGAGGCCGACGTGTTCGAACGCGACCCGGGGATCGTCGCACGGTTCCAGGGCTACCGGCTCGTGCTGAACCCGATCGGTTTCCAGGCGGTGCGCGACTGCCTGCCGACGCGCTGGCACCCGCTGCTGGACGAGATCGTCATGGACGCCTCCGCCGAGCAGCTGATCCTGGACCCGCAGCTGAACGAGATCGGCAAGCTCGGCGCGGGCCGGACCGGCATCGTGGTCGACCGGCAGGTGCTGCGACACCTGTTGCTGACCGGCCTCACCGTGCATACGGATGCCGCGCTGACCGGCTACGACGTGCTGGCCGACGGCAAGGTCCAAGCCCGGTTCGCCCGCCGCGACCCGGCCACCGCCGACCTGCTCGTCGGCGCGGACGGCGTCACCTCCATGGTCCGCGGGGTGTTGTCGCCGCAGACCACCCCGACCGACACCGGCGTCCGGTTCGTCATCGGCCGCACCCCGCTGACCGACGAGTTCGCCAGCCTGTCCAAGGCCTACGGCTCGAAGATCACGGGCGACGGTGTCAGCCTGCTGCTCGGCGCGATGCGCTTCCGTACCCCGCCGAAGCGGGCCGCCGAGCAACTGGCCCCCGAAGTCACGCTGCCCGACATCGGCGACTACGTGCGCTGGGCCGTGATCCTGCCGCCGAACGGCTCGCTGGGGGACCTGACCGCGCAGGACGCCGTGCTGTCCAGGATGGAAGGTTGGCACCCGGAGCTGCGTGCGCTGATCGAGCAGGCCGATCCGGACAACAGCACGCTGCTGTCCATCCGGGTGGTCGAGCCCGGTGAGCGCTGGGCGTCCGGCCCGGTAACGCTGCTCGGCGACGCGATCCACGCCACCTCCCCGACCGGCGGCAACGGCGCGAACACCGCGCTGCGCGACGCCGACCTGCTGCGCCGCTGCCTGGTCAAGGCCGACGAAGGCCACCAGGATCTGCTCAGCGCGGTCGACGACTACGAGCGGCAGATGTTCGAGTACGGCGCCGAGGCCGTGCGCAGCAGTCTCGAGAAGCTGCCCGCCTTCGCCCCCCAAGCGAAACTGTCCTGAGGCCGACATTCACCCTGTGCGATCGACCGGACTCGTCGCTGGTGGCGGCATCGGGACGCAACCAATGGGAGACGTCCATGGCCAGGACCAGCCGGCCAGGCGCAGCCCGCGGCAGCGACACAACAGCCAAGGAGCGCCGCAGCCGGCCGATGTCGATGAGGCCCCGGTTCAGGCCGCCGTACACGGTGTCGTGCGCGCGCCGGTGCTCGGGCGCCGGCGCCAACCCGGTCGGCGTCTTCACCGGTCCCTCCGGGCACGGCAGCGCGTCCGCGGGCTCGAACAGCTCGTCGCTCGGCCCGGCCGGACGGTCGTGGAACTCGCCCTGAAAGCGGCACAGTTCGGCGAACGCGTCCCTGCCGGTCCTGTCACACGACGCACTCGTCCCCAACGGCTTTCGATCCGATCATCCGCCCCTAGTACTGCCAGGCTGGTTTCGTGATCTATTCCGTGGGCCCGACGGCGGTCCGTCGTCGGGAGTGGCTGCGTCGGGTTGTTGCCCGTGGCGTCTGCGCCAGATGTACCGGAGCGGGCGAGTGCCACCTTTCCGGGTAGCACCCCGACGACACCCCCGAGCACTGCCGAGCCGGTCGAGGCGGTTGTCGAGGATGGGCCCGGCGGGCGCGGTGCGTCTCAGAGTTGGCGGACCCGGCTACCGCGAGGCCGACTCCGAGCTATAGTCCTGTGGTCGCGAAAAGCGGTGTTCCGCGGGTTCCTCCGCAGGACATCGTTCGTACATCGATGCAGATGGTTCTGATCGTTGAGCGTCTCCTTGCTGAGACCGGGCATCCCGTCCGCTCCCGGCACTGACCATCGTCGGCGAGTGCCGGCGCGACAGAGGAGCGCACTATGCAGAAGACCATCGCCATTGTCGGAGCGGGACTGGGCGGGTTGACGCTCGCCCGGGTGCTTCAGGCTCACGGCGTCGCCGCGACGATCTACGAGGGTGAGGCTTCGGCGACGACCCGTACGCAGGGCGGCCTGCTCGACATCCACGAAGAGACCGGCCAGGTCGCGCTTCGCGCAGCCGGTCTGTACGACGAGTTCCTCACTCTGGTCCGCCCGGGCGAGGACGCCAAGCGTGTGGTCGACCGCCACGGCACGATTCTGTTCGACATGCCTGCGGACCCCGGTTCGGCCCGTCCTGAGGTGGACCGTGGCGAACTCAGGCGCCTGCTCATCGACTCGCTGGCGCCCGGGACGATCAGGTGGGGTCACAAGCTCGCCTCGATCCGGCACCGTGTGGAGGGCGGCTACGACCTCACCTTCGCGGAAGGTTCCGCCACGCGCGCCGACATCGTCATCGGCGCGGACGGTGCCTGGTCGAAGGTGCGTCCGCTGCTCACCCCCGCCAAGCCTCTCTACAGCGGAACCTGCTTCATCGAGATCGCTCTCGCCTCAGGCGGTCAGAACTGTCGGGCGAGCGTGGCCGCGATCGGCAGCGGCACGCTGATGGCGGTCGCACCGGGCAAAGGCATCATCGCCCATCGCTACGCCGACGGGCGCGTGCTCGGATACGTGGCGCTGAACAAGCCCGAGGAGTGGATGAGGTCGATCGACTTCGGCGACCCGTCCGCGGGCCTCCGTCAAGTTGCCGACGAGTTCGATGGCTGGTCGCCGCTGCTCACGGCCTTCGTGACAGAGAGCGATGCGGAACCGTGGCTCCGACTCATCCATGCCCTTCCCGTCGGGCTCAAATGGGACAGGGTGCCCGGCGTGACGCTCGTCGGCGACGCCGCGCATCTGATGTCGCCCTTTGCCGGCGAGGGCGCGAACCTCGCCATGTACGACGGCGCGGACCTGGCGAGCGAGCTGGTTGAGCAACTCGACATCGAGGTCGCGCTCACCGCCTACGAAGAGCGGCTGTTCCTGCGCAGCAGCGACGCCGCCGGCCGCTCGGCGCAGAACCTGGAGATCTTCTTCGGCCGGGAAGCACCGCAGAGCGCAGTCACTCTGTTCGATCACTCCTGATATCTCAGTCCATGCGCTGGCCGGCGACGCGGCGGCCACCCGACGCTATGGGCGTGCCATCGAGGTGTACGAGAATGCGGTCGACTGGCCACATCAGGTCCTGGCTGACGGATACGACCATTACGGCCGGGCGATGCACCTCATCGGCGACCCGGCGGCGGCACCGGCCTTGCGCCACGCCGTCGATCTTTACCGCAAGCACGATGTGCTGTTCAGAGGGCGGTACGACGTCGAACAGTTCATTGAGACCGTGTTCCTGGTCGCGGATACCGCTAAACCGGTCACCGCGGCCGCGGCACCCGAGATACTTTCCATGCTGGGGGACGCCGCCGCCTGGGCCGGACGGCTTCCACGGACGATCCGGTCGCCGCACCCGCTGCTTCCTTCGCCGCAGTACTACATCGACTTGTTCGACATGATGTCGATCCAGAGACGGATGGCCCAGTGGCTTGAGGTGTTGGACGCGCCGCAGCTCGCCGAGTGTCACGACAGACTCGGCGAACTCTATCCTCGCGGCCCAGACGGTCCCCTGTTCTGGTCCAAGATCCAGCAAGCTCTCGATGAGCAGGGCACCCCCTGACATCGGTGCGGCCACCGCGAGGGTCTCCGAAGTGCGGTCGGGCAGCACATCCTCGACCGTCTCGCACGCCATGGCGGGAAGCACCCTGCCGAAGCGATCCCGCATCCGCGGCTTCGTCGTCGAGCACCTGCACCACGAGGATGCGGTGCTGGTCGTGGATGCGCCCGGCACGGCCTGCAGAAGGGCACGGGCACAGTGGGGGTGCAGCGTCAGTGCACAGGCCGTGCCGGGCGCATCGAGTCCACCCGGGTCGCCGTCCACATTGCCCACTCGACTTTGCTCGGACACGCGGCGATGGACCGGGAGCAACGGCGGTCATTCGGGCCTGGCGGTTGTCCGGACCTGGCCGGCGTCCGGGTCCGGGCCGGCGTACGGCCGGATGGCACCTTGACTGCGAGGGACCAGCCGTCCCAGGGCCCGGCGCGCATTGGCCAGTGAAGGACCGGTGCCGTACTTTGCGAGATGGCGAGGCATTCGAGAGCGACGTGGGGATGCGGGGAGGGGTGTCGGCCGGTGGCTCGTCCGGAACGTCCGCTGGATGCGAGTGCCGGACCGGCGCAACGGCTTGCACACGAACTGCGCCGGCTTCGGCGGGAGGCCGGCAGTCCGACCTACCGGGCAATGGCGCAGCATGCCGGCTGCGTGGCCAGTACCCTGTCCCAGGCGGCGGCAGGGGAGCGGCTGCCCACCCTTCCGGTGATGCTCGCCTACGTCCGGGCCTGCGGCGGCGATGCCGCGACGTGGGAGGAACGCTGGCGTGACGCTGCCCGGGAAGCTGCGGTCCGACCGCAGGCCCCGGATGACGCACCTGCACCGTATCGAGGCCTGGCCCGGTATGAACCCGCAGACGAGGCGCTGTTCTTCGGCCGCGACCAACTGTCCGCCGATCTGCTGCGGTTGGCTTCGCGCTGCAGGGTGAGCGCCGTGGTCGGTGCCTCCGGCAGCGGCAAATCCTCACTGCTGCGAGCCGGATTGATCCCGCGACTGCGCAGAGGAGACATAGAGGGCGGCCGACCGGCGGCGGTGCGTATCCTCACACCAGGACCGCACCCGATACGCACATATGCCGCCCAGCTGGTGCCAACTGACGCTGAGGCCGACTCCACCCCTGGTGACACGTGGCTGGTCGTAGACCAGTTCGAGGAGCTGTTCACGCTCTGTTCTGACTCCGGCGAGCGGGAGGAGTTCATCGGCCGACTACTGGCCGCGCGTGATGCCGGCAAACGATTACGAGTGGTGCTCGGGGTACGGGCGGACTTCTTCGGCCGCTGTTCCCAACATCCCGATCTGGCCGCCGCGCTGCGAGCCGGGACGCTGTTGGTCGGCCCCATGGAGCCGGCGGAACTGCGGCAGGCCGTGATTGGACCGGCCCAGCGCGCCGGCCTGGTGGTTCAACGCGCCCTGACCGACCGGCTTCTACGAGAGGTCGCGGCCGAACCGGGCGGTCTGCCGCTGTTGTCGCACGCCCTGCTGGAGACCTGGCGTCGTCGCCACGGCCGGATTCTCACCGAGCAGGCATATGTCGCGGCCGGCGGTCTGCATGGTGGCATCGCCCGCACTGCTGAGGACTGCTACACCAGCTTGCCCCCTGACCAACACGACCTGGTCCGCCGTCTTCTGCTAAGGCTGATCACTCCCGGCGACGGCACCCCAGACACCCGCCGCCCGGTCGACCACGTCGAACTCGATCTCGGCCCGTCGGCCGACACAACGACCGTCATAGAGCGACTGGCTCGCGCGCGGCTGCTCACCCTCGACGGCACCACCGTCGACCTCGCCCATGAGGCTCTGATCACCGCCTGGCCCCGGCTGCACGGGTGGATTGAGGACAGCCGTGACCAAATCCGCAAGCACCGCCACCTCACCGAGGCCGCCTCGGCCTGGCAGGCCCTGGGCCGAGATCCCGGCGCGCTGTATCGCGGCACCCGCCTGGCCGCTGCCGAAGAGACCTTCGCAGCGCCCGCGGCACACAGCAGCCTTACCCCACTGGAGCATGATTTCCTCACCGCCAGCGCCGACGCTCGCGACCGTGAGAACCAGGCGGCCGCCCGCTACACCCGGCGCCTACGCCTCTTCGGTCTCGCGGTGTCGGTCCTGCTCGCCTTTGCCCTGGCCACAGGAGCCATTGCCTGGAAGCAGTACCAGAACAGCGAACAGAAGCGGCTCACCGCCGTCGCCGCCCAGCGGACCGCGCTCTCCCGGCAACTCGCGGCCCAGTCCGCCGGCCTACTGGGCAACAATTCAGATCTCGGCTCGCTGCTCGCCATCCAGGCGTACCGCCTCAGTCCAACCGCCGAGGCCACGGCGAGTCTCTACGCTGCTGCCGCAATGCCTCTGCTTCGTCGCTTCACCGGCCATGTCGGCCAAGTCGAGGCGGTGGCGTTCAGTCCCGACGGCAAGACAGTCGCCACCAGCAGCGCGGACAAACCTGTGCGCTTGTGGGATGTGGCCACCGGCCGTCTTCGCGCCATACTGACGGGCCACAGGGCCAAGGTCTACTCGGTGGCGTTCAGTCCTGACGGCCGTACTCTGGCCTCCGGCAGTTATGACAAAACCGTGCGGTTGTGGGATACGGCCACCGGCCGCCTTCGCGAAACGCTGACCGGCCACAGCGCCAAGGTGCATTCGGTGGTGTTCAGCCCGGACGGCCGCACTCTGGCCACGGGGAGCGCGGACAGGACGGTGCGATTGTGGGATGTCGCCACAGGCCGCCTTCGCAGGACCCTGACCGGCCACAGCGGCAAGGTCTTCTCCGTCGCGTTCAGTCCTGACGGCCGGACCGTGGCGTCAGGGAGCGCGGACAGGACGGTGCGGTTGTGGGACACGGCCACCGGCCGGCACCGCACAACCTTGACGGGCCACTCCGACATGGTCGAGTCGGTGGCGTTCAGTCCTGACGGCCGGACCGTGGCGTCGGGGAGCGCGGACAGGACGGTGCGGTTGTGGGACACGGCCACCGGCCACCACCGTAAAACCCTGACCGGTGACACCGACATGGTCATGGCGCTGGCCTTCAGCCCTGACGGTCGCAGCCTGGCGTCGGGCAGTTGGGACCGCACGGTGCGGTTGTGGGACACGTCGACCTGGCGACTCCGCACCACCTTGACCGGCCACACCGACGGCGTCTCGGCGATCGCGTTCAGCCCCGACAGCCGTACTCTCGCCTCTGGCAGCTACGACGAGACGGTGCGGTTGTGGGACATGTCTGCCGGTCAGCCTCGCAAGACCCTGACCGACCACACCGGAAAGATCCTGTCGGTGGTGTTCAGTCCTGACGGTCGCACTCTGGCCACGGGGAGTACCGACAGGACGGTCCGCCTGTGGGATGCGCGATCCGGTCGTCTTCGTATGACGTTGAGGGGGCACGCTGGTGTGGTCGAGTCGGTGGTGTTCAGTCCTGACGGTCGCATCCTGGCCTCCGGCAGCGACGACAAGACCGTGCGGTTGTGGGACGCTGCCGGCGGCCGGCCTCTTGAAACTCTGACCGGCCACGACGACTACGTCATGGGAGTGGCCTTCAGCCCGGACGGTCGTACCCTGGCGTCGGGCAGTTGGGACCGCACGGTGCGGTTGTGGGACACGTCGACCTGGCGACTCCGCACCACCCTGACCGGCCACACCGACACCATCACGACTGTGGCGTTCAGCCATGACGGTGGCACGCTGGCCTCCAGCGGTTATGACGACACGGTGCGGTTGTGGGACACGTCCACCGGCCAGCCACGCGAAACCCTGACCGGCCACAGCGACAAGGTCGAAGCGCTGGCGTTCAGTCCCGACGGCCACAATCTGGCTTCCGGTAGCGACGACAGAACAGCACGTCTGTGGAACGAGGAATCCCTCACCCCGGCACAAGCAGCAAAGAAGATCTGCCGGACGATCCACCGTGACCTGACAGCCGCTGAGCGGGCGGTATATCTTCCCGGGCAATCAGTCCGCGCAGTGTGCCGCTCCTAGCGCACGAGCCGCTGGACGAACTGGTCGTGGACCGCTCGCGTCCGATCAACCCGACAGCGCACGGTCCTCGAACGGATCGACGGCCGCAGACGGAAGGGCGAAGAAGCCCAGCGCCACGAGGACCACCACTCTCGCCGCGAGCACCAAGGCGCCTGGACAGGACCGGGTTGCGACCGGTCCGGCGATCGCGGCTCCCGGGGCAAATCCCGTGATCTTGGAGCCGGCGCGGTGGTGAGGATCGCCCGCGGAGTCGTTCCAGCGCCTCCCGGCGCCGGGCCGTGAAGAAGGCGGGCGCTCGGGGCCCTTCACCGATCCCAACGATGAGCGCGGCCACGACGGACACGGCTGGCTGATCCGAGATGCTGAGGCGATGCGCACGGCTGCCGCCCTGCTGCGAGAGGCCTTCGCCGCGGAGCACGCCGATGACGCCGCAACCATGCTCAACCGCCTCCTGCACGAACACACCGGATCTAGCCGCCTGACCTCGCACGGCAGAAGCACCCCCCGGCATCGTCACCTCGACCGCGACGACAACACCCCCTGGGAGCACCCGGCAGGATCTGCGCATCACCCAGCTTCGAGCACGTCTTCATTTCGGAGGGCAGCGGCCCTGAACGCCGCTGCTGCTCCCGCGGATGCGCAACCCGCGAACGCGTCGCAGCCCACCGGCACTCCCATTCGACAGAGCAGTCGGGGGGAGAGGCTGTCGGCGGGGCCAACTAAGCTCCCGCGCATGAACGACGAGGGCAGGGGCGACCCCGCGAGACGGGTTGTCGACGGGCGGTTCGAGCTGGTGGCACGGCTCGGTGGTGGCGGCATGGGCATGGTGTGGCGCGCCACCGACCTGGTGCTGCACCGGAGTGTGGCCGTGAAGGAGGTCCGGCCGTCCGACCCCGGGCTCGCCGAGTGGGACCCAGAGGCCGCGCGGCTGCTGCGGGAGCGGGTGCTGCGGGAGGCCCGTGCCCTGGCCCGGGTCGACCATCCGAACGTGGTGACGATCCATCACATCGTCGACGGCGGCCCGGGGACCTACCCGTGGATCGTCATGGAACTCGTCACCGGCGGCTCGCTGGCCGACCGCCTCGCCGCCGGCCCGATGAACCCCGTCGAGGCCGCGCGCATCGGCCGCGAGGTGCTCGCCGCCCTCCGCGCCGCCCACGCGGCGGGCATCGAACACCGCGACGTCAAACCGGCCAACGTCCTGCTGCGCCCCGACGGCCGCCCGGTGCTCACCGACTTCGGCATAGCCGCCGTCCGCGAGGCCACCGCCCTCACCGCCACCGGGTCGGTCATCGGCACTCCCGACTACATGGCGCCGGAGCGCGTCTCCGGCAAGGACGGCGGGCCGGCCGCCGACCTGTGGTCGCTCGCGATGATGCTGTACGTCGCCGTCGAGGGCCACCATCCGCTGCGCCGGGGCACGACCCTCGCCACGCTTGCCGCGGTCCTCGGCGAGGACGTCCCGCCGCCGGTCCGAGCCGGGGTCCTGACGGACGTCCTCACCCGCGTCCTCGTCCGCGACCCGGCGGCCCGCCCCGACGCCGCCGAACTGGAGCGGATGCTGGCCCGGGCCGCCCGGCAGACCGAGTCGCCCACCTCCTTCCCTCTGCAACCCCCGTCGGCGCCACCGCGGGACGCCCCGCCCCAGGACGCCGTACCGCAGGACACGGCGCCCACGTCCCCCGGACCCGCCCCGCGCCGCCGCCGGACCCTGCTCCTCCTGCCCGCGGCCGCGGTGGCCGTCGCCGGTGCCATCGCGTTGACGCAACTGCCGGGCACCGGCAGCCACGACTCCGGGGCCAACGACCCCACCACCGCGCCCGCCACCACATCGCCCTCGGCCGGGAGCACCGCCTCACCCACGGCCGCACGGACGGCCGCCACGACCGACCTGCTGACCCCGCAGGGCATCCGCACCGCCGCCGCGGCCTTCGAGAAGCAGACCGGCCGGGACCGGTTCGGCAAGTTCGCGGTGTATCCCGACTACGTCATCGCCTGGGTGATGGTGAAGGGCAGCGACACCGCGTACGACATGTACACCTACCGCCCCGGCCAGGGCGTGCAGAAGGACATCATCGAGGGCGCCCTGCCCGGCAACGAGACACCAGTCCGCCTGGACGGCTTCGACTGGGACAAGGTCCCCTCGCTGCTGGCCCAGGCCCGGCAGCAGCTCAAGGTGCCCCACCCGACCAGCCGCTACCTGCTGGTGGACCTGCCGGGCAACGCCCTCGGCGACCCCGCCGGGATGTCCGTCTACCTCAGCAACGAGCACACCCAGGGCGGGTACCTTCAGACGGACGCGAAGGGCAAGGTCGTCAGGGTGATGCCGTACGACGGCTGAGCGGGCTCACGTGCCGGGAGCGGCCGTGGAACCGGACGGGGACCACTCCGCGGTGTCGATCGGGGACCAGTTGCCCGGCTTCGCGTCCAGCCGCTCCATCCGGCGCCCGCGCCGGGCCTCCAGCACCTCCTTGTCGAGAGGCGTCGTGAAGACGTTGTCGACCAGGGTGTATTCGGCGGCGAGCCGGCCGACGGCCGGCAGCGCGGCGGTGTCGATGCGGCCGCGCTCCAGGTACAGGTCGTCCCGGACGTGGAACCGTACGACCCTGCCCCACACCACGTGGTCGACCCCGTCGTCGCCGACCGGAATGATCCGGTCGACGACGCACTCGAAGGAGATCGGCGCCTCCTTGACCCGGGGCGCGCTCACCACGACGGACGGTGCCTTCGCCAGGCCGAGCGTCTCGAACTCGTCGACTCCGGGCTCGTACTCGAACGCGGACGCGTGCAGGGCGTCGGCCTGCGGCAGGGTCGCCATGTTGGTGACGAACTGCCCGGTGTCACGGATGTTGAGGTACGTGTCCTTGAGGGTCGTCCCGTCCGCGAGCGGTTGCAGGGTGAGCGAGACCATCGGCGGCCTGCGGCCGACGACCGTGAAGAACGAGACGGGCGCGAGGTTGGCGACGCCCTCCCGGGACACCGTGCTCACCCAGGCGACGGCGCGCGGAACGACGCTGCCGATCAGCAGTTTGTAGGCGTGGGCGGCGTCCAGTTCTGCCGCGTCGATGATCATCGGAGAGACCTCCATCGATTGTGGCGCCGTACCGCCGGCCGGCCCGCCGGCGGTCAGAAGAGGGTCCGCACCGGCGTTCCGGCCTGCCAGGCCGCGATGTCCTCGACCGCGTCCCGGTAGAACACCTCGTACAGGTCCCGGCTGACGTAGCCGATATGGGGGGTCACCACGGCGTTCGGCAGCGAACGCAGCGGGTGACCGGCCGGCAGGGGTTCGCGGTCGAAGACGTCCAGTGCCGCCGAGGCGATCCGCCCCTCGCTCAGTGCCCTGATCAGCGCCGCCTCCTCCACCACGGGCCCGCGTGAGGTGTTCACCAGGATCGCCGTCGGCTTCATGAGGCCCAGTTCGCGGGCACCGACCAGGCCCCGGGTGCGCTCGCTCAGCACCACGTGCACGCTCAGCACGTCGGAGCGCTCGAACAGCTCGTCCCGTGCAACGTAGGTCACTCCCTTCGCCCGCGCATCCGCAGGCGTCAGGTGCTGGCTCCAGGCGATGCATTCCATGCCGAAGGCGCGCCCCACCTCGGTCACCGCGGTGCCCAGCCGGCCGAGGCCGAGCACGCCCAGCGTGGCGCCCCGCAGACTCGTCCCCAGGCCCTGCTGCCAGCCGCCCCGGCGCACCGAGTCGACCTGCTGCGGGATCAGGCGCGCCGCGGAGAGGATGAGCCCCCAGGTGAGTTCGGCCGTCGGGTACGAGAAGTACCCGGTACCACTGACCGTGATCCCCAGCCGGCGCGCGGCGTCCAGGTCGATCGCCGCGTTGACCGGCCCGGTGGTGACCAGCAGCTTCAGGCGCGGCAGCCGGTCCAGGACGGACGCCGGAAAAGGGGTCCGCTCGCGCATGGCCACGACCACCTCGAAGTCGGCGAGCGCGGCCACCACCTCGCCCTCGCTGCCGAAGGCGTCCGAGAAGACCTGCACGTCGACGCCGAGTGAATCCCAGTCCGCCAGGCTCAGCGCCACACCCTGATAGTCGTCCAGGACCGCGATCGTCATCCGCATTCCTCTCGATCCCCGCTCTTGGCTCCGAGGTCCAGGTTGGCACCCCAGTCGTACCGGAGGCATCACGTACGGCACGTGGTCCGCGGCCGGCCTTCGGGCGGCTTGTCAGCCGACATCCTGCAACAGCAGGTGCCTCGCGCTGAGCGGACCGTCCAGCTGCATCAGCCGCCCGCCGTCCCGCAGGCCGCCGAGGTCCAGGGCGGCGAACCCGAACGAGTCCAGCACCTCGGCCACGGCCGCCTTCGCGTCGGCATCGTCACCCGCGTAGAAGGCGACCTGCCGGCCTTCGGCATGCCGGGGATCCGCGGCGATGAACGGGGCGAAGAGGGTGTTGAGGGCCTTCACCACCCGAGCACCGGGAAGGTGCCGGGCGACCCACTCGCTGCCCGTGAGGTCACCGACGTCGTACCGGCCCCGCCAGGGGTCGGCCGCGGCGAACTGGTTGGTCGTGTCGACGACCGTCTTCCCGGTCCAGTCGGTGAGACCGGTCAGTTCCGGTACCGCGAAGAACGGTACCGCGAGAAACACCAGATCCTGCCGTGCGGCCTCCGCGGCCGCCCCTGCCCGGGCTGTCGGCCCCAGCTCGCTCACCACCGCCCGGAGGGAGTCCGGGCCCCGGCTGTTGCCGATGACCACCCCGAAACCGTGCCGGACGGCCTGACCGGCGACCGCCCGGCCCACCTCGCCCGCGCCGAGTACACCGATCGTGCTGTGCCTGCCCATGCTGCGCTCCCTCCGTCGTGTCCGACCGGCTGTCCCGGCGTCCAGGAGGACTTTGCTGTTCTTCTCGAGGTACACCGCAGGGCCCGCCGTACGGCGTCCTCCTCGTACCAGGGTGCCGCCTCCTCGGTGCGGTTGTCGCCGCGCGGCAGGTGGAACGGGACGGTGAGGCGGTCCCACAGGGCCTACTTGGTCTGCACCATTGACATGTACGCGTAGCGGGGCCTTCAATGCGGCTCAGCCGGATATGTATCCGGCGGTCACGTATGAGGAAGGCCGCCGCATGATCACCCCCCACCCGCACCTCACCTGGCCCCGCACCCTGTTAAGACTGTTCGCCCTGGTCGCCGTCGTGCTCGGCATCCAGGCCGGCCCCGCCCACGGCAACGCCCACGCCGCCACCCCCGTCAATGTGATCGCCTTCTACGACGGCACGTACGACGCGGCACACATCAGCTTCGACCACGAGGCCAACACCTGGTTCCCGCAGGCCGGCGCGCAGAACGGCTTCACGTACACCGCGACCACGGACTGGAGCCGGCTCAACGCCTCGACCCTGGCCAACTACCAGGTCGTCATGTTCCTGGACAACTATCCCCACACCGCGTCGCAGCAGACCGCCTTCCAGAACTACATGGCGGGCGGCGGCGGTTTCATCGGCTTCCACGTCTCGGCGTACAACGACGACACCAGCGACTGGCCCTGGTACCACAACACCTTCCTCGGCACCGGCACCTTCAAGAGCAACTCCTGGGGGCCGACCCAGGAAACCCTGCAGATCGACGACCCCTCGCACCCGGCGACCGCGAACCTGCCGTCCACCATCACGTCCTCGGTCAGCGAGTGGTACAGCTGGCAGAACGACCTGCGGCAGAACCCGGCCATCGACATCCTCGCCTCGATGGCCCCGTCCACCTTCCCGGTCGGCACCGACCCCAACCAGACCTGGTACAGCGGCTACTACCCGATCGTCTGGTCCAACCGCAACTACAAGATGGTCTACAACAACTTCGGCCACAACGCGATGGACTACGCGACCAACACCACCCTGTCGTCGACGTTCGCGAGCGCCCAGCAGAACCAGCTCCTGCTGCAGGAGATCAAGTGGGCGTCCGGGCAGTCCGGTCCGGTCACCCCGCCCACGAACGCCACCGGCCCGATCCACGGGTACGGCGGCAAGTGCGTGGACGTCGCGGGCGCGAGCAGCACCAACGGCACCGCCGTACAGCTCTACGACTGCAACGGCACCACCGCCCAGAACTGGACGGTCGGCAGCGCCGGAACCCTGGGCGCCCTCGGCAAGTGCATGGACGTGACCGGGGCCGGCACCGCCGACGGCACCAAGGTGCAGCTGTACGACTGCAACGGCACGGCATCGCAGGTCTGGCAGTCCGGCGCGAACGGCTCCCTGGTCAACCCGCAGTCGGGCAAGTGCCTCGACGCCACCGGACCGAGCTCGGCCAACGGCACCAGGCTGCAGATCTGGTCCTGCTCGGGAGCCGCCAACCAGAGCTGGACACTCCCGTCCTGAACCACCCGGCACTCACCTGAGACGCGGGCATGCCGCCACGCAGCACACGGCCTTGGCGCGGCTCGGGTTTTTGCGTGTGTCGGATTTTCCGCGTTTACGGTGATCGGGGGCGGCGAGACCGTAGTTAACCGTATGTTGGAGGGCCAAGGGCATCTCCGCAGGCCGCAGGTCGGTATACGGTCCGAACGCCTGCCCCGACAGCAGTGCCTCACGTCAATGGAGATTCCGGTCGAACCCGCCGCGCAGGCGCCGCGCGGACGGCAGCCGGGACCGCCATGGCGCGGCTCCCGCTGTCGGTCCGGGCGGCAGAGCCGCGGTGCACCCGTCGATCGGGAGTCGACAGGTCACCCCAGCGCCGCCCAGATACGTCGCCCTGTCACTCCACTGCTCCGAGGTGCCCTGTGGCCATGCCTTCTCCTGCCTCGTCCCCGTCCGCGCCGCCCGACACCGGCAGCCGGCACATCACGGCCACCATCGTGCTGGCCTGCCTCGGGGTGTTCGTCTCCTACCTGCCGGTCGTGGGGGTCTCCGTCGCGCTCCCCGTCATGCAGCAGGCACTCGACGCCTCCACCGAGGGCCTGCAGTGGATCACCGACGCCTTCATCCTGCCGACCGCGGCACTCCTGCTGACCTGCGGCATGGTGGGTGACCTCTACGGCCGCAAGAAGACGTATCTGGCCGGACTCGCGCTGTTCTGCCTCGGCTGCGTGGTCTGCCTGACCGCCGGCAGCGTCGTACAGGTCTGTGTGGGCCAGGCCCTCACCGGCGTCGGCACCGCCGCGCTGCTGCCGTCCACGCTCGCCCTGATCGGCCATGTCATCCCCGACCCCCGCAAACGCGCCCGCGCGATAGCCCTGTGGACAGCCGCCCTCGGCCTCGGACTGACCCTCGGCCCGGTGGTCAACGGCGTGATCGTGGCGCACTCGAGCTGGCGCTGGATCTTCCTGCCCTCGCTCGTCCTCGCCGTGGTCACGGCAGTGATCGGCGCCGTCGTCCTGACCGACTCCCGCGCGGAGCGCGAACGGCACTTTGACGTCCCCGGCCAGCTCCTGGCCGTCGTCGCCATCACCGGACTGGTCTACGGCGTCATCGAGGGCGGCAGCGCCGGCTGGTCGTCCGTCCAGGTCGTGATCGCCTTCGTGGCCGCCGCCCTCGGCGCCGTCGGGTTCGTCCTCGTGGAACTCCGCTCCGCCTGCCCGATGCTGGACATGCGCCTGTTCAAGTCGTCGGCGTTCTCCGGAGCGGCGCTCGTCATGGCCGTCACGCTGTTCGCCCAGGTCGGCCTGGTCTTCGCACTGAGCGAGTACTTCGGGCTGGTCCACCACGCCTCGACCCTGGACATCGGCATCCGTCTCATCGCCATCAACGGCTTCACGGTGGTGCTCGGCCCGCTGGTCGGGCGGCTGATGAACCGGGCCACGCCCGGCCTGCTCCTGGTCACCGGTCTGGTGATCGGCGGGATCGGGGCGCTCCTGATGAACGCCTTCCAGGCCGGCACCGGCACCGGCGAGGCCGCCCTGGTCATCGGAGTGTTCGGCATCGGCATCGCGCTCGCCATGGCGCCGATCACCACCATCGCCATGAACGCCCTGCCGCACCGGCTCGGGGGGACCGCCGCCGCGGCCAACAGTGCGCTCCGCCAGATCGGCAGCGCCCTCGGCCCCGCCGTCTTCGGTGTCATCCTCACCCACCGCACCCTGGCCACGCTGCCCGGACACCTCGCCTCGTCCGGACTGAGCCCCGCCGACCAGGGCCAGGTGAACGGCCTGGTGTCCGGCGTCGGCATCCAGGCCGGCGCCTTCCTGCACCTGAAGACCCCGGCGAGCACCGGACAGGCGCAGGCCGCCTACGGCGCGAGTTTCACCGACGCGCTGCACACCTGCGCCCTCGTCGGCGGAATCGGGATGCTGGTGGCCGCGGTGATCGCCGTGGCGCTGATCGGGATCCGCCCGGCCCGGGCCGCGCA
>NZ_JBSHBL010000078.1:0-46767 GCF_053611985.1 Streptomyces sp. NPDC054770
ACCCCCGGCCATGTGCAGTACACCCGCAACATGGTCACCGGCGCCTCCACCGCCGAGCTGGCGATCATCCTCGTCGACGCCCGCAACGGCGTCGTCGAGCAGACCCGCCGGCACGCCGCCGTCGCCGCCCTGCTGCGCGTCCCGCACGTCGTCCTCGCCGTCAACAAGATGGACCTCGTCGGCTACGAGCGGGCCGAGTTCGAGCGGATCGTCGCCGACTTCACCGCGCAGACCGCCGAGCTGGGGCTTCCCGAGGTCACCGCGATCCCGGTCTCGGCGCTGGTGGGGGACAACGTCGTCGACCGTTCCGCGCACATGGACTGGTACGGCGGCCCGGCGCTCCTGGAGTTCCTGGAGAACGTCCCGGTCGCCACGGACGCGGCCGACGCGCCGGCCCGCTTCCCGGTCCAGTACGTCATCCGGCATGGAGACATCCGTCACTACGCCGGGCAGCTGGTCTCCGGCTCGCTGCGGGTCGGTGACCGGGTCACCGTCCACCCGTCCGGGGAGACCTCCGAGATCACGGCGATCGACGTGCTCGGCACCGAGGTGGAGGCGGCGCACGCCCCGCAGTCCATCGGGGTGCGGCTGGCCGACCAGCGGGACGTCTCGCGCGGCGACATGATCACCGCCGGGCCGGAGGCGCCCGTGCTCACCCGGGACGTGACGGCGTCCGTGTGCCACCTGGCCGACCGGCCGCTCAGAGTCGGCGACCGGGTGCTGCTCAGGCACGCCACCCGGACCGTCAAGGCGGTCGTCCGGGACCTGGCGGGCGCCACCCGGCTCACCGCCAACGACCTGGGCCGGATCACGCTGCGCAGCGCCGAGCCGCTGCCGCTGGACGCCTACGCGGTCTCCCGCCGTACCGGCGCGTTCATCCTGATCGACCCGGCGGACGGCGCGACGCTGACCGCGGGGATGGTCGAGCTCGGCTGATCGCCCCGCGCCCGTATCCCGGCCGTATACGGAGGAGCCCCCGGCAGCAGCTGCCGGGGGCTCGGTGCGTTCCGCACGGTCACAAGGTCACGGCGCGTCAATAAGGCGGTAACAGTGCGGGCGGCCGTGCGAGACGGCCCGTCGGGCTGGGTAGGCAGCCGGTTACCGGGACGAAGGTCCGGTCCGGGGCCCGCCGACGGGTTCCGGAACGGGACCCGTACCATTCCTACAGTTGAAAGCAGGACAAGCAGTGATCGCCTGCGCCATGAACGGAACCGCCGTGTACGAACCACCCTCCTCCGCCGCCTCCTGGCGTATCGCGCTGCCGCACACCGTCGCGGCCGTGCCGGTCGCCCGTGCCCTGGTGCGTTCGGCGATGGAGGAGACGGACCACGCGGCGGACCCCGACACCGCCGAACTGCTCACGGCGGAACTGGTCGCCAACGCGGTGGAGCACACCGCGGGCAGGGGGCCGATAGAGCTGGTCGTCGAGCTGATGCCGGGGGGCTGCAAGGTCGAGGTGCACGACCCGGACCCGGCGCCGCCCGGCCATCTGACCCGTCCGGTGATCGAGGAGCCCGACCCCATGCAGGAGGGCGGGCGCGGCCTGCTGCTGATCCGCGCCCTCAGCTCGTCCTGCGGGCACCGCCCCACCGAGTCCGGCAAGGCGGTGTGGTTCAGGCTTCCTGTAGTACCGCGTCAGTGGCGTTCGGCGTAGCCGGTACGGCGGTGGCCAGCGTGGAGTTCCGGCGCCCGTAGCCGACGTAGACCAGCAGGCCGACCGCGAGGAAGACGGCGAACTGGATCCAGGTCGTCCACCCGGTCTCGTACATCAGGTACAGGCAGAAGCCGACGCCCAGCAGGGGCGCGACCGGGTAGAGCGGCACCCGGAAGGTGCGGGCGAGGGCCGGTTCGCGGCGGCGCAGGGCGAGCACCGCGATGTTCACCACGGCCATGATCGCAAGGGTGCCGATGGTGCACAGGTTCATCACCGCGTCCAGTGAGGCGAAGGCCGCCGGGAGCGCGAAGACGGCCGCCACGATGACAGTGCCCGCGACGGGCGTGGCGGTCTTCGGGGAGACCTTCTCGAAGACGCGCGGGATCAGGCCGTCCCGGGACATGGACATGAGGATGCGGGTCTGGCCGTACATCACCGCGAGGACGACGGAGGCGATGGCGACGACCGCGCCGAAGGCGATCACACCGCCGCCGACCGTGGAGCCGGTGACCTCGTTGACGACGTAGGACAGGGCGGCGGGACGGCCCGCGACCTGGTCGCCGCCGATGGCGCCGGTCGCGGCGAGCGCGACCGCGCAGTAGAGCAGGGTGACCACGCCCATGCAGACCAGGATCGCGACCGGGATGTCCCGGCGCGGGTTCTTGGCCTCCTCACCGGCCGTGGTGATCGCGTCGAAGCCGATGTAGGAGAAGAACGCGGCCGTGGTGCCCGCGCCGATGCCGCCCAGGCCCGCCGGGGAGAACGGCACGAGGTTGCCGTCCTTGAAGGCGCTGAAGCCGATCGCGCAGAAGGCGACCAGGATGACCAGCTTCACGGCGGCCATCGCGGCGGTGGCCCGGGCGCTCTCCCGCACCCCGCGCACCAGCAGGACGGCGGCCATCGCGATGACGACGACCGCGGGGAGGTTCACGATCCCGCCGTCACCGGGACCCGCGGACAGGGCGTGCGGGAGCTGGAGGCCGGTGAGACTGTGCAGGAGTTCGTTGACGTACTGGCTCCAGCCGACGGCGACGGCCGAGATCGAGATGCCGTATTCGAGAAGCAGGCACCAGCCGACCAGGAACGCGGTGGACTCGCCGAGGCCCGCGTAGGCGAAGGAGTACGACGATCCGGAGACCGGGATCGCGCCGCCCAGCTCGGCGAAGGAGAGGGCGGTGAAGACGCAGGTGATCGCGGCGAGCACGAAGGAGACGACGACGGCAGGGCCGGCCTGGGCGACCGAGTCGGAGAGGCCGACGAAGATGCCGGTGCCGACGATCGCGCCGATGCCGAAGCAGATCAGCTGGAAGAGGCCCATGGTGCGGCGGAGGCCGTGGCCCGCGCGGTCGGCGCCGGATTCGGCGACCAGCAGGTGCGGGGACTTGATGCGGGGCATGCGGGCGGTGCTCGTTTCTGGTGGTGCGGGTGCGATCCCGGTTCGGTCGCGGTGGCGGCCCGGGCGAGGGGTGGTGCCGGGCCGCCGCACAGCATAGGGGCAATGAACGGGGCTGGTCAGGCAAGTGTGGCCACCAGGACCGCCTTGATGGTGTGCATCCGGTTCTCGGCCTCGTCGAAGACGACCGAGTGCTCGGACTCGAACACCTCGTCGGTGACCTCCAGCTCGGTCAGCCCGTGCCGCTCGTGGATCTCGCGGCCGACGAGGGTGCCGAGGTCGTGGAAGGCCGGCAGGCAGTGCAGGAACTTGACGTCGGCGTTTCCGGTGGCGCGCAGCACGTCCATGGTGACGGCGTAGGGGCCGAGCAGCGCGATGCGCTCGTCCCAGACCTCCTTGGGCTCGCCCATCGACACCCAGACGTCGGTGGCGACGAAGTCGGCGCCCCGGACCCCTTCGTGCACGTCCTCGGTGAGCGTGATCCGGGCGCCGGACGCGCCGGCGAGCTGCTGGGCCAGCTCCACGATCGTCTCGTCAGGCCACAGCAGCCGGGGCGCGACGATCCGGACGTCCATGCCGAGCAGGGCACCGGTGACGAGGTAGGAGTTGCCCATGTTGTAGCGGGCGTCGCCGAGGTAGGCGAAGGCGATCCCGTCGAGCGGCTTGTCGCTGTGCTCGGTCATGGTGAGCACGTCGGCGAGCATCTGGGTGGGGTGCCACTCGTCGGTGAGGCCGTTGTAGACGGGCACCCCGGCGAACGCGGCCAGCTCCTCGACGACGCCCTGGCCGTGCCCGCGGTACTCGATCGCGTCGTACATCCGGCCGAGGACCCGGGCGGTGTCCTTCACCGACTCCTTGTGCCCGAGCTGCGAGCCGGCCGGGTCGAGGTAGGTCGTGGACGCGCCCTGGTCGGCCGCGGCGACCTCGAAGGCGCAGCGGGTGCGGGTGGAGGTCTTCGCGAAGACCAGCGCGATGTTCTTGCCCCGCAGGTACTGCGGCTCGGTCCCGGCCTTCTTGGCCGCCTTCAGCTCGGCGGCCAGCTCGACCAGCCCGCGGAACTCCTCCTGGGTGAAGTCCAGCTCCTTGAGGAAGTGGCGGCCGGCGAGGGCGGTCGGGACAGTCGCCATGGGGGCGCTCCAGCGGTAGGGGTCGACTTCGGGGACTTTGGAAGTCTATACGATGTTACACATTTCTATACAGGCGCTGCCGGGCCATCCCGACCGGCACGTCTTCATGCTGCGCCCCTTGCGGGGCTTCGGCTTCAGACGCGCTCCCTTTTGATGCCGATGGCCGTCGAGCGGTCCGGTCCGGGTCCGGCCTCCGCGCCTTCGGCGGCATGCCGGATCAGGCCACCGCGAACAGTCGCCCGGCAGCGGCATCGCCCCTCGGGCGGACTGCGACGGCGCTCCTCACACGGCATCCCGCTGCACCGGGCAGCTCATGCACCGTGGCCCGCCCCTCCCCCGCCCCAGCTCGCTGCCCGGGATCTCGATCACCTCGATGCCCTGCCTGCGCAGGTGGGTGTTGGTGGTGGCGTTGCGTTCGTAGGCGACGACGACGCCGGGTTCGACGGCGAGGACGTTGCAGCCGTCGTCCCACTGTTCGCGCTCGGCCGCGTGCACGTCCTGGGTGGCGGTCAGGACCCGGATCTCGCTGAGGCCGAGGGCGGCGGCGATCGCCCGGTGCATGTGCTCCGGCGGATGGTCGGTGACCTTGAGTTCCTTCTCGCCGGTGCCCGGTTCGATGGTGTACGAGCGGAGCATGCCGAGCCCGGCGTACTGGGTGAAGGTGTCGCCGTCGACCATCGTCATCACGGTGTCGAGGTGCATGAAGGCGCGCCGCTTCGGCATGTCCAGGGCGACGATGGTCTGCGCCGAGCCGGCCGCGAAGAGCTTGTGCGCGAGCATCTCGACGGCCTGCGGGGTGGTGCGCTCGCTCATGCCGATCAGGACCGCGCCGTTGCCGATCACCAGGACGTCGCCGCCCTCGATGGTGGAGGGGTAGGCGGCCTGCCCCTCGGACCATACGTGGAACGTTTCGCCACGGAAGAGCGGGTGGTGCCGGTAGATCGCCTCGAAGTGGACGGTCTCGCGCTGCCGGGCGGGCCAGCGCATGGCGTTGATGGAGACCCCGTCGTAGACCCAGGCGGAGGTGTCGCGGGTGAAGAGGTGGTTGGGGAGCGGTTCGAGGAGGAAGTCGTCGAGGTCCATGACGTGGAAGCGGACCGAGGTGGGCTCCTCGTGGGCGGCCAGGAACTCCCGCTTGGTCATGCCGCCGACCAGCGCCTCGGCCAGCTCGCGCGAGGGCAGGTTCTCGAAGGCGGTGCGCAGGTGGTCGGTGGCGAGCGGGCCGTACTCCTTCTCGTCGAAGACCCGGTCCAGGACGAGGGCGCGGGCGGCCGGGATCGCCAGCGTCTCTTCGAGCAGGTCGCCGAAGAGGTGGACGGCGACCCCGCGGTCGCGCAGCACGTCGGCGAACCCGTCGTGCTCGGCCCGGGCCCGGCGGACCCAGAGGACGTCGTCGAAGAGGAGGGCGTCCTTGTTGCTGGGGGTGAGCCTTTTGAGCTCCAGATCCGGCCGGTGCAGGATGACGCGGCGCAGCCGCCCGGCCTCGGAGTCGACGTGGAATCCCATGCCTCCATCCTGACCATCGCGGACCGCCTTCACCCCCTGCTCGGCCGTTTCTTGTTCTCGTCCTCTTGACGACAAACAGGTCCCGAGATTATGGTCATGATGACTCTAAAGACGAGGGGGCGGATTCGATGGCCGACATCACCCGGCGCCTGGGCTGGCGCCATCTGCGCGGGGCTCCGACGGCGCACGTCAGACACCACCGGGACGGCAAACTGCTGCACGACGGACCGGGGCTCAGCTTCTGGTTCCGCGCGCTCACCGCGGCGATCTCCGAAGTACCGGTCGACGACCGGGAACTGGCGATGACCTTCCATGCCCGTACGGCCGACTTCCAGGACGTGGCGGTGCAGGCGACGGTCACCTACCGCATCGGCGACCCGACGGTGGCGGCCGCCCGCCTCGACTTCTCGATCGACCCGGACACCGGTGCCTGGCGCGGCACCCCGCTGGAACAGCTGGGCACGCTGCTCACGGAGACGGCCCAGCAGCACGCGCTGGACGTGCTGGCCGGCACCCCGCTGTCGGAGGCGCTGGTCGACGGGACGGCCACGGTCCGGGAACGGATCGCGGCCGGCCTCGGTGCGGAGCCCCGCCTCCCCGCGACCGGCATCGAGGTGGTGGCCGTCCGGGTGATGGCGCTGCGGCCCGAGCCCGAGGTGGAGCGGGCGCTGCGCACCCCGGCCCGCGAGCAGATCCAGCAGGAGGCCGACCGGGCGACGTACGAGCGGCGCGCGGTGGCCGTCGAGCGGGAACGGGCGATCGCCGAGAACGAGCTGGCCAGCCAGATCGAACTCGCGCGCCGCGAGGAGCAGTTGGTCGACCAACGGGGCACCAACGCGCGCCGGGAGGCGGAGGAGCACGCGGCGGCGGACGCGGTCCGGGCGGCGGCCGAGGCGACCCGGACGGTGAAGCTGGCGGACGCCGAGGCGGCGCGCACGGTACGGCTGGCGGAGGCGGAGGCGTCCCGGTCGGTGAAGCTGGGCGAGGCGGAGGCGTCCCGGGCGGTCACCCTCGCGCGGGCCGAGGCCGCCGGGGCGCGGGAGGTCGGCGAGGCGCGGGCCGCGGCACAGGCGGCCTGGCTGCGGGTGCACGGCGAGGCGGACGTGGCCACCCTGCACGCCCTCACCGGCACCCGGCTCGCCGAGAACCTGCCGCGCATCGACAGCGTGACCGTGTCGCCGGACGTGCTGACCGGGCTGCTCGCCAGGCTGGGCGGGGAGCGGGAGTGAGCCTCGCGCCACGGGCCGTGCTGGTCCACCGGACCACCGAGTACGAGGAGTTGGTGGCCCGGCACGGCACGCACGGCCAGGCCGCCTTCTTCCTCGCCTCCCGGGGCCGGGACATGGCCGAGGTCGCCGAACGGCACCGGCGCGGCCGGCGGGCGCTCGCCGAGGTGGCCTCGGCGGTGCCGCTGACCTGGCGCCAGGCCCGGGTGGAGCGGGCCGACCTGGACCGCTTCCTGTTCGGGCCCGAGGACGTGGTCGTGGTGGTCGGCCAGGACGGGCTGGTGGCCAACGTGGCCAAGTACCTGGACGGCCAGCCGGTGATCGGCATCGACACCGACCCCGGCCGCAACCCGGGGGTCCTGGTGCGGCACCGGCCGGAGCAGGCGGCCGTACTGCTGGCGTCGGTCGCGGCGACGGCCGCGGCCACGGGGGCCGACGAGCTGACGATGGTCGAGGCGGTCGCCGACGACACCCAGCGGCTCGTGGCGCTCAACGAGATCTACCTGGGTACCGCCGGTCATCAGACCGCCCGATACCGCCTGGGCCTCGAGAACGACGGGGGTGTCGTCGAGGCCCAGGCTTCCTCCGGGGTGCTGGTGGGCACCGGCACCGGGGCCACCGGCTGGCTGCGCTCGGTGTGGCAGGAGCGCGGGGCCCGGCTGCCGTTGCCCGCCCCCACGGAGGACCGTCTCCTCTGGTTCGTCCGGGAGGCCTGGCCGTCGCCGGCGACCGGGACCTCCCTGGTCGCCGGCGAGTTGACGGCCTCGGCGGCGCTGACCCTCACGGTCGAGTCGGACCGCCTGATCGTCTTCGGCGACGGCATCGAGTCCGATGCCCTGGAACTCACCTGGGGGCAGACGGTCCGGGTGGGCGCGTGCGCGCGGCGGCTCCGGCTGGTCGGCTGACCGGCCGGCCGGGAGCCGCCGCGGTTCACAGCCGCGGGTCGACCGGTTCCGACTCCAGGGCCAGGACCCCGAAGACCGCCTCGTGCACCCGCCACAGCGGCTCGCCGTCCGCGAGGCGGTCCAGGGCCTCCAGGCCGAGGGCGTACTCGCGGATCGCCAGGGACCGCTTGTGGTTGAGGAAGCGGCCCCGCAGCCGGGCGAGGTTGTCGGGGCGGGTGTACTCGGGGCCGTAGATGATCCGCAGGTACTCCCGGCCCCGGCACTTGATGCCGGGCTGGACCAGCCGGCCCTGCGGGTCGCGGACCACCGCGCCGGCCGGCTTGACGACCATGCCCTCGCCGCCCCGGCCGGTCATCTCCAGCCACCAGTCGACGCCGGACCGCACCGACTCCGGGTCGCCGGTGTCGACGTGCAGGCGCCGGGTGGTCTGCAGGAGCCCCGTCGGGTCGTGCTCCACCAGCCGGTCCAGGAGGGCGAGTTGTTCGTCGTGCGGGAGCGCGGCGAGGCTGCGGCCCTGGACCGCGAGGATCTGGAAGGGGGCGAGGCGCACCCCGTCCAGGCCCTCGGTGGTCCAGCAGTAACGGCGGTAGGCGTCGGTGAACGCGGCCGCGTCGGCGGCGCGTTCACGCTGCCGGGTCAGCAGCCCTGTGACGTCGACGCCGCGGGCCGCCGCGCCCTCCAGGGCGGCCAGCGCGCCCGGGAAGACCGCGCCGGAGGCGGCGCCCACGGCCGCGTACTGGGTGCGCAGCAGCCCGGAGGCCTTGAGCGACCAGGGCAGCAGTTCGGCGTCCAACAGGAGCCAGTCGGTGGCGAGTTCGTCCCAGAGGCCGGCCGCGTCGACCGAGGCGCGGATCCGGCCGAGGATCTCCTCGGTCACCGACGCGTCGTCGAAGAACGGGCGTCCGGTGCGGGTGTAGAGGGAGCCGGTCGGGCCGGACGGGACGCCGAAGCGCTTGTGCGCGACCTCCGCGTCCCGGCACACCAGCGCGACCGCCCGCGAGCCCATGTGCTTCTCCTCGCACACCACCCGGGCGACGCCGTCCGCGGCGTACTGGGCGAAGGCCTCCTCGGGGTGCTCCAGATAGCCCTCGACGTGCGAAGTGGCCGTCGGGGCCATGGTCGGCGGCAGGTACGGCAGCAGGCGCGGGTCGATCGCGAAGCGGCTCATCACCTCCAGGGCGGCCGCCGCGTTCTCCTCGCGGACCGCGACCCGGCCCTGGTACCGCGTCTCGACGACCCTTCGGCCGTGCACGTCCGCCAGGTCCAGCGGGCGTCCGTCCTGGCCGCCGGGTGCCTCGGTGTGCAGCGGCCGGGCCGGCTCGTACCAGACCCGCTCGGCCGGTACGTCGACCAGCTCCCGCTCCGGCCAGCGCAGCGCGGTCAGCTTGCCGCCGAAGACGGCGCCGGTGTCCACGCAGATGGTGTTGTTCAGCCAGCTGGCCTCCGGGACCGGGGTGTGGCCGTAGACGACGGCCGCGCGGCCCCGGTAGTCCTCGGCCCACGGGTAGCGCACCGGCAGGCCGAACTCGTCGGTCTCGCCGGTGGTGTCGCCGTACAGCGCGTGCGAGCGGACCCGGCCGGAGGTGCGGCCGTGGTACTTCTCGGGCAGCCCGGCGTGGCAGACGACCAGCTTCCCGCCGTCGAGGACGTAGTGGCTGACCAGTCCGTCGATGAACTCCCTTACCTGCGCCCTGAACTCCTCGCTCTCGCCGTCCATCTGCTCGATGGTCTCGGCGAGTCCGTGGGTGTGCTGGACCTTGCGGCCCTTGAGGTAACGGCCGTACTTGTTCTCGTGGTTGCCGGGCACGCACAGGGCGTTGCCCGATCCGACCATCGACATCACCCGGCGCAGCACGCCGGGGCTGTCCGGGCCGCGGTCGACGAGGTCGCCGACGAAGACCGCGGTACGGCCCTCCGGGTGGACGCCGTCGGTGTACCCCAACTTGGCCAGCAGGGACTCCAGTTCGCTCGCGCAGCCGTGGATGTCGCCGACGATGTCGAAGGGGCCGGTGAGGTGGGTCAGGTCGTTGAAGCGCTTCTCGGTGACGACGGTCGCCGACTCGATCTCCTCGACGCCGCGCAGGATGTGCACCTTGCGGAAGCCCTCGCGCTCCAGGTGCCTTATGGAACGCCTCAGTTCGCGAATGTGGCGCTGGATGACCCGGCGCGGCATGTCGGCGCGGTCGGTGCGGGCCGCGTTGCGCTCGGCGCACACCTCCTCGGGCACGTCGAGCACGACGGCGATGGGCAGCACGTCGTACCGCTTGGCCAGGTCGATCAGCTGGCGCCGGGAGTCCTGCTGCACGCTGGTGGCGTCGACGACGGTGCGGCGGCCGGCCGCCAGCCGCTTGCCGGCGATGTAGTGCAGGACGTCGAAGGCGTCCTTCGTGGCGCTCTGGTCGTTCTCGTCGTCGGAGACCAGTCCCCGGCAGAAGTCGGAGGAGATCACCTCGGTCGGCTTGAAGTGGCGGCGGGCGAAGGTGGACTTGCCGGAGCCGGAGGCGCCGACGAGGACGACCAGGGAGAGGTCGGTGACGGGCAGGACCCGTCCGGTGCGCTGTGTCTCGGTCATGCCGCCTTCGCCTCCTTCGCGACGCATACGGTGGTCGTGCCTATTTCAAAAATGGCCATCTGGGTGGGCGGGCCGACCTCGGGGTCTTCCGGGCCCACGGGGGTGAACTCGACGTCGTAGCCGTGGAGTTCGGCGACCCGGGTGGCCCAGGCGCGGAACTCCTCGCGGGTCCACTCGAAGCGGTGGTCGCCGTGCCGGACATGCCCGGCGGGCAGCGTCTCCCAGCGGACGTTGTACTCGACGTTCGGGGTGGTCACCAGGACCGTGCGCGGGCGGGCGGCGCCGAACACGGCGTACTCCAGGGCGGGCAGCCGGGGCAGGTCGAGGTGCTCGATCACCTCGCTGAGCACGGCCGCGTCGTAGCCCTTGAGCCGCTGGTCGGTGTAGGCCAGCGAGCCCTGGAAGAGCTGGACGCGGGACGCCTGCCGCTCCCCCATGCGGTCCAGCTTGAGCCGGCGGGAGGCGATGGTGAGCGCCCGCACCGACACGTCGACGCCGACGATCTCGGTGAACGCGGGGTCCTTCAGCAGCGCCTGCACCAACTGGCCCTGGCCGCAGCCGAGGTCGAGGACCCGGGCGGCGCCGGAGCGCTTGAGCGCGCCGAGGATCGCCTCCCGGCGCTGCACGGCGAGCGGGGTCGGCTTCTCCTCCGTCTCGGTCTCCTCCTCGACGGCGTTGTCGATCTCCTCGACCTCGCTGTCGTCGGCCTCGGCGAGCCGTACCAGCTCCAGCCGTTCCATCGCCTGCCGGGTCAGCGACCAGCGGCGGGAGAGGTAGCGGCTGGTGATGAGCTTCTGCTCGGGGTGGCCGGGCAGCCAGCCCGCACCGGCCCGCAGCAGCTTGTCGACCTCCTCGGCGGAGACCCAGTAGTGCTTGGCGTCGTCGAGGACGGGGAGCAGGACGTAGAGGTGGCGCAGCGCCTCGGACAGGGTCAGCGCCTCGGACTCCAGGACCAGGCCGACGTACCGCGACTCGCCCCACTCCGGGAACTCGGCGTCCAGGGCGACCGGTTCGGCGGTCACCGTCCAGCCGAGCGGCTCGAAGAGGTGCCGTACCAGGTCCGGGCCGCCGCGGGCGGGCAGTGCGGGCACCTCGATCCGCAACGGCCGCGGCTGCGCCGGGGCTTCGGGGCGGGCCTTGCAGACGCCGCGGATCGCGCTGGAGAAGACGTTGCCGATCGCCACGGCGAGCAGCGAGGAGGCCGCGTACGGGCGGTCGTTGACGTACTGCGCGAGCGCCGCGTCGGGTGCTCCGCCGCGTCCCTTGCCCTTGCCGCGCCGGACCAGCGCGACCGCGTCCACCTCCAGGAGCAGCGCCGCCGTGCAGCGCCCGGCGTCCGCCTCCGGGTAGAAGACGTGCGCGATGCCGTGCGAGGTGGTGAAGGTCTGCGCGTTGTCGGGGTGCTTGTGCAGCAGGAACCCGAGGTCGGTGGCGGGACGTTCGGGGGTGCCGGTGGTGGTGATCGTCAGGAACACGGTGGGTCGCCTCGAAATGGGTCAGGAATCCGTGCGAAAGCGCTGGTCGTGCGCTTGTGCGCGGTTCCAACGTACAGAGGGTCGCCGTGCGGGGCCGGGGATTTTCTCCCGGGTCACCGGTCGGCCCGCTTCCAGGCGCCGACGCCGAGCTTTCCCGTGGTCCCGAGATCCAGGTGCGGCGTGACCGTCACGGGCGCGGCGCCGGGCTTCGCCAGGACCCGGACGTAGGGCACGTTCACCGCGGTGCCCGCCAGGGTCGTGTTGCGCCAGATCAGGCCGGAGAGGGCGGTCTCGCCGGGCTTCAGGACGAGGGCGCCCGGCGGGTCGTCGAAGCCGGTTCCCGAGGCGATGGCGGCGCCGCCGTGCAGGATGCGGATGCCGTCGACGGGCTCGCGGTCGTCGTCCAGGAGGGACAGCCGCGGGTAGCCGTCGAGCGCGTAGTCCCGCTTTCCGCAGTTCTGCAGGTGGAGTCCGACGACGCGCAGGCCCATCGCGGCGTCGCCGTCGTCGGCCCACAGCCGCACTCCCGAGGAGGGACAGGCGCCGGTCTCGGCCGGTGCCTCGTCGGCGGGGACCTTGGTGACCTCGGCGACCTTCACCCTCGTCACCGGGGAGGCGCCGGGGGCGAGCACGCCCAGGTGGACGGTTCCGGTGGTGCTGCGGCCGGGTTGGACCGCGGCCACGGTCACCTTCTTGTTCGCCATGACCCCGCCGGCGTCCGTCGTGAAGTCGAAGAGCACGGTGTAGGTCATGGCCTCGTCGCCGTCGTTGGTGACCTGGTAGGCGGCCCAGATGCCGGAGTCGCCGGGCAGCCGGTCGGCGTGGACCCGGCCCGGGGAGACGGACGGGGTCGGGGAGGCGGAGGGGATGGTGACCGAGGTGATCCGTACGCCGTCGACCGGGGGGTCGGTGACGGTGGCGCCGGGTTCCGGTACGGCCGCGCCGGCGCCACCGCCCGGGTCCGCGTGCTCCGCGCCGCAGGCCGTGGCCAGCAGGAGGACTGCGGCGGGGACCAGGAGGCGGGGGAAGAGACGGGGGTGTGGTCTGCGCATCCGGTCACCTCATCAGGGCGAACCCCCCGACGACCGTGATGGAAGCCATACTTCCGGTCACAGAGGTGTCACAGCCGACCGGATGCGCGGCCCCTGCCGGTCACGACAGCTGCGGCTGGACCTTGGCGGAGATCAGCTCCAGGTGGTCCAGGTCAGAGAGGTCGAGGATCTGGAGGTAGAAGCGCCGGGAGCCGATCTCGGCGTAGCGGCCGATCTTCTCGACGACCTCGGCGGGGGTGCCGGCCAGGCCGTTGGTCTTCAGCTCGTCGACCTCGCGGCCGATCGCGGCGGCCCGGCGGGCGACCTCCTGGTCGTCCTTGCCGACGCAGACCACGAGCGCGTTGGAGTACGTCAGCTCGTCCGCCCCGCGGCCGGCCGCCTCGGCGGCGGCGCGCACCCGGCCGAACTGCTGCTCGCTGTCCTCGACGGAGGCGAACGGCATGTTGAACTCGTCGGCGTACCGCGCGGCCAGCTTCGGGGTACGGGTGGCGCCGTGGCCGCCGATCAGCACCGGGATCCGCGCCTGGGCGGGCTTGGGCAGCGCGGGCGAGTCGGTGAGGTCGTAGTAGGTGCCGTGGAAGTCGAAGGTCTCGCCGAGCTTGGTCTCCCACAGCCCGGTGACGATCGCCAGCTGCTCCTCCAGGCGGCCGAACTTCTCCTTCGGGAAGGGGATGCCGTACGCCTTGTGCTCGTCCTCGAACCAGCCGGCGCCGAGGCCGAGTTCGACGCGGCCGCCGGACATCTGGTCGACCTGGGCGACCTGGATGGCGAGCACGCCGGGCAGCCGGAAGGTTCCTGCGGTCATGAGGGTGCCGAGGCGGATCCGCCGGGTCTCGCGGGCGAGTCCGGCGAGGGTGATCCAGGCGTCGGTGGGGCCGGGCAGGCCGTCCACGTCGCCCATCTTCAGATAGTGGTCAGAGCGGAAGAAGGCATCGAACCCGAGGTCCTCGGTGGCCTTGGCGACGGTGAGAAGGGTGTCGTAGCTCGCGCCCTGCTGGGGCTCGGTGAAGATACGAAGGTCCATGCACCCATCCTGCACGGCCCCCGCCCCGTCAACCCCATCGGCACCGCCCGTCAGGGGCGTCCACCCGCGGGTGAATATCGTCAACGGCGGGGCTCCGGGGCGGTGACCGGCCCCCGCGGTGATCGTTGGGTGGGGGGTGCCGGGCCGTCCGGCACCCGCGCCGGACGGTCGCCGTCGCCGCGCGTCGTTCGTGGCCCGCCGCCGACGGCGGGCCGGGGGGCCGAGGAGGCCGTCTTGTCCGAAGAGTACGTTCCACAGCAGGGTGGCCCCTCATCCGGTCAGCCGAAGGGGCTGCTCCAGCAGATGGAGGAACTCATGGCGGCGTTGAACGCGGACATCTCCGCGCTGGACGCGGATCTGCAACGCACCCCGAGGGAAGAGGCCGACCTCGGCTAGAGGGCCGTTCCCGCCGGTCGGCCCGATCCGCCGGCCACCTCCCCGAGGCCTGCCCTAGCCGTCGCGGACCTCCTCCCGGGCCGCCAGTTTGCGGAGCATCTCCAGCACGCGGTCCCGGGACTCGTCGGCCGCGTCGATGGCCTCCATGCACTGCCAGTACGTCGCCTCGTCGGCCGCGGCGCTGGCCATGCCGACCAGGGCGATGCCGACCTCGGCGAGGAGGCCGCCGAGGGAGAGCAGCGTCGCACGGGCGTCGTCCAGTTCGGTGAGCTGGGCGGCGCGCAGGGTGCCGGGGTCCAGGTCGGGGGTGCCCAGCACGCCGCAGCCCCGGCCCGCCAGCTCGGTCAGGCCGAGGGCCTCGCCACGCAGCTCGGGCGGGCCGGAGACGGCCAGCCGGCTGCCGATCGCCTGGGCCAGGGCCTGGGCCTGCCATACCTCGGTCATCATCTCCGGAACACCCGCGCCGTGCGCCAGCGCCCGTCTGCTCGCCACGATGAGCCGCATCGCGTCCATCCGTCGCCCCGTCCCCGTCGGTCCGAACTGCCTTGCCGCACTCAGTAGTTCACTACCCAGAGTGAGGGTTGCCGAGACCTGGAGCCAGAGGAAGACGGAAATCTGTGGACAACAATTCAGATTCGGGCGGGGATGTGATTACGGAGCGTTAATTCTGAGTGCTGAATACTCTCTGACTGGCCGTCAGGCGGGCGGGAACCGCTTCTCGTTGCGCTCGATCTTCGCGGCCAGCGCGGCCAGCGGGTCGATGTCCAGGACGTCGCAGAGCTGGAGGAGGTAGGACAGGACGTCGGCGACCTCGTCCGTGACCCGGTGGGCGGTGCCGGGGTCGGACATCACCCGGGACGACTCCTCCGGGGTCAACCACTGGAAGATCTCGACCAGTTCGGAGGCCTCCACACTGAGGGCGGCCACCAGGTTCTTGGGGGTGTGGTACTGCTGCCAGTCGCGGGCGGCGGCGAACTCGGCCAGCCGGCGCCGGAGTCCTGCCACGTCGAGAGGTTCGTCGGTCACGCGTCCAGGTGTACCACTGTGATCGCCTCCGCTCCGCCGATCCAGGAGGCGTCGCTCACCGCGCCGACGAACCGGATGTGGCCGCGCTCGCCCATCAGGACGGCCGTGCGCAGGAGTTCGGCGCGCTGGCCCGGGTCGAGGCTGCGGTCGAAGCCGTCGGCGAGGACGGTGAGGCCGCGCATGGCGTCGGGGACCTCGCCCGGGGCGTCGACCGCCAGGACACCGGGGCCGGTGAAGAGGACCAGGGCGAGGGCGAGGTAGCGCAGTTCGCCGTCGCCGAGCCGCTGCAGCTCGGTGCGGTGGCCGTCACCGCGGTCGAGCAGCGCCCGTACCCTGCCGTCGCCGAGTGGTTCGGCGAGCAGGTCGACGACGGGGCCGGCACAGCCGGTGCGCACCGCGTCGACGAGCTGGGCGTGCCGGCGGCCGCATTCGGAGCGGGTGCGCCACAGGACGTCGGCGAGGTTGTCGCAGCCGCGCAGCAGCCGGCCGGAGCCGGTGCGGACGGGTGCGCGCATGTCCTCGGGCCGCGGATCGCAGGGGAACACCGACCGCAGGGCGACGACCATCTGCTCGGCGGCGGCGAGGACCTGCCGCTGCCCGTCCGTCTTCCCGGCGACGCGCAGCGGCAGCAGGGCGGTGCCGAGGCGGTCGTCGGGAAGCGGGGCCCTGGTGACCGGTGCGGAGCCCGCCGTGTGCCAGGCGGCCTGCACCGCCGGGCGGCTCGGGTCGCGCAGCGCGGTCTCCAGGAGCACGAGCCCGTCCGCGGTCAACCGCTCGCCGACGATGCGCAGTTCGGGCTCGGCCTGCACGGCGACGTCGAGCCGTACCGGTCCCTCGGGGCCGTCGGCCGTACACCCGATACGGAACCCGCGCCGCCGCTGCGCGTCCGGCCGGGCCCGCTCCGGCACCAGCGCGCCCGGGTCCGGAAACACCTCCGCGAGCGCGGCCCCGCCCCCGAGCCGCGCGAGCGCCTCGTAGGCCGCGAGCACCGCGCTCTTCCCGCTCCCGCTGGCCCCGTCGAGCAACGTGACCCGCCCGACGGGAAAGCGAGCCCCCCGATGCCGGGCAAAGGCGGAGAGCCGAAGCTCGGTGACCCGGGGGCGGGGGTCTCGGCGGGGGGTGGGGGCTACGGGCATGGAGGGCGTTGAGGGCATGGACGGCGACGGGGCGCCCGGACGGCCCGAGCGGGCGCGCGGGACCTGCTCCGAGGAGCGATCGGATCCTGCGGACGGGGCGGAGGAGGCGGCCATATGCGGACCGTAGGACTCCGCGGAACAGCCGAACCGTTCCGCCCGCCCGCCCTTCCTTCGATCGGGGGATGCCCGGCCGTCCCGCCGGGCCCTCAGCCGCCCGACACCCCCGCCCCCTCCATCAGCCCGCTGACCTCGGTGCCGGGCGGGGTGAGGAGGAAGACGTTGCGGTCGACCCGGTGCATTCCGCTGGCCAGGCCGAAGACCACGCCCGTGCTGAAGTCGAGGACGCGCTTGGCGACCTCCGTCTCGGCGCTGGTGAGGTCGAGCAGGACCGGTATCCCGGCCATCAGCGTCTCGGCGACCTCGCGGGCGTCGGCGAAGACGGTGACCCGCAGGACGACGAAACGGCGGCGCGTCTCGGTCTCCGCGTCCGGGAGCGCACGGTGGCCCACCGCCGACGGCCAGGCGTCGCGGCCCCTCAGCGGCACGACCTGGGCGAGCCCCTCCCACTGTTCATCGGTGACGTCGTAACGGCTCACCGGCTCCCCCTGACCTGACTCGCACTTGATGCCTGCACCAGCCAATTCTTACGCCAAGTCACCCGTTCAGCCCAACAGCGACACGAAGCGCGAGCGTTTCCGGACGTCCGCGCACGAAAGAAGTGATCTTTTCACTTTTCAGGCGATTGCCACGCATTGGTGGCTTCTTACCGCCCTCACACCGGACTCTTCTCCTCCTGTGACGCCCCGCTCACCGCCCGCGATTACCGTCCGGTCCGTGCACTTGGCAGAAACACAACAGGTGACACCCGACCGGCGGACACAGTCGGCGGTGTCCGCCGCTCCGGGCGATGCCGGAGCCCCCGTACCCTGGCACCGCGTCCTGACGCTCCTCGCCGACATCGGCCTGTTCATCGGCACCCGGTCGGTGTGGACGCAGGCGGTGACGCACCACCTGGTCCTGGCGGCCCTGATCTCCGTCTGCTACGTCTCGATCCTGGTGACGGGCGTGCTGGCACTGACGGTCCGCAGCACGCGCTCGCTGGCCCGCCTCGACCTGGTGGTCCTGGTCACGGCGGTGACGCTCGTCCTGTGCACCTGGGTGCTGAACCACAACGGCGGCGACGAGGGCGCCCTGACCACCCAGGCGGCCAGGGAAATGCTCGCCGGTCACCCGGTCTACGGCCAGGCCTGGCCGTGGCTGTTCCACAACACCGGCATCGCCCTCACGCCGACGATAGGCGGCGGCTACGACTACACGTACGGCTATCCCCCGCTGGCCCCGCTGCTGACCGTCCCGCTGCTGTGGCTCGGCCACCACGGCGCCCCGGCGACGGCGGTGTGCACGGGCGCCCTGATCGCCGGCACGGCCGCGCTGTGGCGGATGCTCCCGGTGCCGTGGCGGTCGACGGCGACGCTGACCTGCCTGTGCTTCGGCTTCCTGCCGACGTACGCCAGGGTCGGCTACCCGGCCGTCATCGCCCTGGCGCTGCTGATCCCGGTGGTGGTGCGCTGGCCGCGGATCGGGCAGGGCGGCCGGCTGGGCGCGGCCGGGATCGCGCGGGCCGCATGCCTCGGGGCAGCCTGCGCGGCGCAGCAACTGCCGTGGTTCGTCACGCCGTTCCTGCTGGCCGGCATCTACGCGGTGCGGCGCGGGGAACTCGGCGGCCGGGCCGCCGCCGGGGTGGTCCTGCGGATCGCCGGGGTGGCCGCCACGGTGTGGCTGCTGATCAACACGTACTTCATCGTGTCCGAGCCCGGCCGCTGGCTGGACGGGATCGCGCTGCCGCTGACCCAGGGCGCCGTGGTGCACGGCCAGGGCCTGGTCGACATCACGCTCTACTACACCAACGGCAGCGACCGCATCGACTGGTACTCGCACGCGAGCATGCTCCTCGCGGCGGCCCTGCTGGCCCTGTTCGTGCTGTTCGTACGGCGCCTGGGCCCGGCCGCGACCGTGCTGCCGTGGCTCGCCTTCTTCCTGGCGACCCGCTCCCAGGACGGCTACTACCTGCTGATGACCCCGCTGTGGCTGGCGGCGGCCGTCACCGCCCCGCTGCCGGAGTTCGAGCACGCCTGGCAGCCGCGCCCGGCCCTGCTGACCGGTCCCCGCCGCCGCCCCGCCCTGATCGCGACGGTCGCCCTGCTGCTCGCCCCGGCGCTGGCGAGCGCGGCGGTCGCGGTGTCCGGCGGCCCGCCCCTGCACATGGAGATCACCGCGCTGCAGCGCGCCAGGCACCAGGCCGCGGTGGTCAGGGCGATGACGCTGAAGGTGGTCAACACCGGGAGCGTCCCGCTCACCCCGCACTACACGCTGACCACCGGCCAGGGCATGAGCATGTACTGGCTGCTGGTGCGCGGTCCGGCGACGATTCCCGGGCACGGCACGGCGAGTGTCGAACTCAGGCCGGCGAACGGCCGGTTCGGCATCCCCGCCAAGCCGAGCACCCGCATCCGGCTGCGCGCCTTCACAGCGGATCCGCAGACGCTGTCCAGCCAGGACGTCAAGCTCCGCCGGACGGTCCGTTGAGGCCGGCGGCCCGTCAGGCCGCCGCGTGGGTGAAGCGCAGGGTGGCGGTCACGGTGGTCGGGCCGCCCATCATGCCCATCTGGTTGAACGTGATACCGAACTCCTCGCGCACCACGGTGAACTCCACCTCCAGCGTCAGCCCGTCGGCGTCCGCCGAGACCAGCTTCGCGGTGGCCTGCTGCGGCCGGCTGATGCCACGGACGGTCAGCTGACCGTCGACGTGCACCGCGTCGCCCGCGCCCCGCTCGGCACCGCGCACCGCGAAGGTGATCTCCGGGTGGTTCGCGGCGTCGAAGAAGTCGGCCGAGCGCAGGTGGTCGTCGCGCTTCTTGTTCTTGGTGTCCAGGGAGGTCGCGTCGATCGTCACGCTGCCGGTGGCGGCGCCGTCGGCGGTGACCTCGCCCCGGCCGGTGACGCCCGTGAAGGTGCCCTTGACGGCGACCAGGCCCCAGAAGGTCTTGTGCCGGACGGCGACGGCGGAGGCGGTCGGGTCGAGCTGCCAGAGGCCGGTTGCCACGGTGACGGTCATGGCCGTACTCCGATCCATTGATGGTTCAAATTTGGATGACTGCGTATGCCTGCACGCTAGCCCACTATCCAAATTTGGACAACAGGTAGACTCGATGCCATGGCCGCCTCCCCGGAACACCCCGCAGAGCTGCCCGAATGTCCCTCCCTCAAGGGCGGCGGGCTGCTCCCGGCCGAGTTGCGCGCCTGGATGCTGCTGCTGGCCGCGACCGGCGCGGTGGAGCAGCGACTGCGGTCGGTCGTGAAGGAGACGCTGGACGTCTCGCACGACGAGTTCCTGATCCTGTGCCTGCTGGCCGAGCAGCCGCGCGAGGGTCTGCGGATGACCCGGATAGCCGAGCTCCTGGGCCGCCCCAAGACCCGCCTCACCTACCAGATCGCCTGCCTCCAGCACGCCGGCCTCGTCACCCGCAAGGCCGCCTGCGGCGACAAGCGGGGCATCGAGGTCGCCCTCACCGACAAGGCCCGCCGGCACATCCAGGACGCCTCCGCCGCCCTCGCCGACACGGTCGGGCAGGCGGTCGGCCACGTCATCGGCCCGGAGCAGCGCGAGGCGCTGTGCGCGCTGATCCCGGAGCTCGCCGACGACACGCCCTGACCGTACGAATCCGGCCACTTCACCCCCGGGAGGCGCAGGTCACAGCCACGGGGAGGGCAAGGTCACAGCCCTGCCAACGGTGCGGTTCGGGCGGTCTGCCCTAGCATCCGAGCATGACGGTCCTGCCTGACGACGGGCTCTCACTGGCCGCCGAGTTCCCTGACGCGACGCAAGAGCAGTGGCAACGCCTGGTCGAGGGTGTGCTGCGCAAGTCGGGCAAGGAAGTTTCGGGCGAGGCCGCCGAGGACGCTCTGTCCACGACGCTGGAGGACGGGCTGCGCACCCGTCCCCTGTACACCGCGCGCGACACCGCACCCGACCCCGGTCTGCCCGGCTTCGCACCGTATGTGCGCGGCGGCCGTCCGGAGGGCAGCGTCGCGGGCGGCTGGGACGTCCGGCAGCGGCACGCGGCGGCTCCCGACGGCGCGGTCCTGACCGACCTGGAGAACGGCGTCACCTCGCTCTGGCTGCTCGTGGGCCACGGCGGCATCCCGGTGTCCGGCCTCGCCCGCGCGCTCGACGGCGTCTACCTGGATCTGGCCCCGGTGGTCCTGGACGCGGGCCGGGACACCGAGGCGGCGGCGGCCGAGCTGTTCCGGCTGTACGACGAGAAGGGCGTCGACCCCAAGGCCGTACGCGGCAACCTGGGCGCCGACCCGCTGGGGTACGAGGCCCGCACCGGCAAGGCCCTGGACTTCGCGCCCGTCGCCGCCCTGGCGCGGCGCTGCGCCGGGGAGTTCCCGGGCCTGCGCGCGCTGACCGTGGACGCGCTGCCGTACCACGAGGCGGGCGGCTCGGCCGGACAGGAGCTGGGCGCCTCGCTGGCCACCGGGGTGGCCTACCTGCGCGAGCTGACCGAGGCCGGTCTCGGCGTCGAACAGGCCCTCGGGCAGCTGGAGTTCCGGTACGCGGCGACCGCGGACCAGTTCCTGACCATCGCCAAGCTGCGCGCGGCCCGCCGGCTGTGGGCGCGGGTCGCCGAGGTCAGCGGGGCGGCCGACGCGGGCGCCCAGGTGCAGCACGCCGTCACCTCGCCGGTGATGATGAGCCGCCGCGACCCGTGGGTGAACATGCTCCGTACGACGGTCGCGACGCTGGCCGCCGGGGTCGGCGGCGCCGACTCGGTGACCGTGCTGCCGTTCGACCACGCGATCGGGCTGCCGGACGCGTTCGCCCGCCGGATCGCCCGCAACACCTCCACGATCCTGGTCGAGGAGTCCCACCTGGCCCGGGTCGTCGACCCGGCCGGCGGATCCTGGTACGTCGAGAAGCTCACCGACGAACTCGCCCACGCGGCCTGGGAGTTCTTCCGGACGATCGAGCGGGACGGCGGCCAGGCGGCCGTGCTGCGCTCCGGCCGTCTGCGCACCGACCTCGCGACCACCTGGGCCGAGCGCGCCAAGAAGCTCGCCAAGCGCCGCGAACCCATCACCGGGGTCAGCGAGTTCCCGCTGCTCGCCGAGAAGCCGGTGGAGCGCGAGCCCGCACCCGAGTTGCCGTCCGGCGGTCTCCCCCGGGTCCGCCGCGACGAGGCCTACGAGGAGCTGCGCGCCCGCTCGGACGCCCACCTCGCGGCGACCGGCAGCCGCCCCCGGATCTATCTGGCGACCCTCGGCCCGGCCGCCGCGTACACCGCGCGCGCCGGCTTCGCCGCCAACCTCTTCCAGGCCGGCGGCATCGAACCCGTCACCGAGGGCGGCTTCGAGGAGAGCGGCGCCACCGAGGCGGTGCTCTGCTCCAGCGACGCCCTCTACGCCGAACAGGCCGAGCAGACCGCCGAGTCGCTGAAGGCGGCCGGTGCCCGGCACGTGGTCCTCGCGGGCCGGGGCGAGTTCGCCGGTGTCGACTCGTACGTCTTCGCGGGCTGCGACGCCGTGGCCGTGCTGTCCGAGACCCTCGACCGCATGGGAGTGTCCTGATGGGAATCCCCGACTTCTCCGGCATCGAGCTGGGGACCCCTGTCACCGACGGCAGCCCCGGGGAATGGCGGGCGGCCGGCGGCGACCTGCCGCTGTGGGAGACCCCCGAGGGCATCGGGGTCAAGCCGCTCTACACCGGCCGTGACCTGGAGGGCCTGGACTTCCTCGGGACCTACCCGGGCATCGCGCCGTACCTGCGCGGTCCGTACCCGACGATGTACGTCAACCAGCCCTGGACCATCCGGCAGTACGCGGGCTTCTCCACCGCCGAGGAGTCCAACGCGTTCTACCGGCGCAACCTGGCGGCCGGCCAGAAGGGCCTGTCGGTCGCCTTCGACCTGCCCACGCACCGGGGTTACGACAGCGACCACCCGCGGGTGACCGGTGACGTCGGCATGGCGGGCGTGGCCATCGACTCGATCTACGACATGCGGCAGCTGTTCGACGGGATCCCGTTGGACAGGATGACCGTGTCGATGACGATGAACGGCGCGGTGCTCCCCGTGCTGGCGCTGTACATCGTGGCGGCGGAGGAACAGGGCGTACCGCCCGAGAAGTTGGCCGGGACCATCCAGAACGACATCCTCAAGGAGTTCATGGTCCGCAACACCTACATCTATCCGCCGAAGCCGTCGATGCGGATCATCTCCGACATCTTCGCCTTCACCTCGCAGCGGATGCCCCGCTACAACTCGATCTCCATCTCCGGCTACCACATCCAGGAGGCGGGTGCGACAGCCGACCTGGAGCTGGCGTACACGCTCGCGGACGGCGTCGAGTACATCCGGGCGGGCCGGGAGGCGGGCCTGGACGTGGACGCGTTCGCGCCCCGGCTCTCCTTCTTCTGGGCGATCGGCATGAACTTCTTCATGGAGATCGCCAAGATGCGCGCGGCCCGGCTCCTGTGGGCCAAGCTGGTCGCGCAGTTCGAGCCGCAGAACACCAAGTCCCTGTCCCTGCGCACCCATTCGCAGACCTCCGGCTGGTCGCTGACCGCGCAGGACGTGTTCAACAACGTCACGCGTACGGCCGTGGAGGCGATGGCCGCGACCCAGGGCCACACCCAGTCCCTGCACACCAACGCGCTCGACGAGGCGCTCGCCCTGCCGACCGACTTCTCGGCGCGCATCGCCCGCAACACCCAGCTGCTCATCCAGCAGGAGTCGGGCACGACCAGGGTCATCGACCCGTGGGGCGGCAGCGCCTACGTGGAGCGGCTGACGTACGACCTCGCGCGCAAGGCCTGGGCGCACATCCAGGAGGTCGAGGCCGCGGGTGGCATGGCCAAGGCGATCGACGCCGGCATTCCCAAGCTGCGCATCGAGGAGGCGGCGGCCCGCACCCAGGCCCGGATCGACTCCGGGCGGCAGCCGGTGATCGGCGTCAACAAGTACCGGGTGGAGAGCGACGAGGCGATCGAGGTCCTCAAGGTCGACAACTCCTCCGTACGCGCCCAGCAGATCGAGAAGCTGCGGCGGCTGCGTGCGGAGCGGGACGAGACGGCCTGCCGGGACGCGCTCGACGCGCTGACCCGGGCCGCGGACGGCGACGGCAACCTGCTGGAGCTGGCGGTGAACGCGGCCCGCGCGAAGGCGACGGTCGGCGAGATCTCGGACGCCCTGGAGAAGGTGTACGGCCGGCACGCGAGCCAGATCCGTACGATCTCCGGTGTGTACCGCAACGAAGCAGGCGAGTCCCCCGACGTGGACCGCACCCGGGCCCTGGTCGACGCCTTCGACGAGGCCGAGGGGCGCCGCCCGCGCATCCTGGTCGCCAAGATGGGCCAGGACGGTCACGACCGCGGCCAGAAGGTGATCGCGACCGCCTTCGCCGACCTCGGCTTCGACGTCGACGTCGGCCCGCTGTTCCAGACCCCGGAGGAGGTCGCCCGCCAGGCGGTGGAGGCGGACGTCCACGTGGTCGGCGTGTCCTCGCTGGCGGCCGGCCACCTCACCCTCGTACCGGCGCTGCGCGAGAAGCTCGCCGAGGAGGGCCGGGAAGACATCATGATCGTGGTCGGCGGGGTGATCCCGCCGCAGGACGTGCCGACCCTGCTGGAGATGGGAGCCACGGCCGTGTTCCCGCCCGGGACGGTGATTCCGGACGCGGCCTACGACCTGGTCGAGCGGCTGTCGGCGGAACTCGGGCACGGCCTGTGATCGATGTCGACACCTATGTGAAGGGGGTGCTCGACGGGAGGCGCGCGGTCATCGCCCGCGCCATCACCCTCGTCGAGTCCACCCGGCCACAGCACCGGGCGCTGGCGCAGGAGTTGCTCACCGAGCTGCTCCCGCACAGCGGCCGGGCCCGGCGGATCGGCATCAGCGGGGTGCCGGGCGTGGGCAAGTCGACGTTCATCGACGCGTTCGGCACGCTGCTGACCGGACTCGGGCACCGGGTCGCGGTCCTTGCCGTGGACCCGTCCTCCACCCGGACGGGCGGCTCGATCCTCGGCGACAAGACGCGGATGGAGCGGCTGGCGGTCGACCCGGACGCCTTCGTCCGCCCCTCCCCCAGCGCCGGCACGCTCGGCGGGGTCGCCAAGGCGACCCGCGAGTCCATGGTGGTCATGGAGGCGGCCGGGTACGACGTGATCCTGGTCGAGACGGTCGGCGTCGGCCAGTCCGAGACCGCGGTCGCCGACATGGTCGACTCCTTCCTGCTGCTCAGCCTGGCCCGCACCGGCGACCAGCTCCAGGGCATCAAGAAGGGCGTCCTGGAACTCGCCGACGTGATCGCCGTCAACAAGGCGGACGGCCCGCACGAGCGCGATGCCCGGTCCGCGGCCCGGGAGTTGGCGGGCGCGCTGCGCCTGATGCACGGCAAGGACGCCTTCTGGACTCCCCCGGTGCTGAGTTGCAGCGCTCGGGAATCGACCGGCCTGGAACTGGTCTGGGAGCGGCTCGAACAGCACCGGGCGCTGCTCGACTCCACCGGACGGCTCGCCGAGAAGCGCCGTGACCAGCAGGTGGGCTGGACCTGGTCGATGGTCCGGGACGACCTGCTCGGCCGGCTGGCCGCCCACCCGGCGGTGCGGGCGGCCGCCCCCGGCCTCGAACAGCAGGTCAGGGACGGCACGTTGACGGCGACACTGGCCGCCGAGCAGATCCTGAAGGCGTTCGGCGAGCCGGCCGAGGGTCCTCAGGCCAGCTGACCCTGCAGCGCCTCGCGGGCCCGGGCCACGCGGGAACGGACCGTGCCGACGGGGCAGTCACTGACCTCGGCGGCCTCGGCGTACGGCAGCCCGACGAGTTGGGTGAGGACGAAGGCCTCGCGGCGCTCGTCGGGCAGCGCCGCCAGCAGATCGAGCAGCGCGACCCCGTCGTCGAAGCCGGGCAGCCCGTGCGGCTGAGCCCGCTCGGCTGCGAGTTGCCAGTCGGGCACGTCCGCCGGACGCGGCCGGGCGGCTGCGTACCGGTGGCTGTCCACGACCGCCCGCCGGGCGATCGACAGCAGCCAGGAACGGGCCGAGCCATGGCCCTCGAAGCGGTGCAGGCTGCCCAGCGCGCGCAGGAACGTGTCCTGCGCGAGGTCGTCGACCGCCTGCGGGTCGGCGCAGAGATGGGCGACGTAGCGGAGGACGTCGCGGTGCAGGGCCCGTACGAACGCGTCCACGGCGGCCGGGTCTCCGGACCGGGCCGCGAGGGCCCAGGCCGTGATCGACGCGTCGCGTTTCTGGTCCGGCGCAGGGCGTGCGGGCAGGACGGAAGTGATCACTTGGTGTCCTTGTGAGAAAGGTGCGCGGGGGCGGCGGCCCTCAGGCGTACGGCCGCCGTGTTCGTCCGGGGCGCGCATGGGGCGGCCCCGGAACACCAGCTGTCGTCAGGCGACAGCCGTCCGCACCGGCGGACCCCGGGAAGTGATCGCGTGGACGAGGAGAAGCAGCCGCGGCGCCCGGTCCGAACGGCGGCGGCGCGGCCGAAGGCGCGGGCGCTCGGGGGTGGCCGGCAGCGCCAGCAGCAGCCGGAGCGGCGCGACGAGCCGGCCGGCGACGGCCCGGACGATACGGAACGCCGCGCGTTCGCCGTGGCCGAGCCAGAGGCCGCACAGCAGCGCGGCGAGCAGGTGGGCGGCGAACATGCCGGTGGAGGCGGTGCCGCCGGTGCCGAAGCCCAGGTATTCGACGGGGTCGGTGTGGGCGGGGCCCATGTGCATGGACCCCATGTTCATGGCGGCCAGGTCCCCGGCCATGTCCATGTGCACGGACCCCATGGACGTCATGGGCGCCGTGCCGCTCGTCCACACCTGGGCCGCGGAGAAGCCGGAGTGCAGGGCAGTCTGGGCGCCGACCGCGGCGGACACCACCAGCGGCAGCCCGCGTTCGCGTCCGGACAGGGCCCAGCCGAGGACGGCGGTGAGCGCCAGGGCGGCGGCCAGGGCCCAGCCGGGCACTCGGTTCCCGGACATCATGACGTGGCCGACGGCGGCGAGCAGCACGCAGACGGTCGCGAACACCGCGGACCGTATCGTGCGCGCACACCACCCTGCCGTCATGGCGCATCATCCTCGCATCAGGACCGGCCCTGTCAGGGAGTGGTACGGCGATCCACAGGTGGTGCGCTCAACTCATAGGCGAGGTGGGGTGGTTAACAGGTTCCTTCGGGCGCGGGCCGGTGGGGGCTGGTCGCGCAGTTCCCCGCGCCCCTGAAGGGGCGCTGCCCAGCCGTGTCTCCATAGCCGCGGGCAGCCCCGCTCAGCCCTTCGCCCACGGTCCCTCCGGCACCCCCGGCCGTACCCGTGCCCCCGTCACGTCCACCACGATCGTGCGGTCGTCGTCCAGGTCCTCCCTGACCCGGCGCAGCCGGCCCGCCCCGTCGATCCAGTACCTCAGCGGCGCGTCACCGGCGGAGATGACGTCGTACCGCCGGCCGTCGATGCGGTCCGTCCCCAGATGGCGTCGGCCCGACCGGGCGATCCGCCGCGCGTCTCCCGGGCGGTCGGCGGCCAGCGACAGCGTCAGCCGCAGCGCCGTGTCCAGCGAAGCGGGCCCGTACCGGCGCCGGATCCACGCCGCGGGCTTCAGCCGCGCCGCGTCCCGTACGGCCTCCGCCGTCGACGCCGGTCTCGCCAGCGGGCCCGCGCTGCCGTCCACCTTGGGGCGGGCGACCGCCAGCCCGGCACCGTCCCACGCCAGCAGCCCCCGCTCCGCCGCGTCCCCCGTGTCGAACCAGCCCACGGCCCGGTGCCGGTGCTCGTCGACCACCGCACGGACCACGGCCGTACCGCCGGGCAGCGGCGCCCGTACCGTCACCTCGGCCGGGCTGTCCCGGTACGTGCGCAGCGGAGTCAGGGCGACGCGCCGGGCCTCGGCCGCCGTCAGGGGGCGGGGACCGTCGCCGCCGGCGGCGAGGAACGGCAGCGCCGCGCACGTTCCCGTCACGGCGGCGAGGGCCGCCCAGGTCCAGGGGGATCGCATCCGTGCTCGTAGCCGCGCCGGTGTCATCCGCATGGCAACGTACCTACACGCCGGACGGGCCGCGCCCGGCGGGCACCGGTGCGCGGCCCGCTCGGCATCACCCTTGCGGGGTGCGCCGTTTGCTCCGTACCGGGGTGCAGGCCGTGTGGCGGGCCTCGGGCAGCCTGGTGGCGCGCAGCGAGGCCGTGTCATCTCCGGTCGAGATGACAGACATCCAGGATCATCGCCGTACGGAGGGAAGCATCGTGGACGGCCGGGCGCTGGTGAGGGGTGAGAGCAACGTCTCCGGTGAGGAAGGTCCCGTGTCCCAGTCGTCGTCGTCCGAAGTCCGCTCCCCGCGCCGGGAGGCGGCCGCCGAGGCCGCCCACGGGGTGCCGGGCTGGCTGATCGCGCTGTTCGCCGTCGCCTCCGGCATGACGGTCGCCAACCTGTACTACGCACAGCCCCTGTTGTCCGAGCTGCGCGGTGTCTTCCACATCGGTGAGCCCACCGCGGGTCTGCTGATCACGCTCACCCAGGTCGGCTACGTGATCGGCATGGTCTTCCTGGTGCCGCTCGGCGACCGGCTGGAGAAGCGGAACCTGGTCACCGCGCTGTTGACGGTCACCACGCTCGCCCTGGTGGCGGCCGGTCTCGCGACCGGGTTCCCGATGCTGCTGGCCGCCTCGCTGGTCAGCGGAGCCACCTCGGTGGTCGCCCAGATCCTGGTGCCGTTCGCCGCGAGCCTGGCGCCCGACCACGCCCGGGGCCGGGTGGTGGGCCGGGTGATGAGCGGGCTGCTCACCGGCATCCTGCTGTCCCGCACGCTCAGCAGCCTGGTCTCCGGCGCCGCCGGCTGGCGGGTCGTCTACCTCGGCTCGGCCGTCCTGATGGCCCTGCTGGGCGTGGCCCTGCGGCTGGCCCTGCCCCCGCAGGCGCCGACCACCTCGGTGCCGTACCACCACGTGCTGCGCTCCACGGCGGCGCTGGTGCGCACGCACCCCGCGCTGGTGCGCCGGGGCCTCTACCAGGCGGCGATGTTCGGTGCCTTCAGCGCCTTCTGGACCACCGTCTCCTACGTCCTGACCGGGCCCGGCTTCCGCTACTCCGCCGTCGGGGTCGGGGTGTTCGCTCTGGTCGGCGCGGCCGGTGCGGCGATCGCCCCGCTCGCCGGGCACTGGGCGGACCGCGGGCTGACCCGGCCGATGACCGGTGCCGCGTTCGGTGTGGCCGCGCTGGCCTTCGCCATAGCCGGCTTCGGGCAGCACAGCGTCGTCCTGATAGCGCTGGCGGCGGTCGCCCTCGACATGGCCGTCCAGACCAGCCTGATCCTGGGCCAGCACACCGTGTACCAGCTCGACCCGCTCGCCCGGGCCCGCCTCAACAGCGCCTTCATCGCGATCTTCTTCGTCGGCGGCGCCCTCGGCTCACAGCTCGGCTCGATCGCCTTCCGGGCCGGCGGCTGGAGCGCGGTCAGCATCCTCGGGGCCGCCCTGCCGGTGCTGGCCCTGCTGTACTGGCTGACCGAACGCCGGACCCGCGCGGCGCGCCCGGCGCAGGGCGACGGGGCCGGGGCGGCTGCCTAGGATGCCAGCGGAGACCGCGCTCGGCCGAGGCGGGCGCTGCGCCACCGGGAGCGGATGATGGATCTGCGGCAGATGGAAGTCGTCGTCGCCGTGGCCGACGCGGGCGGTTTCACCGCGGCGGCGCGGCGGCTGCACGTGGTCCAGTCCGCCGTCTCCGGCACGGTCCGCGCCCTGGAACGCGAGCTGGGCACCGCGCTGTTCACCCGGACCACGCACCGGGTCCGGCTCACCCCGGCCGGTGAGGCGTTCGTCCCGGCGGCGCGGCAGGCCCTGCGCGCCGCCGAGCTGGCCCGGGAGGCGGTCGACGCGGCGAAGGGGGAACTGCGCGGCCGGGTGACGGTCGGCACGATGCAGGGGGTCTGGGCGGACCTGCATCTCGCACTGGCCGCACTGCGGGCGGAACACCCGCGGGTGGTGGTCCGGTTGCGGCAGGCGGCCGTCACCGACCTGCGGCAGGCGCTGCGCGAGGGCACGGTGGACCTGGCGGTGGTGGCGCTGGACCGGCAGCAGCAGCGCGGGCTGGTGAGCAGGCTGCTGTCCCGGGAGGAGATGGTCCTGGTGGCCTCGCCCCGCCGGACCCTCACCACGAGCGGCACGGTGGACCTGGCGGACATCGCCGAGCTGCCGCAGGTGGAGTTCCCGCCCGGCTGGGCCATCCGGGACGCGGCCGACCGCTCGTTCCGGGCGGTCGGCGTCGAACGTGCCACGGCCTTCGAGGTCAACGACATCGTGGCCGCGTCCGAACTGGTCCGCAACGACCTCGGGGTCTGCATCATGCCGCCGACCATCGCCGGCCGCTTCCCGGACCTGGCGACCTACCGGATCGCCCGGCACGCGCCGACCTGGAAGGTGATGGTGGTACGGCCGCCGGGGGAGCCCCCGGCGGCCGTCGCGGCGCTGTTGCGCCACATCACCTGACGCGCGCGGGTACCGGCCGCTCAGAAGTCGTCGGACTCCGGGATCACGTGCATCGCCGCCTCCTCCGCCGACGCCCCGGCGCCGTCCAGGCCACGGTCGGAGGCGAACAGGTCGGAGTCGGTGACCTCGTGCGCGCCCTCGTCCGGTGCGAGGAGCCGGCCGGCGCGGTCGTCGCCGACCTCGTCGTCGAGGAGTTCGCCGTCCGTGTCCCAGGTGTCGCCGAGTTCGTCGCCCTCCGGGTCGGCGAGGTCGGGGACCTCCTCGGCGAGGCGCTCGTCCAGGGTCTCCCCGCGCCGTCCCTCCGCCGCCGTCACGCCGGTGTGCTCTACGGCCCAGGGCCGCTCCGGCGGCGAGTAGCCCTCGTCCAGGGCCTCCTCGCCGGCCCGGTAGTCCAGGGTGTCGGAGGCGTCCAGCAGTCCCGCGTCGTCCTGCACCTCCGAACCGTCCGGCTGGTAGACCTCGTCACCCATCGCCTCGTCGGTCATGCGCGCTCCATCGTCACTCGGGCCATCGGTTCGATCCGGCCGTCAGCGGAAAGGGTAGGGGCCGTTCTCGCGGCGGTGCGGTGCGATCACGAAAACACCGGTGCCTGGCGTGTGGGAGGCCGCGCCCGACGCGCGGGCTGCCGGACCGTGAGTGCGCCGGCAACCGGGTAGCGGACCTCGGGGACGACGGCGCGGCGTGGCGTGGCGCTTCCAGCGGAGCGTTCAGCTCTTCGGCGACCCCGTGTCCGGGGCGGGCCGGGCGCACAGGGCGTGGTCGACGAGGGTGCCCGTCGCGCGGTTGAGGGCGGCCAGGTCCGGCGGCGCGGTCGTGGTGGTGAGGGAGACGGTCACCGCGCGGCGGCCGTCCGCGCTGACCGCGGGGCGGGTGTTGACGCCCGCCCCGTCGCCCTCGTGGGTGTAGTAGTAACCGCCGCAGGAGAGCGGGATCCTGCGCAGCCCGAGGCCGTAGGTGCCCTCGGGCATCTCGGCGACGTCCTCCGGGTCGTCGGTCCGCCGGACGGTCTGCCGCATCTCGCGCCACTGCTCGGCGGGGAGCAGCCGGCCGCCGGCCAGGGCGCGGAAGAAGGTGTTCAGGTCGGCGGTGGTGCTCACCACCCCGGAGTCCGCGGTGTGCTGGAAACTGTGCTCGGTGACGTCGAGGCGCCGGCCGTCGGCGGTCGTCAGGTACGCGTTCACGTGCGGGTCGGGCAGGTAGGGGTCGAGCCCGGGAACGGTGGTGTTCCGCAGGCCCAGTTTCGCGATCACCCGGTGCGCGACCAGGTCCTGCCAGCTCGCGCCGCCGGCCTTCTCGGCGATCATCCCGGCGACCAGGTAGTTGGTGTTCGAGTACGCCCAGCGGGTGGCTCCGCCGGGCTGCGGTACGAACACCGGCCGGTGCTTCATCGCCACCGCGACCAGGTCGGCCGCCGGGGTGGTGTCGTAGCGGTTCTCGTCGAAGTGGTTGATCAGCCGGTCCTGGATCTCAGGGTCGTCGACGTAGTCGTACAGGCCGCTGGTCTGGCGGAGCAGGTCGCGGACGGTGATACGGCTGCCGTCGTTGCCGTTGCCCGCGACGACCCCCGGCAGCCAGTGCTCGACGGTGTCGTCCAGCGACAGCCGTTTCTCGGCGGCGAGTTGGAGGACCACGGTCGCCGTGAACGTCTTCGTCGTGCTCGCCACGCGGAAGTGCGCGTTCCACGGGACCGGGTCCGCGGAGTCGGCGGTCCGGGTGCCGATGCGCGCCATGAGCGGCGGCCCGTCGGCCCGGTCGACCCTGGCGAGCACGTTCACCTCGCCTCCCCCGGCCTGCCGTACGGCCGCCAGGTCCTGCCGGAGCGTGGCCTCGCCGTAGGAGGGCCGCGCGGCCGGCCGGTGTCCGGTGGTGACGGCGGTGGCGGTCAGGGGCGAGGCCAGCACGAGCAGCGCTGCGGACAGCACGGCGGCCCTGGCCTTCTTCGACGACGGCATCTGCATGGACGGATCCCCCGTTGCACTGGGTGTCGGTCGGTGACGACCACCAGCCAACCGGATCCGGCAGCGCGTGAGGATGGGACTTCCCTCCGGATGCGGGGTGTACGTAGCGCCACCCGGGTCGGCGAAGGCGGACCGTTATGTACACATATGCCATTCTGAAATCTGATAAAGAACCTTCAGCCTGCTTATCCGTTCTTGCTGTGGCCACGGTGGGGCAGGGACGCGCCAGGAGGCCGGAATGCACCGCTCAATCGTGTGGGCGGACCCGACGACGTCGGTGCTGGGCGACGCCCGTCGGCCGCAGGCGACCGCAACGGGACACCCGTGATGTCAGGAATCGGGGAAGGGGCGTACGCCAGGGAGCCTCACCTCTCCGACCTGCACCTGCGCCTGCGCACCGAGCTGGGCCGGATCGACGAGCAGCTGCACGCCCTGCTGACCGCCATGGACCGGCTCCAGGGGCTGCTGGACGCGGTGGTGGCCATCAGCAGGGAGGTCGAGCTGCCCGGGGTGCTGCACCGTATCGTCACCACCGCCATGGACCTGGTGGGCGCCCGCTACGGGGCACTGGGCGTACTCGACGAGTCGGGAGACCGGCTGGCGCAGTTCATCTCGGCGGGCCTGTCCGAACGGGAGCACGCCGATCTGGCCGAGACCGGCTACCCCCGCGGCCTGGGGGTCCTCGGGCACCTGATCCACCATCCCGAGCCGCTGCGGGTGGAGCACATCCCGGCCCATCCGTCGTCCGTCGGCTTCCCGCCCGGCCACCCGCACCTGCGCACCCTGCTCGGCATCGCCATCAGCGTCCGCGGCGAGGTCTACGGCGACCTCTACCTCTCCGAGCGGTACGACGGACGGCCCTTCGACGCCCACGACGAGAGCGTCGTCGTCGCCCTGGCCGGCGCGGCCGGCATCGCGATCGAAAACGTCCGCCTGTTCGAACGGGTACGCATCGGAGCGGAGCAGTTCCAGCGCCTTCTGCTGCCCAAGCTGCCCGACCTCCGGCCCTTCACCGCCGCCGCGGTCTACCGGCCCGCCGCCGAGCCCAGCCGGCTCGGCGGGGACTGGTACGACGCGATCCCCCTGCCCGGCAACGTCGTGGCGGTCGTCATCGGCGACGTGGTCGGTCACGACCTCCGGGCCGCGGCCGCCATGGCGTCCATCCGCAACATGCTGCGCGCGCTGCTGTTCGAAGGGGGCGGCCCGCCCGGGGCGGTTCTCGCCCAGCTCGACCGCACCCTGCAGGCCATCACGGAGAACCCCGTCACCACCACGACCCTGGCCCGCATCGAACCGGACGGGCCGGGCTGGCGCCTGCGGTGGAGCAGTGCCGGGCACGTCCCGCCCCTGCTCATCGTCCCCGGGCGCCGGGCGGAGTACCTGTTCGTCGAGCCCGGGCTGCCCCTCGGGGTCGACTCCGAACAGCCCCGTCCCGACCACTCCCGCTTCGTGCCCCCGGGCGCCACCCTGGTCTTCTTCACGGACGGGCTGATCGAGCGCCCGGACCGGCCCATCGACGCGAGCCTCGACGACCTCACCGGTCTTGCCACCACGTACGCCGATCTGCCCCTGGCGGAGTTCGTCCGGGCACTGGCCGACCACCATCCCAGCGACGGCCACGACGACATGGCCGTACTCGCCCTGCGGACCCCGCGCGCATGAGCCGCCCGGCCCGACACCCGGACCGACGCCCGACCCGACGCCCGGCGCGCCGGCACAGCCGAACATCCAGCTCAACGGTGCCGTGGAGGATCGGACGGATCCGGCGGATGATGGACCTCGGGGCGATGTCGATGCGGAGGTCGCCCGATGGCTGTCGCCCGGCGTGAACGGCTCCGGCGCGGCGGTGTGGCTGCCGTGGACATCTGCGTCGTCGCCGCGCTGTACTACGGCGCGGCGAAGGTGGGGCTCCTCCAGCAGCTGGTGCGCGGCCAGGTCACCCCGCTGTGGCCGCCGACCGGTATCGCCGTGGCGGGCCTGCTCCTGCGCGGCCCGTGGGTCTGGCCGGGGATCGCTCTCGGCGCGCTCCTGGTCAACCTCTCCCTCGGACCGACGCTCTGGGCCGTACTGCTGATCGCGGCGGGAAACACCCTCGCGCCGGTCTGCTCGTACCTGCTGCTCCGCCGTACCGGATTCCATGTCGAACTGGACCGGCTGCGGGACGCGCTGGCGCTGATCTTTCTCGGCGCGTTCACCGGGATGCTGGTCAGCTCGACGGTGGGCAGCGGGACCCTGGCCCTCGCCGGCGCACTGCCCGACGACCGCTTCTGGCCGACCTGGTCGGTCTGGTGGACCGGCGACGCGATGGGCGTACTGGTGGTGACGCCGGTCCTGCTCGTGCTGCGCTCGGCACACCGGCCGAGGGACGTTCCGGTGTCCCGCTGGGTGGAGGCGCTGCTGCTCGTCGCGGCCACGTACGGCGTCGGCCTCCTGGAGACCGGCAGCACGCCCCTCATGTTCCTCGGCTTCCCGTTGCTGATCTGGGCGGCCTTCCGCTTCCGGCTGGCCGGGGCAGCGCCCTGCGCGCTGGCGGTGTCGACCTTCGCGGTGATGGCCGCCGCCCGGGGCACCGGCCCGTTCGCCGGTCACAACCTGCTCACCGACATGATCACCCTTCAGGCGTTCAACGGTTCCTCCTCGCTCACCGCGCTGCTCGTCGCGACGGCCGTCAGCGAGCGCGACGAGACCCAGCGGGAGATCGCACGAGCCTGCGGACAACTCGCCGCGATGGTGGCCAGGATCGCCGCGGGCGGCTACCACGCACTGGACGCCGGGGAAGAGCCCGACGAACGGCGCGGACGCCCCGAAAGACCGCCGTGACGGCCGCCCGTGCCCACTGCCCCCGCCCGGCACCGTCGGCGTGTACGTCACGGGAGGAGCTCATGGAGTCGAGCCCGGAGAGACCGGGCGATCCGGTCCGCCTGGTCGGCCGTCACCCGCTCCTGTTCCGGCCGTCGCAGCAGCTCGAAGACGCCCGGCCCGCGATGCTCCGGTCGCAGATCCGCCATCCGCGGAACGATGTGGAAGTGCACATGCGCGAAGCCTTCCGCTTCGGCGAACTGGACGACGTAGGTCTTGGCGCAACCGGTCACGGCCCGCAGCGCCCGGGAGAGCCTGACCTGCCACATGCCCAGGGCCGACGCCTCGGCATCCGTGAGGTCGTGCACCGCGGCCACGTGACGCCGGGGCAGCAGCACCAGCCAGCCGGGCACCGCGGTGCCCAGGGCGTGGGCCACCCGCCAGTGCTGGTCGTGCGCCACGCACTCGCGTGCCGGCAGGCCGTCGAACTCCGCTTCCTTGCCGCATGCGTAGCAGTCGGGGGTCGTCATGAACCGAGATCGTAGAACCGGGGGCTACGGGAGCCGGTCTCCGCCCAGCCCCGCGCGCATCGCGAGCAGCCCGGCCTGCACCCGGCTCTCGCAGTGCAGTTTCTCCATGATCCGCGAGACATGGGCCTTCACGGTCGGCACGCGCAGGTTCAGCCGTCGGCCGATCTGGGCGTTGCTCAGCCCGTCCGCTATCGCCGCCAGCACCTCCCGCTCGCGTGGTGTGAGCGCGGACAGCCGGGGCGGCACGGCCGGCGGCGGCTCGGCGGCGGCCCGGGCCACCAGGTGGTTCACCGCCTCGGGGGCCAGGGCGTGGCGGCCGGCCGCGGTGTTCCGTACCGCGTCGAGGACCTGGCCCGGCTGGGCGTCCTTGAGCAGGAAGCCGTGGGCGCCGGCCCGGAGCGCCGGCAGCAGGTAGGTCTCCGCGTCGAACGTGGTCAGCATCAGGATCCGCGGCGGTGCGGGCAGCGCGGACAGTTCCCTGGCCGCGCCCACGCCGTCCAGGCCGGGCATCTGCACGTCCAGCAGCACCACGTCCGGGTTCACGCGGGCGCACGCCTCGACCGCGGTCCGTCCGTCGTCGGCCTCGGCGACCACCGTGATGTCGGGGGCGGTCTGCAACAGCAGACGCAAGCCGGTGCGGACCAGGGCCTCGTCGTCGGCGAGCAGGACCCGGATCACCGGGCCTCACCGGCGGGCTCCGCCCTCGTCGTCCCCTGCTCCCGGTTCGGTGCGGGCGGTGCGACGGGCAGCCGGAGCAGGACCCGGAACACGCCGTCCCGGTTCTCGGTGTCCAGCACGCCGCCGAGCAGCGCGGCCCGCTCCCGCAGACCGTGCAGGCCCAGGCCCGCACCCTCCCCGGCCGCCTCGCCGGGCAGGCCGGTCACCGGGTTGGTCACCTCGCACTCCAGGTTGTCCCCAGTCACCCGCAGCCCCAGCGTGGCGCGGGCGCCGTGGGCGTGCTTACGGACGTTGGTCAGCGCCTCCTGGACGATACGGTAGACGGTGTGCTCCACCGCCGAGGGCAACGGCCTCGCCCCGGCCCGGACTTCGGTCGCCTTCGCGGACCACGGCGCCCAGTCCACGGGCACACCCGCCGCCGCCGAGTCGGCCAGCAGCTGGGGCAGGTCCCGCAGTGCCGGGCCGGGCCGGAAGGAACTCTCGACGGTGTCCGGGTCGCGCAGCACATCGAGGATCTGGCGCAGCTGAGCCAGCGCGCGCCTGCCGGTGACCCTGACCAGCTCGCCGGTCTCGCGGGCCCGCTCCGACTCCCGCGGATCCACACTCAGCGCGCCCGCGTGCAGCGTGATCAGGCTCACCTCGTGGGCCACCACGTCGTGCATCTCGCGCGCCAGCGCGGCCCGTTCCTCCGCGCGGACCCGGCGGGCGATCAGCAGCGCCTCCCGTTCGGCCTGCTCGGCGCGCTCGGCCAGCTGCTCCAGCCTGGCGTACCGGTACCGGATCACGGTGCCGCGCCAGGCGGGCGCGCCCACCAGCAGCGCTGCCGCGATGACGCCCGTCGCCGGGGAGCCCGTGGTGAACTGGCTGAGCACCGCGGTGGCGTAGACGCCGTACCGCAGGAGGCTCGTCGCCCGGCGTCTGGCCAGCGAGTACATCGCGAACGGCAGGGCCGGCTGAACGCTCAGCAGGCTGACTCCGGCGACCACGGCCGCGACCAGGGTGGGCCGGTCGCGCCGCCAGGCCAGCAGGAGTCCGGTGCCGCACTCCAGGACAGCGGAGACGGCGAGCGGCAGCGGCAGCAGGGACCGCGGTGCGACGGTCTGCAGGAGTCCGCCGCTGGCGATCACCGCCGCCAGCACCCAGGCGAACGGCTCGGCGGGCCACTTGATCCGGGCAGGGCGGGCCGGGACCGGGGGCGGCGCGGAGGAGACGGACACGCGTGCCAAGGTAGAGGACCCTTCGGATGATCGTTCCGGTGACTGCCGCCGGCGTACGGCCGAGCCGGTTCAGGGCTTGGCGCTCTGGCTGCTCTTGCCGTTGTCCTGGGCGGCCTCGTCCGCGGCGGACGGCAGGGCCTTGGTCAGGGCGACCTTGCCGTCCCGGTAGCAGATCTGAAAGGTCTGCTTCTTCTCCAGGGACACCTGCTTCTGCAGGTAGTAGTCACAGGTGGTGCCGGCCGGCGGCTTGGGCTTGTCCTGCGGCTGGAGACCGCCGGGCTTGCCGATGCGGTCCCGCACGGCGTCCTGGTCCTCGCCGACGTGCACGCCCTTGAACTGGGCCTCGGTGATGGTGTGCGAGCTGATGTCGCCCGCGACGTGCCTGATGCTGAGCCAGAGACCGACTCCGGCGAGCACGGCGAGTCCCATGATTCCGAGCAGGATCTTTCCGGCGACGCGCATGGCAGAACTCCTTGGTCAAGGGGGGATCGACGTCCTTCGACGCCGCCCAAGCAGTCTGTTGCGGCACGCCGCGCGGATCGTCGCCCTGCGCGGGGAACCCGACCCCCGACTTTCGTATCCCCTCACGTCCTCCGTGCAGCCCCGGGGCCGGCCCCCTCTCCCCCTACGCTCCCGGCTGGAGATCCTGTTTCGCCAGCCAGTCCAGACTCGCCTCGGCGACCTCGCGCCAGCCGCTGTCGCTGGTCAGCGAGTGGCCGCGGGTCGGAAAGCCGGCGAGGTCGGTCACGGCTTTTGAATCCCGGTACTGGTTGAGCGTCGCCCTGGTGATCGTTTCCGGGACGGTGTGGTCACGGCCGCCCGCCACCAGCAGCAGCGGCCCGCAGTCCGGGTTCCGGGTGTCGGCCTCGGCCGGTGAGTGCCGGGAGAAGTTGGCCGCCGCCGCCTCGAAGAGCGGTGTTCCACGCTCTCGGCGACCCCGGGCCGGCCGGGGGCGACGGGGCGGTAACCGATTCCCGGAAGAGCTCCTCCCAGGGGCCCCAGGAGCTGGGATGCAGCCAGAGGCCGTGGATGAGGACGACGGGACGCGGGGACCGGTTCACGCTCGGTCTTCCTTCCAACTGGTTGTCTCGGGAAAGGGGTTCGGAGTACGGCAGCTCACCACGTAGGGGTTCTGGGTACGGCGACTCACCACGTGGGGACGAACCCGCCGTCGATCCGCAGGTCGCTGCCGATGATGTTGGCGGCCCGGTCACCGGCCAGGAACACGACCAGGTCGGCGATCTCCGAGGCCCGGGAGAAGCGGCCGCTGACGGTGGCGGCCGCGGCCTGCGCCATGACGTCCTCCGGTTCCAGTCCCGCCGCCGCCGAGACGGTGTCGGCCACGCCCCCGCCTCCGAGCCACAGGTCCGTCTCGACCGGCCCGGGGCTCACGCTGTTGACGCGCACGCCCCGCGGGCCGAACTCCTTCGACAGGGCTTTCGAGAAGTTGACCAGTGCGGCCTTGGACGCGCTGTAGTCGACCACGGTCGGGTCCGGCAGTTCGGCGTTGACCGAGCCGATGTTCACGATGGAGCCGCGACCTGCCTCCAGCATGCCCGGCAGTACCGCCCGGGTCACCGCGACGGCGGTGAACAGGTTGAGTTCGAACGTCTGCCGCCACTGGGCGTCGGTCACGCCCAGGAAGCCGCCGGGCCGGGCCGGGGCCGAGCCCACGTTGTTGACCAGCACGTCGATGCGCGGGCCTGCCGCGGCCACCAGGCGCTGCGCGCTGTCCGGCTCGGTCAGGTCCAGCCGGACCCAGCGGGCGCCGCCCGCCTTCACCAGGACGTCGAGCCCCGGCGACGTGGTCCGCGCCGCCGCGACCACCTCGGCTCCCGCCGCCACCAGCGCCTCGGCCACCGCGAGGCCGATGCCCTTGCTGGCGCCCGTGACCACGGCCGTCCTGTGGTGCAGTTCTGCTGCCATTGCCCTGCTCCTCGTCACTCGGGGTTGCCGGCTGTCTCCAGTCTCCGGCCGGGGAACACCGTCGTGCTTGAGTAGACCGACTGAGGCGGCTCCGGCCCGCTGCGCCACGGCGCCCGCGGCTACGTATGCTGGCCGCGCGCCGGCCGGGAACTGGCGGCCACCGGCGGCAGCGTGGACCGGCGGCGCCCCGGCCGCTGGGCGGCCCTGTTCCCGCAGGAGCTGGAGATCGCCCGGCTCGCCGGGCAGGTCCTGTCGAACCGGGCGATCGGCGAACGGCTGTATCTCTCGCACCGCACCGTCGGCTCCCATCTGTACCGGGTCTTCCCGAAGCTGGGCGTGCGGGCCCGGGGTCAACTGGCGGCCGCGCTGGCGGAGTCCGGGGAGTCTCAATGACCGAGTCGAGGAGATGAGGCGTCGTCCGTGGGTGAAGCCGGCGCCCGCGCCGTCGGCGACACTCTGCCAGTCACCATGATCGGCGAATCGGTGGGGCGTCCTTCAGCGAGGACGCCGGCAGCTCCGGCAGCTCAGTCGGCCGCACCACTTGCCGTGTGGGCTTGACCCGGCCGTTCTCCCATTGGAGCGGCACACAGCCAGGCTCGGCGCGTCGCAGGTCAGCGAAGTAGCGTGCGTAGAACGGCTCGGGATATTCTACGGTGAGAGCCTCTTCGAGCATCTGCGTCAGGGTCTGGTCGAGCGGGAAGAGTGCGTGCTCCAAGCAGCACAGGTTCGGGTCCCAGCCCCATAGCGGCCCGGACGGGTCGCGGCAGTCGATCAGAGTCGTGATCGCGCAGCCCCAATCGATCAGCGGGAGGCACCAGCGACGCTCCCCCCAGTCAGGGTCGTCGACAGTCGCGAGCGCTGCGTCGGTCATGTCGGCGAAGATGTCGGTGCAGTACCAGTTGTGGCCGCGCACTCCGTAGAGGGCCCCGCGTGGCCCGAAACCGCCGTTGGCAACTTCCGTGAACAGTCGCACGAGTAGTGGGGGCAGACGGTATCCGCAGGCGGCCTCGGTCTCGGCGACAGCTTCGCGTGTCGCGGGACGAGGAACGTCACGGCGGAAAACGTCGTTGCGGACAGCACCCACCAGTTCGTCTTCGGTCACGACCGCACTGTAGGTCGGCGCTCTGACACCTCATCGCGGCTCAATGAGCACTTTCCCAACCTGCCGGCCGAGTTCGGGCCTCCTCGCGGGGCCGGGCGCACTGAAGCCTTCTCAGTGGCATCTCGTGATGGTTACGAGGGGGAAGCTTGTTCCTGGCGCGCTCGATCGCGCCGAAGGAAACCGCGGGGGAGAGCTGTCGGCTACTGCTCGCCCAGACTGGTGGCGTGTTGATCCACTTCGATGTCCGAGCGCCGTACGCCAGTGAATCGTGTGGGCCGGAAGGCCCCGAGGAGGTCCTGCTCCTGATCGGTTGTGATCTCGGCCGCGACCAGGCGTCCCAGAATCGGCGCCAGGGTGACCCCGCTGTGCGAGACGAGGCAGTAGACACGGGACTGCGCGGAGGCATAGCCGGCGACAGTGTGGCCGTCCGCGGGCAGTGACCGGAAGCCGATGCGCAGGTCGATCTCCGGTGCCCCGCCCGGGTCGGGCAGCAGTGCGGAGAACCGTCGGGCGAGGGTGCTTGCGATGTCCCCGTCCGCGGCCGGCGGGTCTGCCGGATCGACGTGGGCGTTCAGATCGAGAGCCTGCAGGACGGTATGCCCGCCGACCTCGGGGCGGAGGTTGAGGCCGGGGCTGTGGATCACGCAGCGCAGGTCGAGTTGTGGTGACCTGGCGTACCCGAGCAGGCCGACGGTCTGCGCTCCGCGACCGGCATCCGTGACCATGGGAACGTCGATCCCGGCCCGTGCGGCGAGCCGTTCTGTCCAGCGGCCTGCCGCCAGGACGACCCGATCGCCCGTGCAGACCTTGCCTCCGGCCAGGGTGACGGAGACTCGGTCGGGCCCGTCGTTGATGGCTACGACCTCGCCCATCGCGAACGTGGCTCCGTGCTGCTCGGCGTCCGCCAGCAGGCTGTTCACGAAACGGCCCGGCAGAACGTATCCCTCGCTGGGGAAGTGTGCGATGGACGTGATGGTCGCCGGGATGCGGAGGCCGCCTGCGGTCCGCGCCGCTTCGTTGGGGGTGACCCAGTATGCGGGGTAGCCGAGTGCCTGCAGTCGTTCCACGTTGTCGGCGAGCCGCTGCTCGTTTGCGGCGTCCGCCCACTGCAGCGCTCCGCTGGGGAAGTACGACGGTGCGCCGCGCAGTTGCCCAGCGAGCCTGGTGTGCTCCGCCATCCCCGCGAGGTTCAGCCGGTGGTAGTCCGGGTCGGGCTTCCGGCTGGAGTTGGTCCAGGCGAAGGTGGTCGCGGTCGTGCCGGTGCCGGCTCCCCGCTGATCGAGCAGGAGAACGTCCTCACCGGCGACGGCAAGCTGCCTCGCGACGCTCACGCCCAGCACGCCGGCACCGACGATGATGACCTTCATGGTGTGCGCATCCTTTCTGGCAGCGGCACGCTGCTCACATGGCGGGGACGGGAAGCTCCAGGAAGAACTCGGCGGTTCCCGGACGGACGAGGGTCGTCACCACCTCGACGGTGCTGCCGTCATCGGCACGCAACTCCCTGCGCCTCGTCAGCGCGGGCGTTCCGGCCTCGCTGTGCAGCAATGCGGCGTCGTGCTCGTCGAGGGCCACCGGGTCGAGGTAGAGCCGGATCGAGTCGATCGGTACCCCTCGGCGCTGCAGATACGGGAGGGTGACGAGTTCTTCGAGGTTCTCGTTCAGCAGGTCGGGGGCGGCCGCGAAGAGGACGACGTGCCGCTCGACCGACTGCGGCTCCTCGCGTACGTTCAGTTTGCGGCGGACCAGTTCCACTACGGCCGTGTCGGCGGAGGCGCCAGGGAGGGCCAGGATGGCGTCGGCGGCCCTGACGATCCGCGCGGAAACCACTTCGTGCCTGCCCGGCGCGCCCTTTGCGGCTGCCGCGGGGGTGACGAAGTTGAGCAGATTGATCTGCCGCGTCACGTCCGCCACGAACGATCCGTGGCGCCGCTGGCGGATTGCCAGCCCCGCCTCGGCCAGGTCGTTGAGTACCCGTTGGGCCGTGGCACGACTGACGCCGTACTCGGCGGAGATATCCATCTCGCTTGGCAGACGCGAGCCCGGCGGGAGGGCCCCGGACAGGATCTTCGCTTCGAACTCTCGCCTGATCTGTACATAGAGTGGCACGGTCATGGCTAGACCGTACATTCAATCGATTGACTGGTAAGAGCGAGCTGACCAGCCCAGTCTTCAGCGTCCGAGCCTCATGGGCGGGGTGCTGTTCCCGACCTGTCCCGCGCGGTTCGGGTTCGACGGTGACCACGGAGCCGAGCCGACGACGGTACGGGCGCGGCTGCGCCTGGACCCTTGCCTGATTCGCCATGTCGGTCTCCCGCCTGATCTGCCCGGCGACCAGCACCCTCCACTAGACCGTACAATCAGATAATTGACCGGTCAATACGCATGGGCAGAGGATCTACTCAGCAGCCACCTCCCTGAGAGGAAGGCCAGTGCCGCCGACGTCCTCGCCGGGTAGCACGGTCTGCTGCGACTGGGCTGCCTCCAACGCGGCGGCTGCAACCGCGTCCGCGCCTCGCACCGCCCGGTTGGCAAGCCGCGCCGCGAGCGGCGCCCGGCCACTGCGCCTGATCGTGGATGGGGTCTGATGGCTGGTCAGCAGCACCAACGCACTCTTGTGGGCCGAGTGGTCGAAGGCCCGTTCCAGTGCCGGAAAGTTGCCTGTGCGTACGTCGCGGAGCCGGTTGACCATCCGCACTCGATCGGCCACCAGGTCCGAGCGACAGTCGGTCGGCAAGGCAAGGTCCGCAGCCGGCTGAGCGGGCACGTCGATAGTGGCGAAGTCGCGGCGGTGGCGTGCGGTCGCCGTCAGGATCGCAGCCTCGGTCGTTCTCGATCTTCTTGGACCACCAGGTCGTCCCGGTCTCATCGACGACTGCAGCCCAGTGGTGTCCCTTGCCCGCATCGATTCCGGCCCAGACAGTGATCCCCTCCTGCGCCTACAACGCCTTGAGGATCTCGGCGAGTCGGGCCCGAGAGGTGATGCCTAGCCGGGGGAAGATCCGGTACAGGTACGAACCCACCGTACGGGGCGAGAGATAGAGCCGGTCGCCGATCTGACGGTTGGAGAGTCCTTCGGCGGCCAGCTGCGCGATCTTTCGAAGATCTCCTCCAGCCAGGCCATGCGGGCGCGTTCGAGCTCCGGCAGATCGTCCCGGCCGGCCGCGCCCAGCAGCCGCCGCACGAGGTCGGAGCGGCCGAGCCGAAGGCGTGTTCGGCCGCAAGGAGCAGACGTCGTGCGTGGTCGGCGGGGGCCGGAGACAGCTCGGCGGCACGCTCCAGCACCCGGATCGCCGTGAGCGCCGAACCGCGCTGGAGCGCGAGCCGGTGATGGGCCTCCACCCGGCCGGCGACTTCCTCGTCGGGGGCGTCGAGCGCGAGCGCCTGGTGCCAGGTGGCGCGGTAGGGGTCGTCGGCGAGCAGCCGTGCCAGTGCCTGGTGCGCGGCGCGCAGGCGCCGCGGCGGAGCCGCCTGGAGGACGCCCGACCGCACCAGGGGATGCCGGAAGTGGACGCGCAGGCCGTCGACGCGCATGAGCCCGGTGTCCACGGCGGGCTGCAGGTCGTCCATGGTCAGCTGACGGCCGCTCAGTACCGAGGCGACGGCGAGGATTTCGGCGATCCGGTCGCCCGAGTCCGCCGCGGCCACCAGAACCAGGTCGCGGGCGGTCCGCGGCAGGTCGCGCAGCCGCCCGACGAAGGCCTGCTCCAGCCGGGCGGTGAGGGTGAGCCCGTCACCGTACTCCCCCGGCTCCGGCAGGGAGGCCGCCGGGTCGGCCGGCTCCGCAGGAGAGGCCCCCGGGTCGGCCGACCAGCTCGTCGACAGCTCCACGAGGGCGAGCGGGTTGCCCTCGGCCTTGGTGAGGATGCGGTCGCGGGCGGTCGGGGCGAGTCGGCGCGGGCCCGTCGCACGAGCTCGGACGCGTCGGCCGCGGACAGCGGGCCCAGATCGACCCGGGGCAGGTCGGCCGGGACCGGCCGCTCCCCGGTGTGCGTGCGGGAGGTGGCCAGCAGCACGATCGGGTCGTAGCCGAGGCGCCGGGCCACGAAGGCGAGGGCGTCGGCGCTCGGCTGGTCCAGCCACTGGAGATCGTCCACGCACACCAGCACCGGCGCCTGGGCCGCGGTCTCGACCAGCACTCCGAGGGCGGCCAGAGCGACCAGGAAGGGCTGTGGAGCGGACCCCTGCCGCAGTCCGAGGGCGGTCATGAGCGCCCGGTACTGGGCCGCGGGAAGGCGGGAGGCCCGGTCGAGGAGCCGGACGAGCAGCCGGTGCAGGCCGTGGGACGACACCTCCGCGGCCGACTCGGAACCGGCCACGCGCACCACGGTGAAGCCGGCCTGCCCGGCCTGCAGCCGCGCGGCTGCCAGCAGGCTCGTCCTGCCGATCCCCGGCTCCCCGGCGACGACCAGTGCGCCACCGCCCTCCGCCGCCAGGAGCCTGCCGATGATCCGCAGCTCCGCCTCCCGGCCGACGAGCACCCCCGTGTCGGCGGCGGCCGGGGCACCGGCCGAGTCATGATCAGTACCGCCCACGCACCGGATCCTACGTGCCCGAAGCGGCCACCAGCAGATCACGAGCCCCTTCGCCGGCCCCTGGTCAGGACAGGTCGGCGGACGCCCGCCACGCCGGTTCCGCCGCGGGTCGCAGTCACATGACACAAGCGGCCCCGCTCCGTCGCTCCCATGCTGGAGGGGAAGGGCACATCCGCCGCAAGGAGTGAGGGAACGATGACCGACATGCGCGCTGTTCGTGCTCACGAGCGAGGCGGTCCGGAGCAGCTGGTGTACGAGACCACGCCGCGTCCCCGGCCGGCCGACGGCGAGGTGCTGGTCGCCGTGCACGCGGCCTCCGTCACCAACGGAGAGCTCGCCTGGGACGCCACCTGGACCGACAGCTTCGACGGAACCGGCGCCGACCGGACACCGGTCGTGCCCTCGCACGAGGTCAGCGGTGTCGTGGCCGAGCTCGGTCCGGCGGTGACGGACCTGGCCGTGGGGGACGAGGTGTACGGCCTCACGCCCTTCACCCGGGACGGAGCCGCTGCCGAGTACCTCGCCGTTCCGGCCCGGGTGCTGGCGGCCAAACCGGCCGGCCTGGACCACGTGCGGGCGGCGGCCGTACCGCTGGCGGCGCTCACCGCCTGGCAGGCGCTGGTGGGCCGGGCCGTACTCGCGCCCGGGCAGCACGTCCTGATCCACGGGGGCGCAGGCGGCGTCGGCACCCTCGCGGTGCAGATCGCCGCGGCGCTCGGCGCACGGGTGACGTCGACCGCGTCCGCGCAGGACCGCGAGTTCGTCGCACGGCTCGGTGCGGAGCAGGTCCTCGACTACGCCGCCGACCGCTTCGAGGAGCATGTGCACGACGCCGACGTCGTGCTGGACACGGTGGGCGGGGAGACACTGTCGCGCTCGTGGGCCGCGCTGCGCCCCGGCGGGGTCCTGGTCAGCATCGTCCAGCCGCCGGACCAGGACGCCGCCGCCGCGAAAGGGGCGCGGGGCGTCTTCTTCGTCGTCGAGCCGGACCGGGCCGCGCTGGAGGCCGTCACCGGCCTGATCGACAAGGGCAGCCTGATCCCGGTCGTGGACCGGGTAGTACCCCTGTCGGAGACACGCGCCGCGTACGAGGCGCTGCAGACGGAGCACCCCCGGGGAAAAATCGTGATCCGGGTGAGCGTGCCCTCCGCCTAGGGGCTCCCCGCCGGCTGTGTCTGTCGTCACCGGCGACAGATAGTTGATCGTTGAACTTTCTTGGGTACAGTGAAGACGCGGAGGCCCGGCGGGAGAACGACCCGTCGACCCCTCCCGTCGCCGTACGTCCACATCCTCATTGTGGATTGATCAATCCTGAACCCTGGGAAGAAACTCATGTCTCACCTGCTCCACATCGACTCCAGCTCCCGCGGGACCGACTCCCTCACCCGGCAGATAGGCGCCCGCTACGTCGCCGCCTGGCGCCGGCAGCACCCCGAGGGCACCGCGGCCTACCGGGACGTCACCCTGGACGTGCCGGACCTCGTCTCCGCGGACTGGATCACCGGGGTCTTCGCTCCGGCCGAGCACCACACACCGCGGACCCGGGCCGCAGTGGACGCGTCCTCCGTGCTCATCGGCGAGGTGGAGGCGGCCGACGTCCTGGTGCTGGGCGTGCCGATGTACAACTTCGGCGTGCCCGCGGCCTTCAAGGCCTGGATCGACCAGATCTGCATGGCGGGACGCACCTTCGCATACGACGAGAACGGCCCGCGCGGCCTGCTCGCCGCCAAGAAGGCCGTCGTCGTGCGGGCGTCCGGCAGCGACTTCAGCGATCCCGCGTTCGCCGCCATGGACTTCCACGCCCCCTACCTGCGCGGCATCCTCGGCTTCATCGGCATCACCGACGTCGAGTTCATCTCCGTCAACGGACCGACCCCCGAGCAGATCGAGGCCGGGCTCGCCGAGGCCGACCGGGCCATCGCGGCGTCCCTCAAGACCCTCTGACGCCGTCGGCGGGATCCTTTCGGCGTGGCGGCCGCTGGGTGCGCACCCCTGGGGTG
>NZ_JBSHBL010000079.1:0-45039 GCF_053611985.1 Streptomyces sp. NPDC054770
GAGTGTCGTATATTTCGTCCATTTCCCGCGGGCCCCGGGGGCGCCCGGGCTGTTTGGTGGGCCTGATACATGGGCCCCCACCAACACCCCCGGCCTTCGAGCCGGTCGAGGGTCTGGAGGAAGTAGGCCTCGCGGGCCTCCATCATGGTCCGTACGCCGCTGTCGTCCCGGAACACCGTGGCCGGCCCGAGCGGGACCGGCGTGGTGACCGTGGTGAGGGCGTCGACCACGCCCTGATGGGCACGGGCGGTCGCGGCCAGCCACTCCGGATCCGCCAGACGGTTCCGCAGCGGCTCCTCGGCGAAGTCCCCCTCCGGGACCGTGCTGACGACGGCGACCAGGCCATGGTGCCTGACCAACCCCGCCGGGGCGCCGGCCACGCCGGTGAGCTGGGCCTGAAGGGCCGCCGCGAACGGACGGCAGACGGCGTACACGTACCGGAGCCCGCCATGTGCTGTCATCTGTCCTCCTCCTGACCCTGCGGCCGGCGTCCTGCGTCTCAGCGCACGACGGCCTCCTCCACCAGCAGTCGCCCGGCGGCCGCGATCGCGTCGGCGTCGATCCCCGCCGCGTGCAGCTGCTGGTCGGGCGCCGCCGAACCCGGCATGGTACGCACGGCGAGCCGGACCAGCCGCGGTACGGGCCTGCCGTCGGCGAACGCCTCCGCGACCGCGTCGCCGAGCCCGCCCTCCGCACGGTGGTCCTCGACGGTGAGCAGACAGCCGGTCTCCTCGGCGGCGCGGCGCAGCGTCTGCCGGTCGACGGGCTTGACGGAGTACAGGTCGACGACCCGGATCCGGATGCCGTCCTCGGCGAGCGCGTCGGCGGCCTTGAGCGCCTCGTGCAGGGTGACCCCGGCGGCGACCACGGTCAGCCGGTCCTCCTCGGAGGAGCGCAGCACCTTGCTGCCGCCGACCGGGAACTCCTCGTCCGGGCCGTAGATCACCGGGCTCGCACCGCGCGAGGTGCGCAGATAGCGGATGCCGTCGAGCCCGGCCATGGCCGCGACGAGCCTGGCGGTCTGGTTGGCGTCGCACGGGTAGAGCACGGTCGAGCCGTACAGCGCGCGGAACATCGCCAGGTCCTCCAGGCCCATCTGGGAGGGCCCGTCCTGCCCGATGGCCACACCCGCGTGCGAGCCGACCAGGTTGATCCCGCTGCCGCTGACGGAGGCCATGCGCAGGAAGTCACAGGCCCGGGTGAGGAAGGCGGCGAAGGTGGACGCGTACGGCACCCAGCCGCGCGCGGCCATGCCCACGGCGCCGGCGACGAGTTGCTGTTCGGCGATGTAGAACTCGAAGTAGCGGTCAGGGTGTTCCTTCCCGAAGAGCTCGGTACGGGTGGAGTCGCCGACCTCGCCGTCCAGCGCGACGACGTCGGCCCGGGCGTGGCCGAGCGCGACGAGCGCCTTGCCGAAGGCGTCCCGGGTGGCGACCTCGTCGCCCTGGTCGTAGCGCGGGAGTTCGAGTGCGCCGGTGGACACGGAGTGCAGCGCGCGGGCCGCCGGCGGCTCCTGCACATGAACGTGCAGGTCCCGCACTCCGCCGAGTTCGGCGATGGCCTCCTCGGGGTGCGGCAGCGGCTTGCCGTGCATACCCTCACGGTCCTCGACGGCGGCGACGCCCCTGCCCTTGCGGGTGCGGGCGAGGATCACGGTGGGCTGTCCGGCGGTGGCCGCGGCCTCGCCGCAGGCGCGGTCGACGGCGTCCACGTCGTGCCCGTCGATCTCCAAGGTGTGCCAGCCGAAGGCCTGGAAGCGGCGGGCGTAGGCGTCGAGGTCGTGGCCGTGCCGAGTGGGACCGCGCTGGCCGAGCCGGTTGACGTCCACGATCGCGGTGAGGTTGTCGAGGTGCTCGTACCCGGCGTGCTCGGCGGCCTCCCACACGGAGCCCTCCGCCAGCTCGCTGTCCCCGCACAGCACCCAGACCCGGTAGCGGCCGTGCTCCAGCCGCTTCCCGGACAGCGCGACCCCGACACCGACCGGCAGACCCTGCCCCAGGGAGCCGGTGGCGGTCTCCACCCACGGCACCCGGCGCGGGGTGGGATGTCCCTCCAGATGGCTGCCCAGCTTGCGGAAGGTGAGCAGTTCGGCGTCGTCGATGGCACCGGCCGCCTTGTAGGCGGCGTACAGCAGCGGCGAGGCGTGGCCCTTGGAGAGGATGAACCGGTCGTTGCCGGGGTGGTCGGGCCGCTCGAAGTCGTAGCGCAGATGACGGGCGAGCAGCACCGCCATCAGATCGGCGGCGGACATCGAAGAGGTCGGATGTCCGGACTCGGCCGCAGCGGCCGCCCGCACGCTGTCCACGCGCAACTGCTGGGCGAGTTCGACGAGTTCGGCGGTGTTCATGAGGCTCCTTCCGGGAGACGGTCCGCGAGGGATCGGGCGCGGTCACAGTCCGGGGTCGACGCGCCACGGTGTGCCTCCGGGAACACGCCGAGCCCCAGGGCCTCCCAGGTAACCGTAGGCTCGCCCCCGAAACACCGCGCGTCGAAAGACCTCCCGTCAAAGCGCCGCCCGCACAAGCGCGCCCCATGGGGGCGCGGGGAACTGCGCGACCAGCCCCCACCGGCCCGCGGCAGGCGACGACCGCAACGGAAACGGCGCTGACCGCAGGTCAACCCCGGTGATGAGGCGACTCCGGATCCGCACCCGGCATACCTGGCGCCCCCGGCGCCCCAGGCGGAGCCGCCGGCATGGGCGGATACGGCAACCCCAGCCCCAGCCCCCCGGGCGGCCCCGCAGGCGCCGTCCCCCCGACGACCCGGCGCGGTGCACGCGGCCTCCTCGGCCGCCCCGCCTGCCTCAGCGCACAGGCGACCACCCCCAGAATCACCGAGGTGACCAGCGCCGCGGCCCACCCCGGCAGCAGGATCGCCCACGCCAGCCCCACGGCCAGCGCCACGGCGGCCCCGGCGTACAGGGCGACCGCGCCGGACGCGCCGTACAGCACGGCGGCCCGCCGCCGCTTCCGGCCCTGCTCGCGCAGCTCGTCCCGGACGGTTTCGCGCGCGACCTGCGCCAGCTCGTCGACGAGGTCCTTGTCCAGATGTTCGAGATGATCCAGGTGTTCCATATCGTGCGGGTACCCGCACCGGAAATGCCATAACAGGAGATCACCGGAGGTGACACCATCCCGGCCCGCGGCAACTAGGCTCGTGCCCATGGAGATTCTGGGCGCCTCCCTGCGCATCTGCGTCGACGACATCGATACCGCGATCCCGTTCTACGAACGCCTCTCCGGCGGCAGAGCCCTCCGTTTCGAACGCGGCGGCGTCCAGGTCGCCGCGGTCGGCTCCTTCCTCCTGATGAGTGGACCGGAGGCGGAGCTGGAGGTGCTGCGCAAGGTGGCCGCGACGATCGCGGTGAAGGACGTCGACGCGGCCCGCCGGCTGCTGGACGAGCTCGGCGCCCGGGTCATCGCGGGGCCGGTGGCCACGCCCGTCGGCCGCAATCTGATCGCGATGCACCCGGACGGTTCGGTGTTCGAGTACGTCGACCAGCGCCAGGACTGATCAAGGACACAGATCAAAGGCTCTGCGGCCGCATCCCGAAGTCGTACCGGGCGGGCAGCGGCTCGTCGGCGAGCCGCGCCCACAGCCGGCCGATCGCCTCCGAGCCCTCCCGCAGGTCGGCGACCTCGAACCCGGCGTCGAACACGGCACGGGCCGCGGTCCGCCGGCCCTCCGCGAGGAGCAGTTCCGCTTCCAGGAGCCGGAAGCGGCCGCGCTCCCGGGTCGCGGGCAGCAGGGTCTCCCAGACGGCGCGGGCGTCCGCGACCCGCCGTACCCGCAGCAGTGCCTCGACGGTCTCGCGGCCGAGCGCCGCGCAGGCCGCGGTCCACGCCTCGCCGTCGTCGCGGCGCTCCCGGCACAGGTCGTCGAAGGCGTCGGCGTACCGCTCGGCGGCCCGCTCGTGGTGCCCGTACTCCTGGTCGGCGACGGCGAGACAGCGCAGCAGCGGCCAGAGGGACGGGGCGAGCGGGAGGGCCCGCTCCCAGCTGCGGACGGCCTGGGCGCGGTCGCCGGCGTGCCACTGGGCGACGCCGAGGTGGTACTCGGTGTGCGGGGTGGCGGGGGCCGTCTCCAGCATGTCGCGCCAGTGCGGGGCGACCAGGGTCGGTCCGGGCGGCCGTACCCGGCGGGGTTCGGGCAACGTGCCGGTGCGCAGCAGTTCCCGCCAGGGGGCCTGTTCCTCGGTCAGCGTCGGCTCGGCGAACGGCGTGCCGGGCAGCTTCCAGTCGGCGCGCAGCACTTCGAGGGCGCCCCAGCCCGAGCCGGTGGCGAGGAGTTCGCCGGGTTCGATGTCGGCGTACGGCTTCCAGGCGGCGTGCGCGGCATCGAACTCGGCGCGCGACAGGGCGAGTTCGAGCTCATTCTCGACGCTCTGCGGCGCTGCCGACAGCGGTCCGTACGCCTCCAGCCAGGACACCTCGCTCTCCGCGTCGAGGCGAACGTGTTCCAGCTGGGTGCGGGCCAGTCCGGCCTGGATCTCGCGGTAGCCGCCGGTGCCGGTGCCGCAGAGCCACTCCTGCCAGCGCCGGCCGCCGGGCCCCGCGCCCCACACGAACTGCTTCCGGCCGCGCAGTTCGTCGGTCGAGGTCTGCACCAGGCCGTGGCCGTCGGCGTCGAACGCGGCGATCCAGCGGCGCCGTCCGTCCGGGATGTCGTAGAACCAGTCGGCCGGGTACGGCTGTTGCGCGTCGTGGGCCGGGACGGGCGACCGGCGCAGCCGCCGCTCGTACCCGAACTCCCAGGCCTCCTCGGCCGGGACGACGACCCGGCGGTCCTGCGGTACGGCCGTGTTGGACCACCAGTAGACCGGCACCGGGTGTTCGTGCGGGTTGCGGACGCGGACGCCGGCGTACAGGAAGTCGGAACCGTCCGGCAGCCAGAGGTCGACCTGGAAGGGCAGGTCGCGCAGCCGCTCCCACTCCCAGAGCCGGAGCATCTCGCCGCCGTCGGGGGCGGGGACGCGGGCCGCGTGGAGCGGGGCGCAGGAGAGGGTGGTGTGGCCGGTGGCGCCGATGTTCCACTCGATGCCGCCGGCGTACCAGGCGCCGTTGAGGGCGAGGTCGGCGGGCTGGAACACCGGGTTGCGGTACAGGAGTTCGCGGCCGGTGGGCAGGTGGACGAGGGAGGCGATCCGGCCGCCGAGGCCGGGCAGCACGGTGGCGCGCAGCCGGTCGTTCTCGATCACGAGGGCGTCGAGATCGCGGGGTGTGCGCGCTCTGCCGTAGCCGTCGCGGACCCGGACCGGGAGGAGGCTGCGCAGCGGTTCGTAGCCGAGCTGGCGGGCCATGTCCCGCGGCAGGTCCTCCCGGTCGCGCTCGTCGACGTGGTGGATCTCTTCCAGGGGGCGGAGCGGCGGCAGCGGGTTGTCCGGGCCCAACTCCGCCGCGGGCAGGGTCAGTACCTCACGTCGGATCCTCGTCACGATCACCATGGAACCCGGCACCGGGTGAGCTGGCCAGGGGAGCTGCCGGTCAGGATTGCGCAAAGGTCAGCCGGTGGACCGCATCTCCGCCGTGATCGCCCAGCGTTCGTGGTCCCGCCAGGCCCCGTCGATGTAGATCATGTTCGGTGAGAAGCCCTCCAGCCGGAACCCGGCACCGCGGGCGAGCGCGATGGACGCGGCGTTGCCGGGCTGGGCATTGATCTCCAGCCGGTGCAGCCGCATCGGCCCGAAGGCGTAGTCCACGACCAGGCCCATCGCCTCGCGCATCAGCCCGCGCCCGGCGGCGTGCGCGAACACGCCGTAGCCGAGCGCACCGCACTGGAAGCCGCCCTCGACGATGTTGTTGATGTTGATGAACCCGGCGATCGCCCCGTCGTGCTCCCCGGTCCCCTTCTCGCAGACCAGGAACCCGGCCTTGCTGCGGTCCTCGATCAGCCGCCCCGCGTAGCCGGCGTAGGCCGCGTCCGTGGTGGGCGGGAACAGCCAGGGCTGGTGGAGGTCCTTGCTCTCCCTGGTCCGGGCGATGAACTCGGCGCCGTCCTCGTAGGTGAAGTGGCGGATGCCCACGCGGGGGCCCTCGGCGAGATAGCGGGAAGCGGTGTGCGGCATCCCGTCACCCTACGCGGGGCTGGCTCGGGAGTTTCACGAAATACGACCCGCAGGTCCGGAGGGCCGCGCCCGGCGGGCAGCGACCCTCCGGGTGGGCGCTCAGCGCAGGGCCGGTTCCAGCAGCGTCAGTGTGCCCGTGTCCGCGTCCAGCTCCGCGGCCACGCCGAGCGGGACGGTCAGGGCCGCCTCGCAGTGCCCGAACCCGAACTCCTCCAGCACCGGGACGCCGAGGCCGCCGAGCCGGTCGAGGAGCATCGCCCGTACCTGATCGTAGGGCCCGCACCGGTCCCAGGAGCCGAGCAGGATCCCGGCGACGCCGTCGAGCCAGCCGGACCGCAGCAGCTGGGTGATGCTCCGGTCGAGGCTGTACGGCGCCTCGCCGACGTCCTCCAGAAGGAGCAGACCGCCCCGGGCACCGGTGTGGGTGTGCGGGGTGCCGACGCCCGTGGCGAGCAGCCGCAGGCAGCCGCCGACGGTGACGCCCCTGGCGCGGCCGCCCACCAGCGCGGCGCCCCGGGAGGGGACGGTACGGACCGTCTCCGGGGCGAAGAGGGTGGCCCGCAGGTGGTCCTGTGCCTCGGTGCTCTTGACGAAGTCGGCGCCCGCGGCCACCGGCCCGTACAGGGTGGCGAGCCCGAGCCGGGTCGCGAACGCCTCGTGCAGTACGGTCGCGTCGCTGAAGCCGACGAACACCTTCGGGCCGGCCGCCCGCATCGCCTCCCAGTCGAGCAGGTCGACGAGGCGCTGTGCGCCGTAGCCGCCGCGCGCGCAGAGCACGGCGGACACGGACGGGTCGCACCAGGCCCGCTGGAGATCGGCCGCGCGGTCGGCGTCGGAGCCCGCGAGGTACCCCAGCTCACCGTCCGTGGCGAGCACATGGGGTGCCACCACCGGGTCGAGGTCCCAGCCGCGCAGGATGTCGAGGCCGGCCTGGAGCCGCTCCTCGACCACCGGCCCGCTCGTCGCCACCACGGCGACCCGGGCTCCGGCGGAGAGCCTCGGCGGTCTGGTCCGTGCGGTCACTTCGGTCGATACGGCCACTTCGGTCACTTCACCAGTTCCAGCTCGGGGATTCCGGGCACGTCGAGCCCGAACACCTGAGCGTAGAGGGCGAGCTCGGACTCCAGGGCTCGGACCAGGGTGTCCGCGCGCCGGAAGCCGTGGCCCTCGCCCGCGAAGGTGAGGTAGGCGTGCGGTACCGGGCGGCCGTCGAGCCGGGCGAGGAAGCGTTCGCACTGCGCGGGCGGGCAGATCACGTCGTCCAGCCCCTGGAGCAGCAGGAAGGGCGCGGTGAGCCGGTCGGCGTGCTCGCTGGGCGACCGCTCGACGTACCGCTCGGGCACCTCGGCCAGCGGTCCGATCAGGGACTCCAGGTACTGGGACTCGAAGTCGTGGGTCTCCCCCGCGCCCCAGCTGGTGAGGTCGAGGACGGGGTAGGAGATGGTGCCGCAGGCGTAGACGTCGGTGCCGGTCAGGGAGGCGGCGGCGGTCCAGCCGCCGGCGCTGCCGCCGCGGATCGCGAGCCGGGCCCGGTCGGCGGTGCCCTCCTCGGCGAGGGCGAGCGCGACGGCCGCGCAGTCCTCGACGTCGACCACGCCCCACTGCTCGCGCAGCCGCTCCCGGTACTCCCGCCCGTATCCGGTGGAGCCGCCGTAGTTGACCTCGGCGACCCCGATGCCCCGAGAGGTGAAGTAGGCGATCGCGAGGTCGAGGACGAGCGGAGTCCTGCTGGTGGGGCCGCCGTGCGCCCAGACGACGAACGGCGGCAGCTCGCCCTCGGGGGCGGTGTGGCCGGGGTGGTGGGGCGGGTAGATGTGGGCGTGCACCTCGCGGCCGCCGGGACCGGCGAAGGTGCGGACCTGCGGCTCGGGGTAGTGGGCGGGGTCGACCGGGTCCTGGTGCGGGGTGCCGACGACCCGGGTGCGGCCGGAGGAGGTGTCGAGTTCGACGACCTCGTGGGCGGTGCGCGGGCCGGCGCCGACGGCGAGGACACGGGTGCCGTGCACGGCGAGGGTGGCGGAGAACTCGGTCCACGGTCCGGCGGCGTCGGCGGTCTCGCCGGTTTCCGGGTCGAGTATCCCGAGTGCCAGCGGCCCGCGCCCGTGGAGGACGGCGATCAAGCCGTTGTCCAGCGGCGCGAACCAGTTCTGGCCGAGCCGCCAGAGCGGCCCCGCGAACTCCTCGTCGCGCGGGCACAGCGGTTCGTCGTCGCGGTAGAGGTTCCACCAGCCGCTGCGGTCGCTGGTGTACAGCAGCCGGTCGTCCGCGGACCACTCCACCTGTGCGACGGCCTCCGTGGGACCGCCGGCCACGGTGCGGACCGAGTGCAGGACACCGTCCGCGCCGACCTCGCCGACCAGCAGTTCGGTGCCGTCCCAGGGCATCCGCGGATGGTCCCAGGCGAGCCAGGCGGCCCGGCGCCCGTCGTGCGTCAGGCGCGGTCCGGTGACGAACCGGTGCCGTCCGTCGGTGAGTTCGCGTACGGCGGCCCGGTCGTCGGCGGCCGAGCCGTCCAGCGGTACGGCGGCGAGCACCCGCCGGACGTCGGTGGGTGCGGCGCCCGTGAACTCCTCCAGGACGCACCAGACTTCGCCCCGGTCGAGCAGCAACTGCGGGTCGGCCCAGCGACGTCCGGGCGGGGTCAGCGGCCGGGGTGCCTCGCCGGGCCGGTACAGGTACAGCCGCTGGTCGTCGAAGTGGACGAAGACCAGCAGGGGTTGACCGCCGTCGTCGGGTACGGCACCGGTCCAGGGCCGTCCGCCGTACTCGATGACCCGGCTGCGGACGTTCCACGGCGCGGGCAGCACGGACTCCCCGGTGCTGCCGCGTACCAGGGTCCTGCGGCCGCCCTCCGCCGGCCGGGGCTCGGTCCACCAGGGCTCGTCGCCGACGAAGCCCACCCATTCGGCGAAGCCGTCGTGCGCGGCGGCCAGGGCCGCGTCGATGGGTGAGGGCCAGGAGCCGTACGCCTTCGTCTCCACGTTCTCTCCTACTCGCCGATGCCGTGCCGCTCTGTGCTACTCCGTACTACTCCGTGCTATGCCGTGCGCAGGAAGCGCTCCAGGACCCGGACGCCGAAGTGCAGGGCCTCGACGGGGACGCGTTCGTCGACGCCGTGGAACAGGGCCTGGTAGTCCAGGTCCTCGGGGAGCTTGAGCGGGGCGAATCCGTAGCCGGTGATGCCGAGCCGGGAGAACTGCTTGGCGTCGGTGCCGCCCGACATGCAGTACGGCACCACGTGCCCGTCGGGGGCGAACTCCTCGACGGCGGCCCGCATCCGGGCGTACGTCGGTGCGTCCAGCGGTGCCTGGAGGGCGACCTCGCGGTGGTGGAACTCCCAGTCGACGTCGGGGCCGGTGAGGTGGTCGAGGGTGGCGCGGAACTCGTCCTCGGTGCCGTACAGATAGCGTCCGTCGACGAAGGCGACGGCTTCGCCGGGGATGACGTTGACCTTGTAACCGGCGTTGAGCATGGTCGGGTTGGCGCTGTTGCGGATGGTGGCCTCGACCAGCCCGGCGGCCGGGCCGAGCTTGTCGAGGAGCACGTCGACCTCGGCGAGGTCGGGTTCGATGCCGTAGAGCGCGGCGAGTTCGGTGAGGGCGGCGGTGACCGTCGGGGTGAGCCGCAGCGGCCACCGGTGCTCGCCGATGCGGGTGACGGCCGCGGCGAGGCGGGTGACCGCGTTCTCCTTGTTGACCTTGGAGCCGTGTCCGGCCCGGCCGCGTGCGGTGAGCTTGAGCCAGGCGGTGCCGCGCTCCCCGGCGGCGATGGGGTAGAGGTGCCGTCCGGTGCCGTCGTGGAAGGTGAAGGCGCCGGACTCGCCGACGCCCTCGGTGCAGCCCTCGAACAGTTCGGGGTGGTGGTCGGCGAGGAACCCGGAGCCGTCCTCGGCGCTGGCCTCCTCGTCGGCGGTGAAGGCGACGACGATGTCCCGGCGCGGCCGTACCCCCTCCCGGGCCCAGGCCCGCACCACCGCCAGGATCATCGCGTCCATGTTCTTCATGTCGACGGCGCCCCGCCCCCACACGACCCCGTCGCGGATCTCCCCGGAGAACGGGTCGACGCTCCAGTCGGCGGCCTGGGCGGGTACGACGTCGAGGTGGCCGTGGACAAGGAGCGCGTCGGCGGCGGGGTCGGTGCCCTCGATGCGGGCGACGACGTTGGTGCGCCCCGCGGTCCGCTCGAGAAGGATCGGCTCCAGGCCCGCCTCGGCGAGCCGCTCGGCCGCGTACTCGGCGGCGGGCCGCTCCCGGCAGTCGCCGCCGCCGAAGTTGCTGGTGTCGATCCGGATCAGCTCGGAGGTGAACCGGACGACCTCGTCCAGTGCCTGCTGGTCAGCCATACTGCTCCTCCACCGCGGCGGAGACGATCGTGGTGACCGCCTTGAAGGTGCGGATGCCGTCGTACATGGTCCCCTCGGTGTACGCCACCTTCCGCTCGCCGACCTGCTCCACGCCGGGGACGACGGTGGCGGCCAGGGCGAGGTGCTCGGCGTCGACCTCCAGGGCGATGGTGAACGGTCCGCCGGCCACGGGTTCGTGGCGCACCGCGAGCCGGGCCGCGTCCTTGGCGGCGGCGCGGATGTCGGCGGCGGTCCGGGCGGGGGTCCGGCACACGGCCGCGTACCGCGACACGTGGTCCTTGACGGCGACCTTGAACGCCTCCGGCGCGTAGCCGAGGGCGTCCTCGCAGGCCAGGTCGTCGCCGGTGACGAGGACGACCGGGACGCCGTACTCGGCGACGACGTGCGCGTTGAGCAGGCCCTCGCTGGCGCGGACGTCGTTCAGCCAGACGCCGGTGACGGAGTTGGGCAGGTAGGTGTGGGCGAGGACGCCCTCCATGCCGGCGCCGGTGTGGTAGCCGACGAAGGCGACGCCGTCGACGTCGCCGTGCTGGACGCCCTCGACCATGGACAGCGTCTTGTGACGGCCGGTGATCATCTCGGCGCGGTCGTCGAGCTGCTCCAGGAGCAGGTTGCGCATGCTCCAGTGGGCCTCGTTGATGAGGACCTCGTCGGCGCCGCCGTCGTAGAAACCGAGGACGGCGGCGTTGACGTCGGAGGTGAACATCGGCCGGCACCGCTCCCACTGCGGCGCGCCGGGCAGCACGTCGCCCGGCCAGGTCACCCCGGTGGCGCCCTCCATGTCGGCGCTGATGAGGATCTTCATGGTGCCTCACGTTACGCGTCGGCAAGGGAACTTCCTACAAGGCCGCGAGGAGGTTGCCCCCTCTGCCGGGACGGCTTCGGTACCAGATCGGCAGGACACTCCTTCCCCGGGTGCCGGTGAGGTACCCAGGGCCTAGGCTTTTGACTGCGAGGTCACGTTCTCCGGGCGGTTTCGCAGACCGCGGTCGCGTCATTCGCGACGATCCGTTCTTTCTGTGGAGACCCGACGAGCCTCCCTTCGCCCAGGCTTCAGGATCCACAGCTCGCAGTCCCTGTGGAGGTCGGGATGAGAATTGTCGTGGACCTTTCCCGATGTGAGGGGTATGCGCAGTGCGCGTTCCTCGCTCCGGACGCGTTCCGGATGCACGGCGAGGAAGCGCTGATGTACGACCCGAGCCCCGACGACGCCCAACGCGACCGGGTGCTGCGCGCCGCGGCCGCCTGCCCCGTCCAGGCGATCCTGGTCGACCGGCTGGAGGAGCAGAACGCACCGGCGGAGGCGTCGTCGTCATGACCAGCGCCGACAACCTGCAAGCGTTCAAACGCGACGGCCGCATCGTGATCGTCGGTGCGTCGCTCGCGGGACTGCGGGCGGCGGAAGCTCTGCGCGGCGAGGGGTTCACCGGGTCGTTGACCATGATCGGTGACGAGCTGGGCGAGCCCTATGACCGGCCTCCCCTGTCCAAGCAGGTCCTGACCGGGTGGGTGCCGGCCGGAGACACCACGCTGCCGCGGCGCCGTGACATCAACGCGGAGTGGCTGCTCGGCGTGCCCGCCACCGGGCTGGACCTGGCGGCCGACCAGGTGCGACTCGCCGACGGACGCGAGATTCCCTTCGACCGGGTACTGATCTCCACCGGCGTACGGGCCCGGCCCTGGTTCGTCGAGTCCGAGGCGGCCCTGGACGGTGTGTTCGTCGTGCGGACCCGTGAGCATGCCGAGGGCCTGCAGCGGGCGCTGGCCGCCGGGCCCTCCCGGGTGCTGGTGATCGGTGCCGGCTTCACCGGCTCCGAGATCGCCTCCATCTGCCGCGAGCGGAACATCCCGGTGACCGTCGCCGAACTCGCGCCGGCCCCGCTGGTCGGGGCCCTCGGCGCCATGATCGGCGAGGTCGCGGCCGACATGCAGCGCGCCCACGGCGTCGACCTGCGCTGCGGCGTCAAGGTGACCCGGCTGGAAGGGGACGCACAGGGGCACCTCCGCCGCGCGCACTTCGACGACGGCAGCACGGTCGACGCGGACGTGGCGGTGGTGGCACTGGGCGGGATCCGCAACACCGAGTGGCTGCGGGGCTCGGGCCTGGCGGCCGGCGTCTGGGGAATCGCCTGTGACACGGGATGCCGCGCCCTCACCCTCGACGGCCTGATCACCGACGACGTCTTCGTCGCCGGAGACGTGGCGCGTTGCCCGAACCCCGTCTACGAGTACCGGCTCATCTCGCTGGAGCACTGGGCGAACGCCGTGGAGCAGGCCGAGGTCGCGGCGCACAACATGGTCAGCGGCCAGGCGGACCGCTGGCCCCATCTGTCCATCCCGCTGTTCTGGTCGATCCAGTTCGGCGTCAACATAAAGTCCGTCGGCGTGCCGACCTTCGCCGACGAGGTGGCCGTCACCCAGGGGTCGGTGTCCGACCACCGCTTCGTCGCCGCGTACGGCTATCAGGGCCGCGTCACCGCCGCGGTGAGCTTCAACAACGCGAAGTGGCTGGACCACTACCGGCGGTTGATCGAGACGGCCGCTCCGTTCCCGCCGCCCTGCCCCACACCGGACCAGCCCGTCGACATGAAACCGGTGCCGGTCGACTTCCCCGGCCCCACCCTGCTCGCCCAGGGCGCCACCGTGGTCGTCACCGGTCACGACCCGGGTGAGCGGCGCGTCACGGCCGCGCAGCAGCACCGCCGGTAGGAGGGAAGGCGAGATGACCACGACCGAGATGCCCGACACACTGCACCGGATCCTCGACTACTCCTCCCGGGCCGACCCGTATCCGCTCTACGCCGAGCTGCGCAGGACACCGGTGGCCCGGCAGGAGGACGGCAGTTACGTCGTCAGCACCTACCGCGAGATCGCGGACCTGCTGCACGATCCGCATCTGAGCTCCGACGTGCGCAATCTGTCGCGGCCGATGTCCGTGGCTCAGGGCGAGAGCACGCCCGCGTTCATCAACATGGACCCGCCCGACCACGACCGCCTGCGGCGGATGGCGATGCGGCACTTCGGCCCCCCGCACACCCCGGGGCTGGTGACGAGCCTGGAGCCCGCGCTGTCCGAGACCGTGGGCGGTCTCATCGACGACTTCGCGGGCAAGGAGCGGATCGACATCGTCGACGACTTCGCCTACCCGTTCCCCGTCGCCGTGATCTGCCGCCTGCTCGGCGTGCCGCGCGAGGACGAACCGAGGTTCAGCGTCTGGGTGAACGACGTCGTCAACTCGATCGACTACGACCCCAGGACCGACCCGAAGGAGAAACTCGACAGGGGTGTGCAGGCCCGCAAGGACCTGCGTGAGTACCTCGGCGGGCTGCTGGAGCAACGCCATGGCAAGCCGGGCGACGACCTGTTGTCACGGCTGGCCCACGACGACGGGCCGGACGGGCAGATGGCCGACGAGGAGATCGTCGCCACCGCCAACCTGCTGCTGATCGCCGGCCACGAGACCACCGTCAACCTGATCACCAACGGCATGCTGACGCTGCTGCGCCACCCGCAGGTGCTGCGGCGGCTGCGCGACGACCCGGACCTGGTCGTGCCGCTGGTCGAGGAACTGCTGCGCTACGAGCCCCCGGTGCACATCATTCCCTGGCGGGCGGCGTACAGCGACATCCCCGTCGCCGACACCGTCATCCCCAAGGGCTCGCAGATCATGCTGATGCTCGCCTCGGGCAGCCGCGATCCGAACCGGTTCCGGGATCCCGACCGCTTCGACCCCGATCGCCCGGAGAACCAGCACCTCGGCTTCGGCAGCGGCATCCATCTGTGCTTCGGCGGCCCGCTGGCCCGGCGGGAGGCCCAGATCGCGCTGACCGAGCTGGTACGCCGCCTGGACCGGCCCGGACTGGTCGCCGACCCGCCGCCGTACCGGCGCAGCCCCGTGCTTCGGGGTCCGATCCATCTGCAGATCGAGCAGGCCGCCGCTTGACCAGTACGGTCGGCGGTTCACGAGTGGTGATCGTGATCGGCGTGTCGTCGTCCGGCAAGTCGTCCACCTCGCCCTGGATCCGCTGGAGGCCGACGAGCCGGGCGTCACCATCGACGCGTCCGGCGACCGGGAGCAGGTCCCGGCGACGGCGCTGCGTGCGGTGACCGAGGCTCACCGGTGGTTCGCCGCCAGGGTCACCCCTCCTCACCCGTCGTGCCGCCGCGCCGCAGCTCGGCGTCGGTGAGCTCCTCCAGCACACCATGGGTGTCCAGCCAGTAGAGCAGGGCGACCGCGGGAAAGATCAGCACGACGGCGACGAGGGTGACGAGACCGAGCCAGCGCAGAGTCGTGTGCGCGCCCGCTCCGTCGGCGACGGTGAGCGAGGTCGGGATCAGGTAGGGGCGCTGGGCCATGCCCCAGGCGAGGACGGCCGACGCCACCACGCCGACGGCCGTGACCCGCGACCAGTGCGCGGAGGGGCGGGTGAGCAGCCATCCGGTGGCGAGCGTGGCCAGTGCCGACACGATCACGAAGACGAGCCCCACGCCGTGGGTGAGCCCGTGCCACACATGGGGGGCGTCCCCGTGCGTGACGACCAGGGTGATCACGGCGAGTACGGCGACGACCGCCAGGGCCGCCAGGGCCCGCCGCCGGAAGTGGCCGTCGAGGTCCGGCGCGGCGAAGCGCCGGGCGTCCGCGGCCAGGAACACGGCACCGAGCAGGGCCGTGGTCGCCACGGCGAGCAGGCCGAACAGCAGCGAGGTGGGGTTGGCCCAGGCGTCCGTCGACGCCGTCGTGGCCGCGGTCACCCGGCCGGAGGCCACTCCCCCGGCCGCGGCGCCCAGGAAGAACGGCGTGAGCAGCGAGGAGACGGCGAACATCGCACCGTACAGACGCCGGCCGGCCAGCCTGGTCAGGGGCCTGCGCAGGGCGAAGCCGGCCCCGCGGAGCACCGTGCCGACGGCGGCGAGCGCCAGCGGCAGCCACATCGCCGTGAACACCCGCTGGAAGAACCCGGGGAAGCCCGTCCACATGATGACCAGTACGAAGATCAGCCAGACGTTGTTGACCTCCCAGACCGGAGCCATCGCCTGGTCGATCAGCCGACGCGCGCGCCTGCCGCGTTCCGCCCCGCCCGCGGTCAGGTCCCAGAATCCGGCTCCGTAGTCGGTGCCCCCGCCGCAGGCGTAGGCGGCGACCGCGAGCAGCAGTACGACCGCCATGACTCCGGCGATCACCTCCGGCCTCCGGTGGACGAGGCGCCTGCGTCGCCCCCGGACCCGGCCGTGGAGCGCGGCCCGTACGGCGTGTCCGTCTCCGGTGCCTCCTGCGGAGCCGGGGCCTGCGGTCCGCCGCCCTCGTCGGCGAGCCGCCACCGCGTGCGCATCTTGAGCAGCACCACCAGGAACGACCCGAAGACGACGACGTACACCACGACCACCAGCCCGAACATGATCCACAGGCTGGTCGCACGGGTGGTCGTCACCGCTTGCGCGACGCGCATGTTCTGGTACACGATCCACGGCTGGCGCCCCACCTCGGTGGTGATCCAGCCGCATTCGACGGCGGCGACGGCGGCCACGCCCGCGCACGCGGCACCGCGGTAGAACCACGGGGAGACCGGCAGCCGACGGCGGCGCAGCCATACCAGGGCGTACCAGAGCGCGAGCAGGAGCAGCAGCGAGCCCAGGCCGACCATGGTGTCGAACGCGAAGTGGGTGATGGTGGCCTCGGCGGTCGTCGGCCGGTCGCCGGCCGGCACCGCCGTGAGGCCGGTGACCTTGGTGTCCGGGCGGAAACCGGCGAGGATCGAGTCGAGTTGGGGGATCCTGATACCGCCGCGGATCGTCCCGTCCGGCTGGAGCCGGCCGAACAGGTACTCCGGGACATGGGTGTCGGTCTTCCAGACGATCTCCGTGGCCGCGAACTTCACCGGCTGCTTCTGGAAGACCTGCCGGGCGATGGAGTCACCGAGCATGAACTGCACCGGTGTGCACACCGCGGCCAGCGTGAAGGGGATCGTGAAACCGAGGCGGTGGTACCGGTCCCGGCGTCCGCGCAGCCATCCGACGGCGTAGACGCCGGCCACGACATAGCCCGCCGTCACGAACATCGCCATGACGAAGTGCCAGTACTGCGGGCCGAACATGGGGGTGAAGACCGCCTTCCAGATCTTCACGTCGACCGGGTTGCCTGCGGAGTCGAGGGTGAAGCCCCGCGGGGTGTTCATCCACGAGTTGGCGGCCAGGATGCCGAAGGCGCCGAGCAGGGCCGCGAGGGGCAGGGGCAGTGCGAGCAGGAAGTGGGTGCGGGCGGGCAGCCGTCGCCAGCCGTAGAGGTAGACGGCGATGAGGACGGCCTCCAGGAAGAAGGCCCAGGCCTCGACCCCGAAGCCGATGCCGAAGACGTCGCCCCAGCGGCCCATCATGCCCGGCCACAGCAGCCCGAACTCGAAGGAGAGCACGGTGCCGGTGACGACGCCGATGGCGAACTGGACCGCCATCACCGCCGACCAGCGGCGCGCCAGCAGCAGCGCGGTCTCGTCACCGCGGCGCAGGCCGTAGCCGTGCATGATCAGTGTGATCAGCGGCAGCGCCACGCCCAGCGGTACCAGGATGATGTGGGAGGCGAGGGTGAAGGCCATCTGGGATCTGGCCGGGAGCATCTGCGCCGGCGTGTCCGCCAGCAGCGTGACCGTGAAGTGCATGGGCGTCTCTCGGTGGGCCGACGGCTGGGCCGGCAGATGGGCCGACGGGAACGGGGCGGGTCAGCCGCCGGTGGCGAAGCCGGGGAAGAGGGTCATCCCGCCGTCCACGTAGAGGGTGGTGCCCACGACGTAGTCCATGAGGTCGGAGGCGATGCCGACGACCGCGTAGGCGATGTCCTCGGGGTCGCCGACCCGGTCGTAGGGGATCAGCCGCAGGAGGTCCTTCTGGGCCTCCGGGGTCTCCCAGGCGCTGCGGTTGATGGGGGTCTTGATGGCCCCGGGGGCGACCGCGTTCACCCGGATCTTCTTCGGGGCGAGTTCCTGGGCGAGGGTCTCCATCATCATCTGGACGCCGCCCTTGGAGGAGGCGTAGTTCACGTGTCCGGCCCACGGGATGATCTGGTGCACCGAACTCATGCAGATGATCTTTCCGGCGGCGCGCGAGACCTCGGGTACGACACCGCGCCGGACGAACTCCTTCGTCGCCTCGCGCGCGCACAGGAACTGACCCGTGAGGTTGACGTCCAGCACCTTCTGCCACTGGGCGACGGTCATCTCGGTGAACGGGGCGTCGCGTTGCAGTCCGGCGTTGGCGACCAGGATGTCGATCGTGCCGAACTCCTGGACCATGCGGTCCATCATCGCCACGACCTGGGCCTCGTCTGACACGTCCGCCTCGTAGGCCGCCGCCCGCACGCCGAAGGAGGTGATCTCCTCGACGACCTGCTCGGCGTCCTCGCGTCCGGCCACGTAGTTCACGACCACGTCGGCCCCGGCCCGGCCCAGGGCGACGGCCGTGGCCCGGCCGATCCCGGAGTTGGCGCCGGTGACCAGCGCCTTCTGCCCCTTGAGCAGATGCGCGGGGATCACGTTCCGCGGCGCGACCTCGGTGGCACTCACGATGTCTGTCTCCTCCACTGCGTGGCCCGGATCAGCCGGGCCGTGACCCGGAGGTTCAGGCGCCACCCAAACACCGTGGACGGGGAGCGGCGTCGCGGACGAGTCCGCGTTGGGCCGACCGGCCGAGGATCTTCGCCCGATCAGCGCTGCCAGAGCCGGTCGAGCGCGTCATTGAGTGTCGTGGCGGCCATGATGAGGGACAGATGGGTGAAAGCCTGCGGGAAATTCCCGAGTTGTTCTCCGCTCGGGCCGATCTCCTCGGCGAACAGGCCGACATGGTTGGCGTACGTCTGCATCTTCTCGAAGGCGTACCGGGCCTCGGCGAGCCGCCCGGCGCGGGCGAGGGCGTCGACGTACAGGAACGTGCAGAGGCTGAACGTTCCCTCGGTACCGCGCAGTCCGTCGGGAGACGCCTGGGGGTCGTAGCGGTAGACCAGGCTGTCGGAGACGAGGACGCGGTCCATGGCGTCCAGGGTGGTGAGCCAGGCGGGGCTTCGGGGGGAGATGAATCCGACCCGGGGCGCGAGCAGGAGGGACGCGTCCAGGACGTCGCCCCCGTAGTACTGGACGAGGGCCTGCTCCTTGTCGTTCCAGCCGCGTTCCATGACCTGGTCCAGGATCTCGTCCCGGGCGCGGGTCCAGCGCACGGTGTCGGCCGGCCTGCTGAACTCGGCCGCCAGCTTCAGGCCGCGGTCGAAGGCGGTCCAGCACATCACCCGGCTGTAGGTGAAGTCCTTGCGGCCGCCCCGGGTCTCCCAGATCCCTTCGTCGGGCCGGTCCCAGGAGTCGGCGAGCCAGTCCAGGGTGGCCGCGAGGCCCTTCCACCCGTGATAGCCAGCGTGCTCGCCGACCTCACGGCCCTCGGCCAGGCCGTACAGGGCCTCGCCGTAGATGTCGAGCTGCAGCTGGTCGGAGGCGGCGTTGCCGGCCCGGACCGGGTACGAGCCGCGGTACCCCTCGAAGTGCTGCAGGATCTCCTCCGTCAGATGCGGGTCGCCGTCCACCCGGTACATGATCTGCAGGGGTTCGCCGTCCCGTCCCTCGTGGGCGTGCAGGCGGTCGCCGAGCCATCGGATGAAACTGGTCGCCTCGTCCACGAAGCCGAGATCGAGCAGGGCCCGGATCGACAGGGACCCGTCCCGGACCCAGGTGTACCGGTAGTCCCAGTTGCGCTCGCCGCCGACCTGCTCGGGCAGCCCCATGGTGGCGGCGGCGACCGGTGCGCCCGTGGGGGCGTAGGTCAGGAGCTTGAGCGTGATGGCGGAGCGGTGCACCATGTCCGTCCAACGGCCGCGGTAGCGCGAGGTGCGCACCCACAGCTGCCAGAAGTTGATGTTGTCCCAGGCGTCTTCGGTGATCCGCTCGGTGGTGAGGGGCGGTGGCGCCTGTCCGCCCGGCGGGCACATGGTGAACACCGCGGCGGCCGCCTCTCCGGCGTGGAGCGTGATGGTGCCCCGGACGTCCTGCCCGTCCTGTTCGAACGGGATGTCGCTCTGCAGGTGCGCGGTCGCGCCCGGGGCGTGGAACGTCGCCCGCTCCGGTGTCAGGTCGAGCCGGTGGCCGGCCCGCGCGTAGTCGAACCGCGGCCGGCAGACGAGCTCGAATCGCACGGTGCCGCGCACCGTGCGGGCGACACGCACCAGCTGGTGCCGGTCGGTCGCCTTCGAACCCGGCTGGACCGGCATGTAGTCGAGGATCTCGCCGACTCCGTCGGGTGACATGAAGCGGGTCACCAGGAGGGCGGTGTCCGGGTAGTAGAGCTGTTTCCAGGTCCCTTCGGGGTGCTCCGGCGCGAGCAGGAAGTAGCCGCCGCCGTCGTGGTCGAGCAGGGCGGCGAAGACGCTGGGCGAGTCGAAGCGCGGCGCCGCGAACCAGTCGATCACGCCGTGGGACGACACCAGAGCGGTGGTCTGCAGGTCCCCGATGAGGCCGTGGTCGGCGATGGGCGGGTAGCGGTCCATTGCGGTCTCCTTGCTGGTCCCCTGCTCGGGGTGGAGTCGGCCCGGGGGCGGGGGGTCATTGCAGTCGCTCCGCGATGTGGTCGCCGACCCGCAGGGCGTTGGCCATGGCGGTCAGCGAGGGATTGACCGCTCCGATGCTCGGGAAGAAGCTCGTGTCGACGACGTAGAGGTTGTCGAGGTCGTGGGCCTTGCAGTTGACGTCCAGGGCCGAGTCGGCGGGGTCGCTGCCGAAGCGGACCGTGCCCGCCTGGTGCGCCGTGGCGCCGATGGGCATCCCCTTGTGCAGGTAGATGCTGCGCGACAGAAGCTGGTGTTCGTGCATGCCCAAGTGGCTGAGCAGGCCCTGCAGTTTGTGCCGCAGGCGCTCCAGCCCGGCGATGTTGTTCTTCTCGTCGAGGGCGAGGTGGATCTGGTCGTCCCGGTCCAGGGTGACCCGGTTGCCGGCGTCCGGCAGGTCCTCCCCGCACAGCCAGAAGTCGACCGCGTGGTGGGCCAGCACCTCGAACGGCATGTCCGGCGCGACCGCCCCGGCCCAGCGGGGCGCTTCGCCGTGGATCTGCTCGGAGTCGGACTTGCCGAGCATCTGGATCCCGCCCAGGGGGTAGTCCCAGTCGTCGGATCCCAGGTACCAGTCGTGCAGCGCCAGGGTCTTCTGGAACTTGGTGTCGTTGGGTTCCCTGGACACGGCCATGAGAGCCATGTTGTTGTGCCGCATGTAGTGCCGGCCCACCACGTCGGAGCTGTTGGCCAGCCCCCGCGGATGCCGGTCGTCGGCCGAACGCAGCAGCAGGACGGCGGAGTTGACGGCACCGCAGGCCACGATCACGATGTCGGCGCCGAACTCCACGGTGGCGGGGTCCCCGTCCCCCACGGTGGCGACGACCTTGGTGACGCTCCGGCCGTTCGCATCCGTCTCGAGGCGCCGTACGTCCGCATGCGTGACCATCTCGACGTTGGGGTGTTCCAGGGCGGGGTCGACGCAGATGACCTGGGCGTCGGACTTCGCGCCGAGCAGACAGGGGAAGCCGTCGACGCGGTCGCAGCGGATGCAGGCGCTGGTGCGGACGGCCCGGCCCCGGTCGTCCTGGGTGAGATTCACGCCGATCGGGAGGTGGAAGGGGTGCAGCCCCTGCTTCTCCAGGTCGTGGCCGAGCTGCTCGATGCGCGGCTCGTGCTGGACCGGCGGACAGGCGTACTGGGCACTGGTGGGGCCCTCGGTGGGATCCTCGCCGTGCCGGCCGTGCACGAGGTAGAGGTGTTCGGCCTGCGTGTAGTAGGGCTCGAAGTCCTCGTAGCGCAGTGGCCAGGCGGGGGAGATGCCGTCGTGGTGACGGATCTCGCCGAAGTCCTCCGGGCGCAGGCGGAAGAGGGCGGCGCCGTAGAACTTGGTGTTGCCGCCGACGTAGTAGTTGACCTCGGGCGGAAATCGGTCGCCGTTCCGGTCGAACCAGAATTCCGGAGCTCGGTACTTGCCCTTGACGAAGACCGCGGTGGAGTCCCAGTTGTCGCGTTCACGGGGCAGATAGCCGCCGCGTTCGAGAAGGAGGATCCGCTTTCCCGTGCCCGCCAGCCGGTGCGCGATGGTGCCGCCGCCGGCACCGGTACCGATGACGATGACGTCGTAGTGCTGCGCTTCGGTCATACCGGCCACCGCCCTCGGAGCCTTGTCCGGTCCTGCCGGGGTGGCGGAGACAGCCGCTCCCGGCCGGTGTCCGTCCCCGTTCACCAACGTATCTCCGGGCGGTATGCCCGGCGAGTTGGGCCATGCGGGTGCGCCGGGGACCGCGCGCGCACGGACGGGCGCGCGGGGTCACCCGTCACAGGACGGCGAGCGGATTGACCGGGGAACCGGTGGCCGAAGCCAGCCGCAGCGGAGCGATCACGCAGAGGAAGGACCAGCGGCCCTCCCGCGCGCAGACCGGCGCGAGATCCTCGAACCGCAGATAGTCGAGCAGATGCAGTCCCAGCGCGTGCACGGCGAGCACATGCACGGGGAACTCGACCCCCTGCACGGCGCTGGGGGCCGTGTCGTTGTTGCCGTCGCTCCCGAGCACGGACACCTCCCGCTCCGCCAGGAACGCCATGGCGTCCGGATGGAGCCCGGCACGGCCGGCGGACACGTCCCAGGGGCCGAGTTCCTCGCGCCGCAGACGGTGTCCGACCCGCACGAGAACGATGTCGCCCCTGCCCACCCGGACCCCCTGCCCGGCCTCCGCGGCGACGAGGTCGGCGGCGGCCACCCGCGACCCGGGTTCGAGCCAGGGGACGCCGTGCAGCCGGGGAATGTCGAGGAGCACCCCGCGGCCCACGATGCCGTCGCGGGCCAGGTCGACGGAGAGGGCGCCGGCGCCGTCCGGTGAGAGCACGTCCGCGGCCGGCAGGCCGCCGTGCAGCGTGCCGTCGTAGATGACGTGGCACAGCGCGTCGAGGTGGGAGTCCACGTCGCCGTGGATGTTCATGGCGAGACGGTCACGTGCGAAATCCAGGCCTCGGGCACGGGGGTGGCCACCGGCCGGAGCGATCAGCCGGTGCTCGGCCGGATCCGGGTCATCCGGCGCGGTCCGCGTGTTCACGGGGGCCGCCAGCGACACCGCACGTCCGGACCGCACCTCGCGGACGGCCGCCAGCACCTGCGCCCCGGTGATCGTCTCCAAGGCGCTCCGGTGCGCGCCGCCGGGCGCCGACTCCCTCAGCCGCCGGTACAAGGACCGGAAGTCCGCCTCGCTCATCACATCGGACGTCCGCATCTCCCCACCATCCGGCAGCGGCCGGACTCCCGCACACCGAGCCGCCCGCACCGGGACCACCGGGCTGCGCCCTGCCGCCCCGGACCCCTTCCCGGCGGGCGGCTATCCACCGCTCGACGCCCGATCCTGCTCCGCGCCGCGGGTCACGGCACCATCCGTTCCTCAGCTCTCGCGGCCCGCCAGCACCCACTTCGACGGCAGAACGATCAGCTCGCCGTCCGGTGTGGACTCGGTGGTGGTCAGGGGAAGTTCGCCGCTCGCGAGGACGGTGAGGCCGGCGTTGCGCAGGTACTCGGGGACCGCGGCGTCGTCGACCTCGCCGGGGGCGATGCCGTGCCGGAAGACCGGGGCGAGCTTGGGGGGCGGTCCCGACGGGCTCTGGGCGAGGCCGCCGAGGACGGGCCGGGCGGCCTCGGAGAGCTCGACGAGGAAGGCCCGGCCGCGGCTGCCGACGAGGGTGGCGATGGCGTCGATCACCGGCTGCCGGTCGTCGGGTTCGCACTGGTGCAGGACGCCCCGCATGTAGAGGTTGGCGTCGCCGAGCTCCGCGTGCAGGGCCTGGGCCTCGCTCTTCTCGGCCGCGTCGAGCAGCCGGTAGCCGGCCTGTCCGCCCGGGTCGGCGTGCCGGGCGTGGTCCAGGGCGGCCTCGGCGATGTCGGTGCCGAGGACGTGCGGGAAGCGCTCTGCGAGGAAACGGGTCTGGGTGCCGTTGCCGCAGCCGAGGTCGACCAGGGGCAGGCCGGGGTCGGTGAGGTGGGGTTCGAAGAGGGCGACATGGACGGCGGCGGTCACGGCCGGTTCGGCGTCCCAGAACACCGCCCCCGGTTCTTCGGGCGCCTCGCGCCAGAAGCCCTCCCAGGCATTCCGGTATCTACTCGTCACGCTCATGGCCCAACTCCCCAGGATGCAGCCGCGTATGACCCGTCGTAAGTGACGGGCCAGTACGGTTTACCCTGCGCAGGTTTCGGCCACAAGCGCCCGGCGCGTTCCTTCACCCCGCGTTCGACGGATGTGCGCCCCCGGAGCCGCGGCGCGCCCGGGTCAGCGGCGCCGGGCGGTGAGTTCGAACCAGACGGTCTTCCCGGCGGCCGTACGGCTGGTGCCCCACTCCCGGGCGAGGGTGGAGACCACCCGCAGTCCGCGTCCCGCCTCGTCGCCGGGTTCGGCGCTGAGCAGGGTCGGCAGGGTGTGGTCGTCGTCATCGACCTCGCACAGCAGGGTCTCGCCGCGTATCAGCCGGAGCTGGACCGGGCGGCTGTGGGAGTGCCGGACGGCGTTGGTGACGAGTTCGCTGACCATCAGTTCGGCGGGGTCGGCGAGCCGGGCCAGGCCCCAGTCGTGGAGCTGTTCGCGGACGGCGGCGCGGGCGCGGCGGACCTCGGCCGGGTCCAGGGCGAGCCGCCATTCGGCGACGTCCTCCGGCTCGATGCCGTTGAGGCGGGCCATCAGCAGGGCCACGTCGTCCTTGCGACCGCCGCGGGTGTTCAGGGCGCGGATGATGGTGTCGCAGGCGTCGTCCATGGAGGCGGCCGGGTGGGCGGCGGACTCGCACAGGGTGGCGAGGCCGACGCCGATGTCCTCGCCGCGCATCTCCACCAGTCCGTCGGTGCACATGACCAGCCGGTCGCCGGGGTCGACGCGCACCCGCAGCGACTCGAAGGCGACCCCGCCGACGCCGATGGGCGCCCCGGTGGGCAGGTCGAGGAGTTCGCTGCGCCCGTCGACCGCCCTCACCAGCACCGGGGGGATGTGGCCGGCGTTGGCGAGGTGCAGTTCGCTCTCGATGGGGTCGTAGACGGCGTAGAGACAGGTGGCGAGGTAGCTGTCGCCGAGGCGCTGGGCCAGGTCGTCGAGGTTGCGCAGGAGCTGGGCGGGCGGCAGGTCCAGGGCCGCCATCGTCTGGACGGCGGTCCGCAACTGGCCCATCATCGCGGCCGAGTTGAGGCCGTGGCCCATCACGTCGCCGACCACCAGGGCGGTGCGGGCGCCGGGCAGTTTCACGGAGTCGAACCAGTCGCCGCCGACGCGGCCGAGCAGGGTGCCCGGCAGGTAGCGGGTGGCGATGTCGCAGCCCGCCATGCGCGGCGGGATGTGCGGCAGCATGCTGTCCTGGAGGGTCTCGGCGACGCTCTCCTGGTAGGTGTACATGCGCGCGTTGTCGAGCACGAGCCCGGCGCGGGCGGCGAGTTCGGCGCCGGTGACCCGGTCCATGTCGTTGAACATCTCGCGCTCGGGGTGGCGCAGCAGGATCATGAAGCCGAGCACGACATTGCGTGCCTTCAGCGGTACGACCAGCATCGAGCGGCCGGTGATCAGCGGCCGGATGTCGCGCTTCTCGAACTGGGAGGCGATGGCGTGGCCCATCTCCACGCTGATCCGCGGCACCAGGACCGGCTCGCCGGTGGTCATGCACTGGAAGAACGGGGTGTGCGCCGGGAACGGCATGGCCTCGCCGACCGGGACGACGTCGTCCCAGCGGCCGGGTTCGTCGGTGTGCTCCAGGGCGACCCGGTGCCACATGGTGGTGGTGTCGGGCACGCCGTCCGCGAACTCCTCGCCGGCGACGACCTGTTCGCGCAGATAGGTGCCGGCGACATCGGTGAAGCGGGGTACGACGGCTCTGCTGACCTCGACGATGGTGCGGGACAGGTCGAGCGAGGTGCCGATCTTCCCGCTGACCTCGTTGAGGAACTCCAGGCGCTCGCGGACGGCCGCGTACTCCAGGTCCTCGCCCTCGTCGTCGGCGAGTTCGACGGGCACCGGCAGGCCCTGGGCGGCCACCCGGGCGGCCCGCTCGCGGCGGGCCATCCGCTCGGTGCGCCGGGCGACGCCCCAGTCGGGGGTCACGGGCACCCGGTCGTTCTGACTGAACTCCAGGATGGGGTAGCCGAGTTCGAGGACCTGGGCGACGATCCGGGCGCTTTCGTCGACGCTCATGCTGGGCAGGATCTCGGGGAGCCTGCGGGCCAGTTCCTCGGCGCCGGGGAAGTCGGTGTGCAGGGCGAAGCCGGGCGCGATGCGCTCGAAGGCGATGCCCTCGTCGTGTTCGGCCCGGCGCAGCCGCTCGGCGTCGGCGGCGAGCACCAGCAGCCGTTCGTCGCCAGGACCGACCAGCGGGTAGGCCCACCAGAGCACATCGGCGCGGTCCTGGTCGGGCACGGTGATCCGGGCGCGGCCGGCGGCCGGGAAGTTCAGCCGTCCGTCGAGGGAGGACTCCAGGTCGGGTCCGAGGCCGTCGTACGCCGCGTAGGCGCCGTACGGGGTGATCTCGTCGTCGTCGGGCAGCGCGCCGGAGACGGGCAGCAGGTCGAGGACGGAGCGGCCGATGGCGTCTTCCTTGGCGGCACCGAAGAGCCGCCGGGCGCCGGTGCTCCAGTGGGAGACCCGGCCGTCGCGGTCGACGACGACCACGGCCAGGGGGATGCGGCCCGGAGCGCCGTCCCCAGCACCGAGGCTGGGATGTGCGTCCCGCTCGCTGCCATGGTCCATGGCCCAGGCCCTCTCTCCCCACGGCTCCGCAAAAGATCTGTGCCGCCCGTCACTACCGTACGGTGGCCGCCGGTTGCGATGTGTGGCAATCCTGGAATTGGTTTCACCGGATCGCCCGGGTGCGCAGGTCGGCGCCCCCGAGCGGCGCGCGGTTCCCTCCTCTTCCCTCCTCTTCCCTCCTCTTCCCTCCTCTTCCCTCCTCTTCCGTGCTCTGTCAGTCCTCGTGGCCGAGCTGGAGATCGCGTTCGGTACGGCCGCCGCCCGCGACCTGGAGCACGGTGGCGACCGGCGGGTAACCGGCGGCGATGACGGTGTACTCGCCGGAGGACAGGTCCACGAACCGGAACGTTCCGTCGGCACCGGTGGTGAGGGTGTCCACCACGTTCCCGGCGGCGTCGAGCAGCGTCACCCGCGCGTCCTCCACGGGCCGGCCGCCGCCCGCCCGGACGGTGCCCTTCAGCACGGCGCCGCCCGCGAGTTCGACGTTCTGCCGGGTCTCCCGGGAGGCCTGGACGGTGACCGGGAGGGCGGCCGGGCGGAAGGCGGGGGCGCTGCCGGCGAGGGTGTACTCGCCGGCCACCAGCTCGCTGATGACATAGCCGCCCTCACGGCCGCTGCGGACACTGGCGACGACCTCGCCGTGCACGTTGGTGAGGGTGACGGTGGCGTCCCGTACCGGAGTGCCGTCGGCGGTGACCACGCTGCCCGCGAGCCGCCCGGCACCGCCGAGGACGACGTCCAGCTCGACGGGCCGCTCGCCGACGGTCACCGTGACTGCCTGCGGCTGGTGCCCGCCGGCGGCGGCGATCAGGACGTACGACCCGGAGCCGGGCGTGGCCAGGGCGTAGCGGCCGTCCTCGGCGCTGGCGCCCCGGCCGATCTGCCGGCCGACGGCGTCGATGAGGGTGAGCGCGGCACGGGGCACCACGGTCCCGTCGGGGTGCTGCACCGTGCCGCAGACGGGGATCCCGGCGCCGGTGTGCGGCGACCGGGTCTGCGGGATCGGGGCGTTCACGGCTTCGGATCCCGTTTCTGCGATGGGATGGGACACCAGCGGTTTCTCCTTGAGGAAGCAGGCCACGAGCAGGCCGAGGACGAGCACCGGGACCAGGTAGAGGAAGATCCGGGGCATGGCGTCGGCGTAGGCGCGGATGTAGGCGTCGCGCAGCGCCGGGGGCAGCGCGTGGACGAGCTGCGGGGTGATGGACTGGGGGTCGGGCAGGCGGGCGCCGGCCTGGGCGGGGAGACGTTCGTGCAGGGCGTCGGTGAGCCGGTCGGCGAAGAGGGTGCCGAAGACGGCGGCGCCGACGCTCCCGCCGATCTGCCGGAAGTAGTTGTTGGCGCTGGTGGCGGTGCCGAGGTCGGCGGGGCGTACGGAGTTCTGCACGGCGAGCACGAGCACCGGCATCACCATGCCGATCCCGGCGCCGAGGACGGCCATCCAGATGCTGTACTGCCAGCGCGGGGTGCCGACTTCGAGGCGGGACAGGAGCCACATGCCGACGACCGACACTCCCCCGCCGAGCACCGGGTAGATCCGGTAGTGCCCGGTGTGACTGATGAGCTGTCCCGCGACGACCGAGGCGCCGACGATCCCGCCCATCATGGGCAGCATCAGCAGTCCGGACCCGGTCGCCGAGGCGCCGTCGACCATCTGGAGGAAGGTCGGCAGATAGCTGGCGGCACCGAACAGGGCGACGCCGATGACCAGTCCGACCAGGCTGCTCACGTTGAAGACGGAGTCCCGGAACAGCCGTGGCGGGATGAGGGGTTCGACCGCGTGGTGCTCGACGACGAGAAACAGTCCTGCGGCGACCGCCGCGCCGGCCCCCAGCCCGATGATGACGCGCGAGCCCCACGCGTAGTCCGTGCCGCCCCAACTGGTCAGCAGTACCAGGCAGGTGGAGGCGGCGGCGAGCAACAGCGCGCCCAGCACGTCGAAACGGGCGCGGGCCCGGTGCCTCGGCAGCTTCAGTACGAGGGTGACGACGGCCAGGGTGACCAGCCCGAAGGGGACGTTGACGTAGAAGCACCAGCGCCAGGACAGGTGGTCGGTGAAGTATCCGCCGAGCAGCGGTCCGGCGACGGAGGCGAGGCCGAAGGCGGCGCCGATCAGGCCCATGAAGCGGCCACGCTGCCGGGGCGGCACGATGTCGGCGATGATCGTCTGCACGCCGATCATCAACCCGCCCGCGCCGACTCCCTGGACGGCGCGGAAGGCGATCAACTGGTCCATGCTCTGCGCCCGTCCGGCCAGCGCGGAGCCGACGGCGAAGACCAGGATCGCGAACTGGAAGACGCCCTTGCGGCCGATGAGGTCGCCGAGCTTGCCGTAGACGGGGAGGCCGATGGTGGCGGTGAGCAGGTAGGCGGTGATCGCCCAGGACATCTTGTCGAGGCCGTGCAGTTCGCCGACGATCTTCGGCAGCGCGGTGGCCACGATCATCTGGTCCAGCGCGGCGAGGAGCAGGGCGAGCATCAGCCCGCAGAACACCAGCCGGGTGCGGCGCGGCCCGAGTCCGGAGACCGGGGCGGGTTCCGGTACGGGGGCGTCCACGGGTGCCGCGGCCGGTTCCTCGTACTGCACCAGCGTCGTTCCGCCCACGTACCGCTCCCCTCGTCGCGCCTGCGCACAATTGCCGCCTTATTTCCCGTAGGGCGACAACTGCGAGCAAGCACGACGAGTTACGGCACGAGACCGGTCGGACCGGAGATCCACTCGAACCGGTGAGGGGCCAACAGGCCTGGATTCCCGGGAGGTTACTTCTCGACCTCGGTGGCGAGTTTGTCGAGGATCCCGTCGTAGATCCGGCCGAGGCCCTTGGGCGCGAAGGTCTTCTCGAAGAAGCCGCCGATGCCGCCGGCGCCCTGCCAGGTGGTGTGGACGACGACCTTGGCCTTGCCCTCACCGGCCGGGGTGACGCGCCAGGTGGTGACCATGGAGGAGTTGCGGTCCTTCTCGACCAGCTCGCCGTCGGTGGGCTCGCTGACCTCCAGGAGGCAGTCCCGGACCCGCTTGCTGGTGGCCTGGAGCTTCCAGTGGACCAGGGTGCCCTCGCCGTCGCCGCCCTCGCGCACCTCGTACTCGCTGAAGTGCTCCGTGAGCAGGTTCGCGCGCGTGCCGCTGTAGTCGGCGAGGGTGTCGAACACCTTCTCCGCGTCCGCGGCGACGACCCGTTCCGTAGTGGCCTCGACCTGCGCCATCGCTTTCCTCCAGCACCTGAGTTCTCGGGGTTGCGCCAAGCCAACCACCCCGCCGCCCGGCCGCCCAAATCGGGGTGCCGGAAGCGGTCGGAAACGGTGTCCGCGCGGTCTCCACAGATCGTTCGCACGATCATGGGAACAGATGTTCTATTCTCTGGGGCAGTGCTACCGAGGAGGCGTCATGCGCTGGGAGAACCTCACCGAGGAGACCGGACCCGGCCGGACCGGCACCGCGCTGTTCGGCGCGGACGCGGTCACGACCCGTACCTTCGACACGCCCGAGTTCCGTGGGATCACGTTCCACGAGGTGCGGGCGCGGTCGATCATCAACCGGGTGCCAGGGGCGTCGCGGATGCCGTTCGAGTGGACGGTGAACCCGTACCGGGGCTGCACGCACGCGTGTGTGTACTGCTTCGCCCGCAAGACCCACAGCTATCTGGACCTGGACACCGGGATCGGTTTCGACACCCAGATCGTGGTCAAGGTGAACGCGCCGGAACTGCTCCGCCGGCAGCTGGGTTCGCGCCGCTGGCTCGGCGACCACGTCGCGATGGGCACCAACGTCGACTGCTACCAGCGCGCCGAGGGCCGCTACCGGCTGATGCCGGGCATCATCTCCGCCCTCACCGAGCACGCGAACCCGTTCTCGATCCTGACCAAGGGCACCCTGATCCTGCGCGACCTCGACCTGCTGCGCCGGGCGGCGGACGTCACGGACGTCGGCATCTCGGTCTCGGTCGGCTTCGTCGACCCCGAGCTGTGGCGCACCGTGGAGCCGGACACCCCGGCCCCCGAGCGCCGCCTGGACGTCGTACGCGCCCTCGCCGAGGCCGGTGTCGGCTGCGGGGTCCTGATGGCGCCGGTGATCCCCTTCCTCGGCGACCACCCGGCCCAGCTCCGGGCCACCGTGCGGGCGATCGCGGCGGCCGGGGCCACCTCGGTGACACCCCTGGTGCTGCACCTGCGGCCCGGCGCCCGCGAGTGGTTCATGAGCTGGCTCGCGGCGCATCACCCGCATCTGGTGCGGCGCTACGAGCGGCTGTACGCGGAGGGCGCCTACGCGCCCAAGTGGTACCAGCGCCGGATCACCCGCCAGGTCCACGAGCTGGCCCAGGAGTACGGCATCGGGCCGAACCGGTCGGTCACCCCGCGCCGGATCCCGGTACCGGCGGCGGTCGAGGAGCCCGTCGTGCCGGAGCCGACCCAGCTCACGCTGCTCTGAGCGCGTTCGCGACCGCGGGGGGGCGTTCGGGCGCAAGCCGCGGACCAATTGGGTCATTAATCGTCAGAACGGGTTCTTCCGGGGGCCGTTGCCGGGACGATGCGGCGAGGACCGTGGCACGTGCGGTCCGCGACCCTCCGTCCTGGGAGGACCCCATGCGAACACGCGCAGCCGTGCTGTGCGCCGCAGCCGCTGTCGTGGCCGGTTCGGTCACCGCCCTGCCCGCGAGCGCCACCGCCCGAGCCCCCGTCCAGGTGTCCCCGGTGACCTGGAAGAAGTGTGGCACCACCGACTACCCGACGCTCCAGTGCGGCACGGTCAGGGTGCCCCTCGACCACCGCAACCCGCGCGGGAAGCAGATCACCCTCGCCCTCTCCCGCGTCCCGCACACCGCGTCGGCCTCGCAGGGCCCGCTGCTGGTCAACCCCGGCGGCCCCGGCGGCAGCGGGCTGGCCCTCGCGGGCTTCGTGGCGTCCACGCTGCCCAAGAAGGTCGCCGCCCGGTACGACGTCATCGGCTTCGACCCGCGCGGGGTCGGCAGGAGCACTCCGGCGATCGACTGCGCGCCCGGCCACTTCAAGCCGGTGCGTCCCGACTCGGTCCCGGCCACCCCCGCCCTCGAACAGGCGAACCTCAAGCGGGTGCAGTCGTTCGCGGCGGCCTGCGGCAAGAAGTACGCGAACCTGCTGCCGTACCTCGACACGGTCAGCGCGGCACAGGACATGGACTCGATCCGCCAGGCCCTCGGGGCCCGGCAGATCAGCTACTTCGGCTACTCCTACGGCACCTACCTGGGCGCGGTCTACGCGAAGCTGCACCCGGACCGGGTCCGCCGCCTGGTGCTGGACTCGATCGTGGACCCCACGGGCGTCTGGTACGACGACAACATGAGCCAGGACTACGCGTTCAACGACCGCCAGCGCGCGCTGATGGCGTGGATCGCGAAGTACGACTCCACGTACAAGCTCGGCACCGACCCGGAGAAGGTCGAGGCCGAGTGGTACGCCATGCGGGCCGCGCTGGCGAAGAAACCGGCGGGCGGCAAGGTGGGCGCCGCCGAGCTGGAGGACACCTTCATCCCCGGCGGCTACTACAACGGCTACTGGCCCTACCTGGCCGAGGCGTTCTCCGCGTACGTACACGGCAAGAAGACGGCGGCGCTGGTCGAGGCGTACGAGAACTTCGCCGCCGTCGACGCGTCCGGCGACAACGGCTTCAGCGTCTACGCGGCCGTGCAGTGCCGGGACTCCTCCTGGCCGCGGGACTGGAACCAGTGGCGCAAGGACAACTGGGCGGCGTACGAGAAGGCGCCGTTCATGGTCTGGAACAACGCCTGGTACAACGCGGCGTGCGCGTACTGGCCGACGAAGACGCTGCGGCCGACGGACATCGCGGGCGGCAAGCTCCCGCCGGTCCTCCTCTTCCAGGCGACGGACGACGCGGCCACCCCCTACCAGGGCGGCGTCACGGTCCACCGGCTGCTGGCCGGCTCCAGCCTGGTCGTGGAACAGGGCGGCGGCAACCACGGCATCACGCTCAGCGGCAACACCTGCCTGGACACCTACCTCGCCGCCTACCTGGCCGACGGCACGGTCCCGCACGGGGACGGCACCGCCGACGCGGTCTGCAAGAAGACCCCCGACCCGAAGCCCCTCACCACCAAGGCGGCCTCGACCTCGTCACGCGGCTCGATCCTGCACGGCCTGCTGGGATTCCGCGGCTGAACCGGCCCTGACGGCCCGTCGGGAGCGTTGGCAGACCCGTGGTCCTAGGGTGCCGCCATGAACGCCGAAAGCTCGCCCCGCGGCCCCTCCCTCCGAATCCGCCCCATGACACTGGACGACTGCGACCGCGTCTCGGAGATACGCGTCCGGGGCTGGCAGTACGCCTACCGGGGGCTCATGCCGCAGCCGTTCCTGGACGGACTCAGTGTCGAGGGGGACGCCGAGCGGCGGCGGACCCGGTTCCTTGACGGCGGGGACGGGGTGACGGAGCTGGTCGCCGAGCGGGGCGGCTCGATCGTGGGGTGGGCGGCGCACGGGCCGTACCGGGACGGTGAAGTGCGCACCGGCGACGCCGAGTTGTACGCCATCTACGTGGATGCCGCGCACCTGGGTACCGGCGCGGGGCGGGCGCTGCTCGCGACGGTCCTCGAGCAGTGCGCCGGGTACGCGCGCGTGTACCTGTGGGTGCTGAAGGGGAACGCGCGCGCCCGGCGGTTCTACGAGATCGCGGGCTTCACGGCCGACGGCGCCGAGGAGCCGTACGAGGTCGACGGGGTGGCGGTGCCCGAGGTGCGGTATGTCAGGGAGCTCCGCGTCACCTCTGCCTAGGGATGCGGGCCAGGGCCTGGACGGCCGCCTCGGCGAGGGTGGGGTGGGCCAGGGCCTCGCTCAGGACGCGCCGGGCGCGGGTGTCGCCGAGGGTGCCGAGGCCGTCCACACAGGCGAGGGCGACCTTGCGGTAGGGATCGTGCGGGCGCAGGCGGCGCTCCAGGGTGGTGATCAGGGCGGGGACGGACTCCGGGGCCCGGAGTTCGACCAGGAGGCGGACGGGGTGCAGGGCGTAGGCGACGCGGAGTTCGTTGGTGGCGAGGGCGGCGGCCGCGCGGGCGGTCCGCGGGTCGTGCAGGCGTGCGAGGGCGTAGGCGGCGGAGGCGCAGCGGGGCGGGTCGCGGTGGTTGAGGAGAAGCACCAGGGTCTCGAAGGCCCGCCGGTCACCGGCCGTCCCCAGCCGGAACGCCGCCAGCTCCCGGGCCCACAGGGGCTGCCCGGCGGCGGTGAGCACCTCCGCGAGTTCGTCATGGTCCTCGGTGGCCAGGAGCCGGTCGTAGGCGGCCGTCCCCTGCGACTCCTGCCGCAAACGCTCCGTGAGTGATCGCAACTCTTCGTCCACGAAGCCCAGCGTAGAGGGGTTGCGGGAGGAGGGGGACGTACATCACAAAGTCGGGGGGCTGGCGCGCTCGTTACCCGCCGGTTAAGCTCAATCGAGCGAGTCACCCACTCGCAGTAACGTTCACGTCGGTTTGGTGACGCAGCCGCCGTGAGCATCAAGTCGGTTCGGTACCTCGGTACCGCAGTACGACTCGGCTTTGGGACAGGGCCGGTCGGAATCCGCCGCTCCCGGGCGTGTGCACGCCCGCGGCAGCAGCAACCGGGCGTGTGCGCTCGCAGCCCGGCGACACCCGCATTCACGCAGCTCTCTCCGCACCCGGTGCGCCCCTCGGCGCACCCGGGCGCGTTTCCAGTCGTCACCCTCATTCCTGGAGTCCCGCGATGGCCACTCCCCAGTCCGACCCTTCCCTGTCCCCGCTCAAGACGGTCGCCGTCGTCGGCCTCGGCACCATGGGCACCGGTATCACCGAGGTCCTCGCGAGGGCCGGCCGCGAGGTGATCGGCATCGACGTCAGCGAGGCCCAGGCCGCCCGGTCCGTCGCCGCGCTGGAGTCCTCCACCGCCCGTGCCGTGGCCCGCGGCAGGCTGACCGAGCAGGAGCGCGCCGACGTCCTCGGCCGGGTCCGCACCGGCACCGACCTGACGGCCGCGGCCGACGCCGACCTCGTCATCGAGGTGGTCCCGGAGTCGTACGACATCAAGCACCAGGTCCTCCGCGAACTGGACGGCATCGTCCGCCCGGAGACCATCCTCGCCACCGGCACCAACGCGCTCTCCGTGACCCGGCTGGCCGCCGACTCGGCCCGCCCCGAGCGCGTCCTCGGCCTGCACTTCTTCAATCCGGCGCCGGCGATGAAGCTGGTCGAGGTCGTCTCCTCGGTGCTCACCGCGCCGGGCGCCGTCGCCACCGTCACCGACCTGGCGATCGAGCTGGGCAAGGAGCCGGTCGCGGTCGGCGACCGCCCCGGGTTCGTCGCGGACGGCCTGCTGTTCGGCTACCTCAACCAGGCCGCCGCGATGTACGAGGCGAAGTACGCCTCCCGCGAGGACATCGACGCGGCCATGCGGCTCGGCTGCGGCCTGCCGATGGGCCCCCTCGCCCTGCTGGACCTGATCGGCATCGACACCGCGCGGACGGTCCTGGAGGCCATGTACGCCGAGTCCCGCGACCGGCTGCACGCCCCTGCGCCCATCCTCAAGCAGCTCAGCGAGGCGGGCCTGACCGGCCGCAAGTCGGGCCGCGGCTTCTACACCTACGAGGCCCCGGGCAGCGCCGGCGTCGTCCGCGACGCGCTCACCCCGCTGGACGGCGCCGCGCTCACCCCGGGCCGTACGGTCCGCTCGGTCGGCGTCGCCGGCTCCGGCACCATGGCCTCCGGGATCGCCGAGGTCTTCGCCAAGGCCGGGTACGAGGTCGTCCTCGCCGCCCGCAGCGAGGAGAAGGCACAGGCCGCCAAGGCCCGCATCGGCAAGTCCCTGGACCGCTCCGTCGGCAAGGGCCGGATGACCGCCGAGGCGGCCGCGCAGACCCTGGACCTGATCACCCCGGCCGGCTCGTACGACGCCTTCGCGGACGTCGACCTGGCCGTCGAGGCGGTCGCCGAGGACCTGGAGGTCAAGCGGCAGCTGTTCGCGGCCCTGGACAAGGTCTGCAAGCCGGGGGCGGTCCTCGCCACCACCACCTCCTCGCTGCCGGTCGTCGCCTGCGCCCGCGCCACCTCGCGGCCGCAGGACGTGATCGGCATGCACTTCTTCAACCCGGCGCCGGCCATGAAGCTGGTCGAGGTCGTCCGCACCGTGCTGACGGCGGAGGACGTCCACGCCACCGTCCGCGAGGTCTGCGCGAAGATCCGCAAGCACGCGGTGGACTGCGGCGACCGGGCCGGGTTCATCGTCAACGCCCTGCTGTTCCCGTACCTGAACAACGCGATCAAGATGGTCGAGGAGCACTACGCCTCGCTCGACGACATCGACGCGGCGATGAAGCTCGGCGGCGGCTACCCGATGGGCCCGTTCGAGCTCCTCGACGTGGTCGGCCTGGACGTCTCGCTCGCCATCGAGAAGGTGCTGCACCGGGAGTTCCGCGACCCGGGCCTGGCGCCCGCGCCGCTCCTGGAGCACCTGGTGGCCGCGGGCTGCCTCGGCCGCAAGACCGGCCGTGGCTTCCGCGAATATGCCCGCCGCTGACGGCGTCGGCGACTGGTTCCGGGACGAGAAGGAGTGGGGCGGACTGCTCGACCCGGGGGACGGTCCCCCGCCCTTCGCGGGCGGGGGAAACCCCGGACCTGCGCATCAAGCTGCGCACATGCAGTACGTTCGGGTCATGCCCCAGCCCGCCAGGTCCTCACGCACCCCCGCCACGCCCGACGCCCCGGAGAGCGCCGCGGGCAGCCGCGCGGCGGCCCAGCGGCTCAAGATGCGCCGGGAGCTGGCGGCCGCCGCGATGGAGCTCTTCGCGACGAAGGGGTACGAGGCGACCACCGTCGACGAGATCGCGGCCGCGGCCGGGGTCGCCCGCCGCACCTTCTTCCGCCACTTCCGCTCCAAGGAAGAGGCGATCTTCCCGGACCACGACGACACGCTGATCCGCGCCGAGGCCGTGCTGAACGCGGCCCCGGCCCATGAGCACCCGCTCGACACGGTGTGCCGCGGCATCAAGGAAGTCATGAAGATGTACGCGGCCCGGCCGGAGATCTCGGTCGCCCGCTACAAGCTCACCCGTGAGGTGCCCACCCTGCGCGAGGCCGAGATCGCGTCGGTGGCCCGTTACGAGCGGCTCTTCACCCGCTACCTCCTCGGCCACTTCGACGAGCACGCCCACGCGGACGACGCGAACGACGACCCGCTGCTGGCGGAGGTCGCGGCGTCGGCGGTGGTCACCGCCCACAACCACGTGCTGCGGCGCTGGCTGCGGGCGGGCGGCCAGGGGGACGTGGAGACCCAGCTGGACCACGCCTTCGCGATCGTCCGGAAGACGTTCGGGACGGGGATCGGGGCGGGCCGGGAGGCCGCGCCCCGCCCGGCCGCGCCGGCCTCGGTGGCGTCGCAGGGCGAGGTGCTCGTGACGGTGGCCAGGACCGATGCACCGCTCGACGAGGTGATGCGCACGATCGAGCAGGCGCTGAAGGAGCGGTCGTAGCGTGACCGTCGTGGCGGGCCGCGGTCACCGAACCGCGGCTGTGCCGCTCGTCCTCAAACGCCGGACGGGCTGAGTCATGGGTTGCGGGCCGGCCTGAAAAGTGCCGCCGGACCGCCGCCCTCCCCCGTCGCCGACAGCACCCCGGGAGTACCGAGGCCGCCGAGTCGGCCTGCCTGGCGGAGCTGCCCTGGCGCGTACGTCACGCGGTTCGTGTGACCCACGCCTCGCCGCCCGCCTCCGACATCCGAACGACTCCCACAAGACGGGCCATTTTCCCCTACCCGCCAGTAGGTTTGATCGATCATCGCTCATTTGTTACGTAAAGATTTCATCTGAGAGCGATTACTGGCACTCAGTGCCTTGCCACCTGACACGCGGTGTCATACCTTCAAGGTGTCCGGCCTGTCCCGGTGAGCCCATCGGCCCACCCGCCGGACGCCTGCGTCACAGGCAACCTCCCGCGCCACAAAGCGCTGCCGAAGCACCACCCCCGCCGAACCGACGGCATCTTTCCCAAAACCCTCAGCAGCACCGACGTAACCCTCAACGCCCCTTCCCTCAAGGGGCGCGCATCGCCGGAGGCAACACCGTGACCACTCAGGCCATTCTGGACGCGATCCAGTCGCCGGAATCGACGCCGGCCGACTTCGCCGCCCTGCCGCTTCCCGAGTCGTACCGCGCGATCACCGTGCACAAGGACGAGACGGACATGTTCGCGGGCCTGGAGACCCGCGACAAGGACCCGCGCAAGTCGATCCACCTCGACGAGGTCCCCCTGCCCGAGCTGGGCCCGGGCGAGGCCCTGGTCGCCGTCATGGCATCGAGTGTCAACTACAACTCGGTGTGGACCTCGATCTTCGAGCCGCTGTCGACCTTCGGCTTCCTGGAGCGCTACGGCCGCCTCAGCGAGCTCACCAAGCGGCACGACCTGCCGTACCACATCATCGGCTCCGACCTCGCCGGCGTCGTCCTGCGCACCGGCCCGGGCGTCAACGCCTGGAAGCCCGGTGACGAGGTCGTCGCGCACTGCCTGAGCGTGGAGCTGGAGTCCAGCGACGGCCACAACGACACCATGCTCGACCCCGAGCAGCGCATCTGGGGCTTCGAGACGAACTTCGGCGGCCTCGCCGAGATCGCCCTGGTCAAGTCCAACCAGCTGATGCCGAAGCCGAACCACCTCAGCTGGGAGGAGGCCGCCGCCCCGGGCCTGGTGAACTCCACCGCCTACCGGCAGCTGGTCTCCCGCAACGGCGCCGGCATGAAGCAGGGCGACAACGTGCTGATCTGGGGCGCGAGCGGCGGACTCGGCTCGTACGCCACGCAGTTCGCGCTGGCCGGCGGCGCCAACCCGATCTGTGTCGTGTCCTCGCCGCAGAAGGCGGAGATCTGCCGCGCCATGGGCGCCGAGGCGATCATCGACCGCAACGCCGAGGACTACAGGTTCTGGAAGAACGAGCACGAGCAGGACCCGCGCGAGTGGAAGCGCTTCGGCAAGCGCATCCGTGAACTCACCGGCGGCGAGGACGTCGACATCGTCTTCGAGCACCCCGGCCGCGAGACCTTCGGCGCCTCGGTCTACGTCACCCGCAAGGGCGGCACGATCGTCACCTGCGCCTCCACCTCGGGCTACAACCACGAGTACGACAACCGCTACCTGTGGATGTCCCTGAAGCGGATCATCGGCTCGCACTTCGCCAACTACCGCGAGGCCTGGGAGGCCAACCGGCTGATCGCGAAGGGCAAGATCCACCCGACGCTGTCGAAGGTCTACTCCCTGGAGGAGACCGGCCAGGCCGCCTACGACGTGCACCGCAACCTCCACCAGGGCAAGGTCGGCGTGCTCTGCCTCGCCCCCGAGGAGGGCCTCGGCGTGCGCGACGGGGAGATGCGTGCCAAGCACCTCGACGCCATCAACCGCTTCCGCAACATCTGAGACACCCGAGGTCATAGATGACTGAGCGTCAGATCGCCGACGGAGCACGTGTGAAGGACCGGCCGTGGCTCATGCGCACGTATGCCGGGCACTCCACGGCCGAGGCGTCCAACGAGCTGTACCGGCGCAACCTCGCCAAGGGCCAGACGGGTCTGTCGGTGGCGTTCGACCTGCCGACGCAGACCGGCTACGACCCCGACCACATCCTCGCCCGCGGCGAGGTCGGCCGGGTGGGCGTGCCCGTCTCGCACCTCGGTGACATGCGCCGGCTCTTCCAGGACATCCCCCTGGAGCAGATGAACACCTCGATGACGATCAACGCCACGGCGATGTGGCTGCTGGCGCTCTACCAGGTGGTCGCGGAGGAGCAGGGCGCGGACATCACCAAGCTCCAGGGCACGACCCAGAACGACATCGTCAAGGAGTACCTGTCCCGGGGGACGCACGTCTTCCCGCCGGGGCCGAGCCTCCGCCTGACGACGGACATGATCGCGTACACGGTCTCCCACATCCCGAAGTGGAACCCGATCAACATCTGCAGCTACCACCTGCAGGAGGCGGGCGCCACTCCGGTCCAGGAGATCGCGTACGCGATGTCCACCGCCGTCGCCGTCCTCGACGCCGTCCGCGACAGCGGCCAGGTGCCGCAGGAGCGCATGGGTGATGTCGTCGCCCGCATCTCCTTCTTCGTGAACGCGGGCGTCCGGTTCGTCGAGGAGATGTGCAAGATGCGCGCGTTCGGCCGCATCTGGGACAAGGTCACCCGCGAGCGGTACGGCATCGAGGACCCCAAGCAGCGCCGCTTCCGGTACGGCGTCCAGGTCAACTCGCTCGGGCTGACCGAGGCGCAGCCGGAGAACAACGTCCAGCGGATCGTCCTCGAGATGCTCGCCGTGACACTGTCCAAGGACGCACGCGCGCGTGCCGTGCAGCTGCCCGCGTGGAACGAGGCACTCGGTCTGCCGACGCCCTGGGACCAGCAGTGGTCGCTGCGCATCCAGCAGGTGCTCGCCCATGAGAGCGACCTGCTGGAGTACGAGGACATCTTCGAGGGCTCGCACGTCATCGAGGCCAAGGTCGCCCAGCTGGTCGAGGACTCCCTCGCCGAGATGGACCGGATCCAGGAGATGGGCGGCGCGATGGCGGCCGTCGAGTCCGGCTATCTGAAGTCGCAGCTGGTGTCGTCCCACGCGGAGCGGCGGGCCCGGATCGAGTCCGGCCAGGAGAAGATCGTCGGCGTCAACATCTTCGAGACGACCGAGCCGAACCCGCTGACCGCCGACCTGGACACCGCGATCCAGACCGTCGACCCGGCGGTCGAGGCGAGGGTGGTGGCGGCGATCGGGCACTGGCGCGACACGCGCTACCAGCCGCCGTTCAACCACCCGCGGCCCTGCAAGGCCCTGGAGCGGCTGAAGGAGGCCGCCAAGGGCACCGACAACCTCATGGAGGCCACCCTGGAGTGCGCCCGCGCGGGCGTCACGACCGGCGAGTGGGCCGGGGCCCTGCGCGAGGTGTTCGGCGAGTTCCGGGCGCCCACCGGGGTCTCCTCGGCGCCCATCGCGGTTCCGGTGGAGCCGGGCTCGGCGCTGGCCGAGGTGCGGGCCCGGGTGGACGCCACCGCACATGAGCTGGGCAGCGGCAAGCTGCGCTTCCTGGTCGGCAAGCCCGGCCTCGACGGGCACTCCAACGGCGCCGAGCAGATCGCCGTGCGCGCGCGGGACGCCGGCTTCGAGGTGGTCTACCAGGGCATCCGGCTCACCCCCGAGCAGATCGTGGACGCGGCCCTCGCGGAGGACGTGCACGCGGTCGGCCTGTCGATCCTCTCCGGCTCGCACGCCCAGCTGGTCCCCGATGTCCTGGAACGACTCCGTGTGGCCGGTGCCACAGATATACCGGTGATCGCCGGTGGCATCATCCCGAATGGTGACGCCGCGCAGCTCAGGGAAGCCGGAGTGGCCGCGGTCTTCACCCCGAAGGACTTCGACATCACCGGAATCATCGGCCGCATCGTCGACGAGATCCGGAAAGCGAACAAGCTCGACCCCCTGGAGGTCCCCGCATGACCACGCCCGTCAACCGGCTCCGCCCGCGGCGCTCCTGCCTGGCCGTGCCCGGCTCGAACCCCCGCTTCCTGGAGAAGGCGCAGGGTCTCCCGGCGGACCAGGTCTTCCTCGACCTGGAGGACGCGTGCGCGCCGCTCGCCAAGCCCGGGGCGCGGCACACCATCGTGAAGTTCCTCAACGAGGGCGACTGGACCGGCAAGACGCGCGTGGTCCGGGTCAACGACTGGACGACCGAGTGGACCTACCGTGACGTCGTGACCGTCGTCGAGGGCGCCGGCCAGAACCTCGACTGCATCATGCTGCCGAAGGTCCAGACGGCCCAGCAGGTCGTCGCGCTGGACCTGCTGCTCACCCAGATCGAGAAGACGATGGGCTTCGAGGTCGGCAAGATCGGCATCGAGGCGCAGATCGAGAACGCGCAGGGCCTCAACAACGTCAACGAGATCGCGCAGGCCTCCCCGCGCGTCGAGACGATCATCTTCGGCCCGGCCGACTTCATGGCGTCCATCAACATGAAGTCGCTGGTCGTGGGCGAGCAGCCGCCCGGCTACCCGGCGGACGCCTACCACTACATCCTGATGAAGATCCTGATGGCCGCCCGCGCCAACAACCTCCAGGCGATCGACGGCCCCTACCTCCAGATCCGCAACATCGACGGCTACCGCGCGGTCGCGCAGCGCGCCGCGGCCCTCGGCTTCGACGGCAAGTGGGTGCTGCACCCGGGCCAGGTCGAGGCGTCCAACGAGATCTTCTCGCCGTCGCAGGAGGACTACGACCACGCCGAGCTGATCCTGGACGCGTACGACTACTACACGTCCGAGGCGGGCGGCAAGAAGGGCTCCGCGATGCTCGGCGACGAGATGATCGACGAGGCCAGCCGCAAGATGGCCCTGGTCATCTCCGGCAAGGGCCGGGCCGCCGGCATGCAGCGCACGTCCAAGTTCGAGATCCCGGAGGCGTGACCGCGATGCAGTTCGGACGCACGTACGAGGAGTTCGAGGTCGGGGCGACGTACAAGCACTGGCCCGGAAAGACGGTCACGGAGTACGACGACCACCTGTTCTGTCTCCTCACCATGAACCACCACCCGCTCCACATGGACACCAACTACGCCGAGAAGACGACGGACTTCGGCAAGAACGTGGTGGTCGGGAACTACATCTACTCGCTGCTGCTGGGCATGTCCGTGCCCGACATCTCGGGCAAGGCGATCGCCAACCTGGAGATCGAGTCGCTCAAGCACGTGGCGCCGACCTTCCACGGCGACACGATCTACGGCCAGACGACCGTGCTCGACAAGTGGCCCTCGAAGTCGAAGAACGACCGCGGGATCGTCTACGTCGAGACCAAGGGCTACAAGCAGGACGGCACGCTGGTGTGCGTCTTCCGCCGCAAGGTGATGGTGCCGACCGAGACGTACATCAAGGAGCGCGGCGGCGAGCAGCCGGGCCGCCCCGAGCTGAAGGAACAGGGGAAGTAAGCGATGGCCCGTCTCGCCCAGACCGCCGGTCTGACCGACATCCAGCAGGAGATCCTCTCCACCGTCCGCGACTTCGTGGACAAGGAGATCCTCCCGGTCGCCACCGAGCTGGAGCACCGCGACGAGTACCCGCAGCAGATCGTCGACGGCCTCAAGGAGCTCGGCCTGTTCGGCCTGATGATCCCCGAGGAGTACGGCGGCCTGGGCGAGTCCCTCCTGACGTACGCGCTGTGCGTCGAGGAGATCGCCCGCGGCTGGATGTCCGTCTCCGGGATCATCAACACGCACTTCATCGTGGCCTACATGCTCAAGCAGCACGGCACGCAGGAGCAGAAGGAGCACTTCCTGCCGCGGATGGCGGCCGGCGACATCCGGGGCGCGTTCTCGATGTCGGAGCCGGGCCTCGGCTCGGACGTGTCGGCGATCACCTCGAAGGCGGTGCAGGACGGCGACGAGTACGTCCTGAACGGCCAGAAGATGTGGCTGACGAACGGCGGCACGTCGTCCCTCGTGGCCGTCCTCGTGCGAAGTGACGAAGGACACCCCGAGGGCACGGCCCCGCACAAGTCGATGACGACCTTCCTGGTCGAGAAGGAGCCCGGCTTCGGCGAGGTCCGCCCCGGCCTCACCATCCCGGGCAAGATCGACAAGATGGGCTACAAGGGCGTCGACACCACCGAGCTGATCATGGACGGGCTGCGGATCCCGGCCGATCGGGTGCTCGGCGGGGTCACCGGCCGAGGTTTTTACCAAATGATGGACGGAGTCGAGGTCGGCCGCGTCAACGTGGCGGCGCGTGGCTGCGGTGTCGCCCAGCGTGCGTTCGAGCTCGGTGTCCGGTACGCCCAGCAGCGTCACACTTTCGGCAAGGCGATCGCCCAGCATCAGGCCATCCAGTTCAAGCTGGCGGAGATGGCCACCAAGGTCGAGGCGGCCCATGCCATGATGGTCAACGCCGCACGCAAAAAGGACTCCGGGGAACGAAACGACCTGGAGGCCGGGATGGCGAAGTACCTCGCCTCCGAGTACTGCAAGGAGGTCGTGGAGGACGCCTTCCGCATCCACGGCGGCTACGGCTTCTCCAAGGAGTACGAGATCGAACGTCTCTACCGTGAGGCGCCCATGTTGCTGATCGGCGAAGGTACCGCCGAGATCCAGAAAATGATCATCGGGCGAAGGTTGCTCGAAGAGTATCGATTCCAGGGCTGATTGTCCGTGTACGGGGTGTTTTCTTCGAGAAGAAGATCACACCCCGTCAACGGTCTTCGGCCGCCGACTCGGCTTCCTGGCTTGCCCAGTTGCGGCCCCCGACCGGTACGATCCCGGAAAGCCGCCGTCCCCATTTCCTGCGCGGCATCATCCGCTACGAAGGTCATCCATGCCCCACAGCCAAACCTCTGCACATCGAGACAGCCTGGCCGGCGTACGCCTCGCGCGCGGAGCATCGCCGTGGCTTCTCCCGACCGTCGCCACCGCAGCCGTCAGCCTCCTCCGCGCCCGTCGCTCCGGCGCCGCGAAGGCCGTCGCCCTGCCCGCCACCGCACTCGCGGCGGGCATGCTGTGGTTCTTCCGCGACCCCGAGCGTGAGATCGCCCAGGGCCGTGTCATCTCGCCTGCCGACGGTGTGGTGCAGAGCATCATGCCGTGGAAGGACGGACGCACCCGCGTCGCCATCTTCATGAGCCCGCTCAACGTCCACGTCAACCGCGCGCCCCTCTCGGGCCAGGTGACGTCGGTGGAGCACATCCCCGGTGGCTTCGTTCCCGCCTTCAACAAGGAGAGCGAGAACAACGAGCGCGTAGTCTGGCATTTCGACACCGAACTCGGCGACATCGAGATGATCCAGATCGCCGGTGCGGTAGCCCGCCGTATCGTGCCCTACGTCCCGCAGGGCACGAAGGTCGAGCAGGGCGACCGCATCGGGCTGATCCGCTTCGGCTCGCGCGTCGACATCTACCTGCCCGAGGGCGTGGAGGTCGCGGTCGAGGTCGGCCAGAAGACCGTGGCTGGGGTGACTCGCATTGACCGTGATTGATCCTGAGACCCAGGCGGGCTGGGTGCCCGAGGCCGACGAGATCGGCGAGGACGAGGAGGAGATGCCGCTCTCTCTCCGCCTCTCGATAGCGGACACCCTCACGCTCGGCAACGCCACGTGCGGCTTCATGGCGGTGTACTTCACCACCACCGGCATCCTGATCCCGCACCTCACCGGGGACGACCAGTCGGCCGGCATGGCGCGCCACAGCGCCGCGACCGCGGTCATCCTCATGCTCTGCGCGGCCGTCTTCGACCTGTTCGACGGCCTGGTGGCACGGAAACTGCGCTCCTCCCCCATGGGCGCGGAACTGGACAACCTGTCCGACCTGATCAGCTTCGGCCTCGCGCCGGCGTACTTCGTGCTCGTCTACGGCATGGTCGCCGACGACGCGTACCAGAAGGTCGCCGCCGTCGGAGCGGTCGTGGTGCTCCTCGCCGTGGTGCTGAGACTCGCCCGCTTCTCGTGCGTGACACCGCGGAACGGCATGTTCCAGGGCATGCCGAGCCCCTTCGGGGCGCTGACCGTGGTCTCGATCGTCCTCCTGGAGCTGCCGTTCTTCGCGACGCTCCTGGCGATCCTCGGCACCGCGTGGCTGATGGTGAGCCGGGTCGAGTACCCGAAGCCGCGCGGCCGCCTCGCCGGGGCGATGCTGGCCTGGATCGTCCTCTCGATGGGCCTCCTGGCGGCCTGGGCCTTCGACGCCCCGGGCGGCCAGCTGCTCCTCCAGACCGGCTGCGCCCTGCAACTGGTGATGGGTGCGGTCATCCCGCTGTTCGCCACGGCCCGCCGGGTGAACAACTTCCGCGACAACAGGCGCGAGGCGCGGGCGGCGCAGCTGCCCTGACCCTCGTGCCGACGTGAAACGGGTGTGGCCCGAGCCTCTCAGGCT
>NZ_JBSHBL010000080.1:0-8299 GCF_053611985.1 Streptomyces sp. NPDC054770
TACTTCGCCACCCCGAAACGCCGGTTCATCCTCGCCGACACCCCCGGCCATGTGCAGTACACCCGCAACATGGTCACCGGCGCCTCCACCGCCGAACTGACCGTGGTCCTGGTCGACGCCCGCAACGGCGTGGTCGAGCAGACCCGCCGGCACGCCGCGATCGCCGCCCTGCTGCGGGTCCCGCACGTCGTCCTCGCCGTCAACAAGATGGACCTGGTCGGCTACCAGGAGCCGATCTTCGCGGGGATCGCCGAGGAGTTCACGGCGTACGCGACCGAGCTGGGCGTCCCCGAGGTCACCGCGATCCCGATCTCGGCCCTCGTCGGCGACAACGTCGTGGAGCCGTCCGCGAACATGGACTGGTACGGCGGCCCGACCGTCCTGGAGCACCTGGAGACCGTCCCGGTCAGCCACGACCTGGCGCACTGCCACGCCCGGCTGCCCGTGCAGTACGTGATCCGCCCGCAGACCGCCGAGCACCCGGACTACCGCGGCTACGCCGGCCAGATCGCGGCCGGCACGTTCCACGTCGGCGAGCCGGTCACGGTCCTGCCGTCCGGCCGTACGACGACGATCTCCGGCATCGACCTCCTGGGCGAGCCGGTCGACGCGGCGTGGACCACCCAGTCGGTGACCCTCCTGCTCACGGACGACATCGACGTCTCGCGCGGCGACCTGATCGTGCCGACGAAGGACGCCCCGGCGACCACCCAGGACGTCGAGGCGACCGTCTGCCACGTGGCCGACCAGCCGCTGACCGTCGGGCACCGGGTGCTGCTCAAGCACGGCACCCGCACGGTCAAGGCGGTCGTCAAGGACATCCCGTCCCGGCTCACGCTCGACGACCTGTCCCTGCACCCGCACCCGGGTCAGCTCGTGGCCAACGACATCGGCCGGGTGAAGATCCGTACCGCCGAGCCGCTGCCGGTCGACTCCTACGCCGACTCGCGCCGCACCGGCTCGTTCATCCTGATCGACCCCGCCGACGGCACCACGCTCACCGCGGGCATGGTCGGCGAGTCGTTCGCCTCCCCCGAGCCGGTCAAGGACGAGACCGAAGACGACGGCTGGGACTTCTGACATGACGATGACCGACGTCTACTCGACGTTCGCGAAGGAGGGCGGCCGCGTCGGCAGCGGCGCCCTCGGGAGCGGGCAGGGCGGGGTGGCGCGATGTGCGTGCTGACGTACGCGCACTGCCTGCGCGCCCCGGCCCCCCACCCGACGTCCCGGATGCGACGAAGACCTGCCGACCTCCCGGCCACGACCTGAAAGACCGTGACCAGCCGGGCCAACGAGAGGAAAGCCTCCCGTGCCTGCCAACCGCTCCAAGCTCCTGCGCCGCGGTATAGCCGCGCTCGCCGCACTCCCCTTGCTCACGCTCGCCGCCTGCGGGTACGGGTCGGACTCCGACAAGAGCGACACCACCAAGGTCGCCGCCGGGGCCAAGAAGATCGACGGCCTCGACACCGTCAAGATCGGCTACTTCGGCAACCTGACCCACGCGACCGCCCTGGTCGGCAACCAGAAGGGCTTCTTCCAGAAGGAGCTCGGCGCCACCAAGGCCAAGTACGCGATCTTCAACGCCGGCCCCTCCGAGATCGAGGCGCTCAACTCCGGCTCGATCGACATCGGCTGGATCGGCCCCTCCCCGGCGATCAACGGCTACACCAAGTCCAACGGCACCGACCTGAAGATCATCGGCGGTTCGGCGTCCGGCGGCGTGAAGCTGGTCGTCAACCCGAAGAAGATCAAGTCGCTGGCGGACGTCAAGGGCAAGAAGATCGCCACGCCTCAGCTGGGCAACACGCAGGACGTGGCGTTCCTGAACTGGGTCGCCGACCAGGGCTGGAAGGTCGACGCGCAGAGCGGCAAGGGTGACGTCACGGTCGTCCGCACCGACAACAAGATCACCCCGGACGCCTTCAAGGCCGGTTCCATCGACGGCGCCTGGGTGCCGGAGCCGACCGCGTCGAAGCTGGTCGCCGAGGGCGGCAAGGTGCTGCTCGACGAGTCCACGCTGTGGCCCGACAAGAAGTTCGTGATCACGAACATCATCGTGTCGCAGAAGTTCCTCAAGGAGCATCCGAAGGTCGTCGAGGCGGTCCTGAAGGGCTCGGTCGAGACCAACAAGTGGATCAACGCCAACCCGGACGCCGCGAAGGCCTCGGCCAACAAGCAGCTGGCGGTCGACTCCGGCAAGGCGCTGCCCGACGACGTCCTGAACTCGGCCTGGTCCTCCATCCAGTTCACCGACGACCCGCTGGCCTCCACCCTCAACACCGAGGCCCAGCACGCCGTCAAGGCCGGTCTGCTCACCGACCCGCTGCTGAAGAACATCTACGACCTGAGCCTCCTCAACAAGGTGCTGAAGGCCGACGGCGCGAGCACGGTCAGCGCCGCGGGTCTCGGCAGCAGCTGATCCGGTCCCGACGAGTTCCCAGGAGGTGACGACCATGGCAACGACCACGACACTCGCCAAGGCCGACGAGTCCGTCGAGTACGCGGCACGCCTTGAGCATGTCTCGAAGTCCTTCGCGACTCCGGGCGGGCAGCAGCTCGTCCTGGACGACATCACCCTCGATGTCGCGCCGGGTGAGTTCGTCACCCTCCTGGGGGCCTCGGGCTGCGGCAAGTCCACGCTGCTGAACCTGGTGGCGGGGCTGGACCGCCCCACCGCGGGCTCCATCGCGACGGACGGGCGGCCCGCCCTGATGTTCCAGGAGCACGCCCTCTTCCCGTGGCTGACCGCGGGCAAGAACATCGAACTCGCCCTGAAGCTCAGGGGGGTTCCCAAGAACGACCGCCGTGCCAAGGCCGAGGAACTGCTCGAACTGGTCCGGCTGAAGGGCGCGTACGACAAGCGCGTCCACGAGCTGTCCGGCGGCATGCGCCAGCGGGCCGCGCTGGCCCGCGCGCTCGCCCAGGAGAGCAGACTGCTGCTGATGGACGAGCCGTTCTCGGCCCTGGACGCCATCACACGCGACGTCCTGCACGACGAGCTGACCCGGATCTGGGAGGAGACCGGCCTCTCCGTCCTGTTCGTCACGCACAACGTGCGCGAGGCGGTACGGCTCGCCCAGCGGGTGATCCTGCTGTCGTCCCGGCCGGGCCGGATAGCCCGCGAGTGGGAGGTCGGCATACCGCAGCCGCGCCGCATCGAGGACGCGCCCGTGGCCGAACTGTCCCTTGAGATCACCGATGTACTGCGTGGGGAGATCCGCCGCCATGGCCAGCACTGAGACGACGCCGGCCAAGGACGCCGGAAGTGTCGAGGCCGGCCTCGACGCCCTGGAGACGACGGCCACCAGCCGCCCGACCCTCCGCCAGACCTTCACCGGCAAGATCCTGCCGCCGATCATCGCGCTCGCCGTGGTCCTCGTGGTCTGGACGCTCCTCGTCCCGGTCGTCGACGACCCGTCCAAGCTGCCCTCGCCGGCGGCGGTGGGCGACACCTTCAAGGACGCCTGGCTCAAGGGCGACCTGCTCGGCTACATCTGGACCAGCGTCAGCCGGGGCCTGCTCGGCTTCCTCTTCGCACTCGTCATCGGCACCCCGCTGGGTCTGGTGGTGGCGCGGGTGAAGTTCGTGCGCGCGGCGATCGGCCCGATCCTGTCCGGCCTGCAGTCGCTGCCGTCGGTGGCCTGGGTGCCGCCGGCGGTGATCTGGCTGGGCCTGAACAACTCGATGATGTACGCCGTGATCCTGCTCGGCGCGGTCCCCTCCATCGCCAACGGCCTGGTGTCCGGCGTCGACCAGGTGCCGCCGCTGTTCCTGCGGGCCGGGCGCACCATGGGCGCGACCGGCGTCAAGGGCATCTGGCACGTGGTGCTGCCGGCCGCCATGCCCGGCTATGTGGCGGGTCTGAAGCAGGGCTGGGCGTTCTCCTGGCGCTCGCTGATGGCGGCGGAGATCATCGCGAGCTTCCCCGACCTCGGCGTGGGCCTCGGCCAGCTCCTGGAGAACGCGCGCACCGCCAGTGACATGGCGATGGTGTTCGAGGCCATCATCCTGATCCTGTTCGTCGGCATCGCGATCGACCTGCTGATCTTCAGTCCGCTGGAGCGGTGGGTGCTGCGCAGCCGCGGTCTGCTGGTGAAGAGCTGAGGTCCATGTACGACAAGCCGGTCCGCCCCGTCCTCGTGGTGATCGCCCACGGCAGCCGTGATCCGCGGCATGCCGCGACCGTGCACGCCCTGGTACGGCGGGTGCGGTCGCTGCGGCCCGGGCTGCGCGTGGAGACCGGCTTCCTGGACTTCAACATCCCGTCCGTGCACGGGGTGCTGGAGTCGCTGGCGGCGGAGGGCGTGCGCGATGTCGTGGCCCTTCCGCTGCTGCTCACCCGCGCGTTCCACGCGAAGGCGGACATCCCCGCCGTCCTGCGGGACGCGCCGTCACGGCTCCGCATCCGGCAGGCGGACGTGCTCGGCCCGTCCCCGCTGCTCCTGTCGGCCCTGGAACGGCGGCTGCACGAGGCGGGGCTGACCCCCGCCGACAAGTCCTCGACCGGGGTCGTGCTGGCCTCGGCGGGCTCCAGCGACCCGGAGGCGATCGCGGTGATCGCGGACATCGCGCGGGAGTGGCGGCAGACCGGCTGGTGTGCCGTGCGGCCCGCGTTCGCCTCCGCGTCCCTGCCGCGCACCGAGGACGCGGTACGGGAGCTCAGGGAGCTGGGCTGCGCCCGGGTCGCGGTGGCGCCGTACGTCCTCGCCCCCGGCTTCCTGCCCGACCGGATCGCCCGGGGCGCGGCGGACGCGGACGTGCTGGCCGAGGTCCTCGGCCCGGCGCCGGAGGTGGCGCGGGTGCTCCTCGACCGGTACGACGCGGCACGCACCCCGGCGCTGGCGGCCGTCGGGGCCTGAGCGAGGGGCCTCGGTGTTCGCGGTCCGGCGCTCCCCTGTCCGTCGGACCGCGAACAGCCGGCCCGGGGCAGGCCCTCGCGAGCGCTGCGCCGTGGCCGGCACCTACTTCTGCGCCGCGCGCGGCGAACGTGTCACACCAGGGGCTTTACCGATTCAGGTTCCCAACGACTTTTCCTTATCCGCCAGTTGAACGAAGCCACCCGGGGTCCCGCCCGCTCAGGGCGAGGGCGCGGTCGAAGACCGGGGCGTCGTCCGGCACCGGCACCGGGTCGGCGAAGCCGTCGTACTGCCGGTAGAGGTCGCCGTGTGTCTCGACCACGTCGAGGACGAAGCGGGCCGTGTCGTCCGAGACGCGGTACCGCCCGCCGGTGGCGGTGGCGACGTCCCAGCCGTGCACCGCCATCTCCTTGACGACCATCGAGGCGATCTGGACGGCGGGCACCTTCGCCATGCCCAGGTCCACCTCGCCCTCCCACACCGCCGGGTCGGCCCAGGCCGCGACGGCGCGGTCCAGCCGGTCCGCGTAGGCGGCGGCCCAGTCGGGTTCCGCGGTGAAGTCGCGGGCCGTCAGCTCCTCGGGGAGCTGTCTGCGCAGGGCGCGGTGTTCCAGGCCGTGGGAGGTGTAGAGGACCCAGTGGTTGACCAGGGCCCGGACGTCCCAGTCGGGACAGTGGGTGGGGTCGCCGAGCTGTGCCGCCGAGACGCCGTGGGCGACACGCGCCGCCTCGGCGGCACATTCGGTCATGTAGGTGTGCAGGAGCTTCGGGTCGTCGTACGTCATGCGCCCCAGGCTAGGAAGCGGCCGGTCAGGCCTCTTGAACAAACGCGACAGCCCCGTCGGCCAGCCGGACCAGCTCCTCGACCGGCAGCGAGCCCGGCTCCCGCTGTTCGCGTGCGAAGGTGTTGGCGAGGCGCTGGAGCAGGTCGTTGAGCGGGGTCGGCACGCCGTGCAGGCGGCCCAGCAGGGCGATCTCGCCGTTGAGGTAGTCGGCCTCGATGGTGCCGGTGCCACGGCTGAGGGACTGCCAGGAGGAGCCGCCGCCGCGCGGGGCGCCGGCCAGCGGGACCAGGTCCACCTTGTGGCCGCGCAGCGCCTGCTGCTCCTCGACGCCCGCGTACGCGATCCCGGCGGTGTCGAGCACCGCCTCGCCCTCGGCCCGGACCCGCTGGAACAGGGTCATGGCCGTGTCGTCGGCGATGGGCCCGGCGACGGCCTCCAGCGCGTTGCCGAGGTTGGACAGCAGCTTGGCGTACTGCCAGCGCGCCACGTCGGGCACGACGGGTGCCTCGAAGTGCGCCTTCTCCAGGTCGGCGGCGACCAGCCGGGCGGTCGTGTCGGTGCCGTGGGGGTGGCGGCCCAGGTGCAGCATGCCGGTGAGCGGGGCGCCGCCGGCGGAGACGACGCCCGGTTCGACGAAGGTCGACGGCAGCCAGACGCAGACGCCGTAGACGTGCCGGAAGACGCGCAGGGCGAGACGCTGGCCCTCCACGCCGTTCTGGGCGCAGAACAGGGGCAGCCGCTCCGCCGCCGTGCCGCCGCCCGCGACCGGGGCCGGCCCCCAGGCCTGGAGGGCGGTCACGGTGTCCTGTGTCTTGACGGCGAGCAGGAGTACGTCGTCGGCGCGCAGCTCGCCCAGTTCCCCGGGCCCGGTGACGGCCGGGAGCCGGTACGTGTACTCGCCGTCCGGCACCTTGAGCCGCAGCCCGCCGTCCCGCAGCGCCGCGTGGTGCGCGCCCCGTGCCACCAGGACGACCTCGTGTCCCGCGCCGGCCAGCCGCCCGCCGATCGCACCGCCGACGGCCCCTGCTCCGATGATGATGTAGCGCATGGGACGAGCCTCGCACAGGCGTTGACCCTGCCCCTGGGGCAGGGTCGAACGTCACGGCATGGACAACTACCTGCAACAGACGCCGTACAGCGATCCCGGCGGCCTGGACCCGAGCCGGCTGCCCCGCGACCCCGGTGAACTCGCCCGGCTGGTCCGGGGATTGATCGTCCACCGCTTCGAGGGCGACCGCCTCGGGTACGAGATCCCGGCGGAGCGGCTGCACCACGACGGCGAGGTCCGGTTCGTCTCCGGGATCCTGCGGATCCTGCGCGAGCGTTCGGACGCACCGCTCACCGGACCCAGGGCGTACGGGGAGCGGTTCGTCGGGACGTGCCGGGACTTCGCCCTGCTGCACGTGTCCCTGCTGCGGGCGACGGGCACCCCGGCCCGGGTGCGCGGCGGCTTCGGCACGTACTTCGTCGACGGCTTCCACGAGGACCACTGGATCACCGAGTACCGGCTGCCGGACGGGAGTTGGCGGCTGGCCGACCCGCAGGTCGCGGATCGGGGCCACGACCTGGACTTCGACCCGCTGGACGTGCCACGGGACCGGTTCGTGGTGGCCGGGGACGCCTGGCGGGCGATCCGGAGGGGCGCGGCGGATCCCGGGACGTTCGGGCTCTGGGGGGACGAGCGCCTGCGGGGCGCCTGGTTCGTCCGGCACAGCCTCGTCCTCGACCTGGCCTGCCGCAACGGCGTCGAGACACTGCCGTGGGACGGCTGGCTGCCGCTGGCCGGTGTCGAGGAGCCGGAGGCGGCGCTCTGCGACGACGACCTGGCCCTCCTGGACGCGGTCGCCGCCTGCGGCGAGGACGAGGCCCGCCGCAGGTACGCCGATCCGCGTCTGACCGCGCCCCGCGAGATCCTGTCGCGGGCCCCCTTCCTCGGTCTGCGGAAGGTCACGCTTCCGGAGCCGTGAGCTCCACCAGCTTGACGACGGTGTTCCAGTTCCGGGTCGTGGCGATCAGCCCCTTGTGGATCCGGCGCCGGGACAGCGCCTCGGCGAGCTTGGAACGGCCGAGGCCGTCCGGGGCGTACAGGTACAGCGCGCGGTCGCCCAGTCGGAACTCCTCGGGGAGGTGGGCGGCGGGGTCGATGTCCGCGTAGCGCTCCGCGGCGACCGGCCCGGAGAGGTAGGTGACGTGCAGCTGCTTGGCCGCGAGCTCGGCGGCCGGGAACGGGCAGGCCTCGGCGACCGCCCTCAGATAGGCGTGGTCGCGGACGAGCACGTCGACAAAGAAGCCGAACCGCTCCTCGATCGCCTTCGCCAGCTCCGCCGCCAGGGACTCCGCGTCCCCGTGGGCGGAGGCGAAGACCGCCTGCCCGCTCTGCAGATAGGTCCGCACGGAGTCGTACCCGAGGCCCGTCATCAGCGTGCGCAGCTCGGCCATCGGGAGCTTCTTGTTGCCGCCCACGTTGATCCCGCGCAGCAGCGCCGCATATGTCGTCATTCGAACACCTTAGAACGGCCGTCGTGCCCCGTGGGGGCGGGCACGACGGCCGTGCCGGGGCACCCCCGGTGGCCGCAACTCAGGCCGATCGGACCCGGCCCGAACCAAAACAACAACCACCACTGACATATTAAAAAAAGATGATCAAAAAAAAAAC
>NZ_JBSHBL010000080.1:8309-44241 GCF_053611985.1 Streptomyces sp. NPDC054770
CGGCGCTCGGCGTATTTTTTTTTTTTTTTATTATAAATTTAGGCGGGCGGGGGGGCGGGGGGGGGGGGGGCGCGCCGCGGGGGCGGGCAACCCCGGGCCCCCCGAAACTCTGGCCGATCGGACCGGTCCGGATCAACTCCTACACGCACCTGTGACTTGTTCAACAAGGTTCTGCAATCACAAAGCGGATCCCCGTCGTCGGAAGGGACAGCCCTGATCATCACCCCCGAGACAGGGCGATAGATGTAAGGGCCCGACATCCTCCCAGGCGACGAGAGCCGGCCGCCGCACTTCACCGGGCAGTACGACGAGTCGTTCTTATCGGCCCCATACCTTCGAATCGAACGAAGGAAGTCGTGAAGAAATCGTGGCGGCCGGGGGCCGTCACCGCACACGAGGGGGCATTTCCGTCATGGATCCCGTCATGGGGAACGGAGAGACGCGGGTGCGGGGGCTGGCCGCCCGGGCCGGCGGCTGGAGCGCCCGGCACCGCTGGGCCGCCGTCGGCATATGGCTGCTGTTCGTCGTCCTGGCGATGGGGCTCGGCTCGGCGGCCGGCCGGGTCGACGTCGACGAGAACGACCAGCTGAAGGGTGAGACCCACACCGCAGCGCAGATCATCGACGACGCGGGCATCAAGGAACCGGCGAGCGAGACGGTCCTGATCCAGGCCAAGGACCCGTCGGTCAAGGCCACCGACGGCGCGTTCAAGGCCGCCGTCACGGACGTCATGAAGGCCGTCGACGGCACCGGCAAGGTCACGGACGTCACCTCTCCGTACACCACCGGGACGATCTCGAAGGACGGCCGCAGCGCTCTGGTCCAGTTCGACATGCGCGGCGACTCCGAGACCGCCGGCGACCGGGTCCAGCCGGTCCTGGACGCGGTGGCGGGGGTGCAGAAGGCGCACGGCACGCTGCGGATCGAGGAGATCGGCGGCGCCAGCATGAACAAGCAGTACGCCGACGCCTTCGGCAACGACTTCAAGCGGGCCGAGTACTCCGCCGTGCCGGTGGCCTTCGGCATCCTGCTGATCGCCTTCGGCGCCCTGGTGGCCGCGCTGCTTCCGGTGGGTCTGGCGATCACCGCGATCATGGCGACGATGGGCCTGATGGGCCTGGTCAGCCATCTGCAGCCGATGAGCGACACCGCCAACTCCGTGATGCTGCTGGTCGGCATGGCGGTCGGCGTCGACTACTGCCTGTTCTACCTGCGCCGGGAACGCGAGGAGCGGGAGGCCGGCCGGGACGCGGGCGCCGCGCTCCGGATCGCCGCCGCCACCAGCGGCCGGGCGATCATCGTCTCCGGTGTCACGGTGTGCGTGGCGATGGCGGGCATGCTCTTCACCGGCCTCGCCGAGTTCGAGGCGATGGGCCTGGCCTCCCTGATGGTCGTCGCGGTCGCCATGGTCGGCTCCGTGACCGTCCTGCCCGCGCTGCTCTCCCTGCTGGGCCACCGGGTCGAGAAGGGCCGGCTCCCCTTCCTGCGCCGCCGCCAGCGGGCCCACGGACCGTCCGAGAGCCGCTTCTGGACGGCCGTGCTGCGGGGCGTGCTCGCCAAGCCGCTGCTCTCCGTGGTCGTCGCGGTGGGCGCGCTGCTCGCGGTCGCCGCTCCGGCCCTCGGCATGAAGACCTCGCAGCTCACCCTGGACCAGGAGTTCGGGAACTCGCTGCCGATCGTGCAGACCTACGACCGCGTCAACCAGGCCTTCCCGGGCGGCTCCGAGCCTGCCGAGGTGGTCGTCAGGGCGAAGGACATCAACGCCCCCGAGGTCAGGCAGGCGCTGACCGACTTCAAGGAGCGGGCGATCAGCTCGGGCGCCTCCCGCGGCCCGGTCGACATCAAGCTGCACGACGCCCAGAACGTCGCCCTGATCTCCGTGCCGCTGGTCGGCGGCTCCGACTTCGACAAGGCCGGCAAGAGCCTGGAGAAGCTGCGCGACGAGGTCCGGCCGGCCACGCTCGGCAAGGTCGACGGCGTGCAGGCGCCGATAACCGGCAACGTCGCGGGCAACCAGGACTTCAACGACCAGTTGCTCGGCTCGGTCGTCCCGGTCTTCGCCTTCGTCGTCGTCTTCGCCTTCCTGCTGATGCTGCTGTCGTTCCGCTCGCTGACGGTCGCGGTCACCTCGATCGTCCTCAACCTGCTCTCGGTGGGCGCCGCCTACGGCATCCTGGTCGCCGTCTTCCAGCACGGCTGGGGCGCCTCGCTGGTGGGTGCGGAGGGTGTCGGTGCGATCGTCACCTGGCTGCCGCTGTTCCTCTTCGTGATCCTGTTCGGCCTGTCGATGGACTACCACGTGTTCGTGGTCTCCCGGATCCGCGAGGCCCGGCTGCGCGGCCGGTCCACCAGGGACGCGATCCAGCACGGGGTGGTCACCACGGCCGGGGTCGTCACCAGCGCCGCGGTCATCATGGTCGCCGTGTTCGCGATCTTCGGCACGCTGTCCATGCAGTCCATGAAGCAGATGGGCGTGGGCCTGGCGGCCGCCGTCCTCATCGACGCGACCGTCATCCGAGGCGTGCTGCTCCCGGCGGTGATGGCTCTGCTCGGCGAGCGCAACTGGTACCTGCCCAGCTGGCTGCGGTGGCTGCCGGACCTGACCCACGACGAGTCGCCGGAGCAGGGGGCCGCGGTGGCGCGGGGCGAGGAGGAGCGGCTGCGGGTCTGAGCCGCGCGGTGCAACACCCTCCGGCACAGGGTCCGTCGGTCTCCGGGGGAGCCGACGGGCCCTGTGTCGCGCGTGTACGGGTGCTCAGCGCTGGTAGCGGGCCAGCACCAGGTTGCCGTCGTGCTCCAGCCGGTGGCGGAGTTCGTCGAGGCCGATGGCGCCGCTGTAGTACTCCTGGAGGGCCGGGGTGGCCACCTTGTCCTTCCACTCGGGGTAGCCGCGCACCGTCTGGGCGGGCGCCGGGCTGAGGTGGCCGGCGAGGGCGGTGCCGGTGGCCCAGCCGTACTTCGCGGTATGCAGGGCGGGATCCTCGAGGGCCTGGGTGCCGGTGGGCAGCATCCAGTCGCCTAGGGCGAGCCGGACCATGTTCTTGGGCCGCAGCAGGAAGTCGATGAACTCGGCGGCCTCCTTCTTGTGCGGGCTGTCCTGGGCGATGGACAGCGTCTGCGGGCTGACGCCCTGGGCGAGTCCGTCGGCGCCGGCCGGGGCGGGCAGCACCTCCCAGTCGAAGCCCTTGGGGGCCTGCTGGACGATCTGCTGGCGGTAGGAGAAGCCGAGCGGGACCATCGCGTACTTGCCGCCGAAGAAGCCCGGCAGGGTGTCCGAGCCGCCGCTGCCCAGGGTGGAGCCGGGTGCGCTGTGGTCGACGTCGACCTGGTCGTGCACGGTGCGCGGCACCACCTGGTCGGCGGCCTGGAAGCGCACGGTCACCTTGCCGTCGGCGCCCCGGTGGAAGAGCTGCCCGCCCGCCGACAGCGACAGGTTGAGCGTGGCGGAGACGGGCTCCTTGAGCGGCCAGGCGACGCCGTACTTCCCGTCGCCGCTCAGCTGCTTGGTGATCTGCCGGAACTCTGCCCACGTCCAGGGGTGTCCGGGGGTGGGTATGCGCACGCCAGCCTTGGTGAGCCAGGTCCTGTTGGCGATCAGTACGCGCGGTTCCTGGAGGAAGGGCACGCCGTAGATGCCGTTCCCGAAGGTCGCCGTCTGCCAACTGCGCTGCGGTATGTCGGACTTGAGGCGGGCGGACAGCAGGCCGGTCAGGTCGGCGAGGTAGCCGCCGTAGGCGAAGTCCGCGAGGTCGTCGGAGGCGTCGTGGATGATGTCCGGGGCCTCACCGCCCTCGAAGGAGGTGAGCAGCTGGTCGTGGACGCTGTCCCAACTCCCCTGGACGTACTCGACCTTGACGTCGGAGTGGGTGGCGTTCCACTCCTTCACCAGCTCCTTGTTGGCGGCGACCGACTCGTCCTGCCAGGCCAGGGACTGGAAACGGAGGGTGATCGGGCCGCCGGTGCGGGATGCGGAGGTGCAGCCCGCGAGCAGCAGGAGGAGTACGACGACCGCCGTGCCGATCCTGGTGCGCATCAGCTCTTCACCGCCCCGGCGAGCATCCCGCCCGTGATCCGCCGCTGGACCAGCGCGAAGACGAGCAGCGAGGGCAGCGTGGCGAGGAAGGCGGCCGCCGCCAGCGGGCCCAGGTCGGCGACACCCTCCGCGCCGATGAAATGGGTGAGGACGACCGGCAGGGTCTGTTTCTCCGGTGTCTTCAGCAGGACCAGCGCGAAGAAGAACTCGTTCCACGCGGTGACGAAGGCGAACAGCCCGGTCGCCACGATCCCGGGGGCCAGCAGCGGTGCCGTCACCGACACCAGGGTCCGCAGCCGTCCGGCCCCGTCCACGGCCGCCGCCTCCTCCAGTTCGACGGGCACCGCCCGCACGTACCCGACGAGCATCCAGAGCGCGAACGGCAACGCCCACACCACGTACACCAGCACCAGCCCGGACAGGGAGTCGATCAGCCGCAGGTTCTTCAGCACCAGGAACAGCGGGATGATCACCAGGACGAACGGGAACGCCTGGCTGACCACCACCCACCCGGTCGCCGCCCGGGACAGCGCGGTACGGCGCCGGGCCATGACGTATGCCATCGGGGTCGCGAGGAGTACGGCGATCAGCGCGGCGCCGAGCGCGGCGAGCAGGGAGTTGAGGCCGGCCCGGAGCAGCGGCTGTTCGTCGAAGGCCTGGCGGAAGTTGGCCAAAGTCGGGTGCCGGGGGATCCAGGTGGGGTGCAGACTGCCCAGCTCCTGCGGGGACTTGAAGGCGGTGGAGAGCAGCCACAGGAGCGGGAAGGCCAGGAAGACGAGGTAGGCGACCAGCGCCGCGTACTGGCCGGCGCGGGCCGCGGTACGGGTCCTCACGCGTCCTCGCCTCCCCGCAGCCGGCCCGCCAGGAAGACGGCGAGGAGCACCGCGATCACCGCGACCATCACGCACCCCATCGCGGCCGCGTACCCGAACTGGCCGTAGCGGAAGGCCTCTTCGTAGGCGAAGAGCATCGGCAGCCGGGTCTTGCCGCCGGGGCCGCCGTTGGTCAGGACGTAGACCAGGGCGAAGGAGTTGAAGTTCCAGATCAGGTTGAGCGCGGTGATGGCGAGGGCGACGGGTCTGAGGGCGGGCCAGGTGACCGTGCGGAAGCGGCGCCAGGCGCCCGCGCCGTCCACCGCAGCCGCCTCGTGCAGTTCGTGCGGGGTGTTCTGGAGGCCGGCCAGCAGTGCGACCGTGGTCTGCGGCATCCCGGCCCAGACGCCGACGACGATCACGGCGGGCAGGGCGCTGCCGAGCCCGCTGAGCCAGTCCCGTCCGTCGCCGAGGCCGAGGTCGTGCAGGGTCTCGTTGAGGACGCCCGCGTCGGGGTTGTAGACCAGCCGCCACATGATCCCGACGACGACCTCGGGCATCGCCCACGGCACGATCGCGAGGGCGCGGGCCAGCCGGCGCAGCCGTAACTCCTGGTTGAGCAGGAGGGCGAGGCCGAGGGCGAGCAGGAACTGCGGCACGGTCACGCCGACGGCCCAGACCAGGCCGATCCGGAACGACTCCCAGAAGAGGGTGTCGTGCAGCAGGTCGCGGAAGTTGAGACCGCCGATCCACCGGGTCGCCGCGGTCCGGCCGGACTGGGCGTCGGTGAACGCCAGCAGGATCCCGTACAGCAGCGGGCCGACACTCAGCACGAGGATCGGGATCAGGGCGGGCAGGACCAGGAACCAGGCGCCGCGGTCGGTCACGCGTAAGGCGGCCGGTCGCCGCAGGTCCGCCGCGTTCGTCGCCAATGCCACGTCATCCCCCTCTGCGCGGCCCGGTCGGGCCTGGTCATGGTCGTGAAGGCCGGTGGTCTCGTCAAGGCACCGCGCACCCGGTCCGACCTCCGTGGATGCGAGACTGGCCGCCGGATGGCGAGAAGACGACGCCGTGTGCACACGCACAGCGGCGGACACGGAGGCGGGCGATGGACGAGGCAAGGGCACGGGACGTACTGGCCGCGGCGGATGTACTGCCCGGCGCGGCGGCCGACGCCTCACTCCTGGCCCTGGGGGAGAACGCGGTGTTCGCCGCCGGGGACCTGGTGGTGAAGGTCGGCCGGGACGCCGAGCTGCTCGACCGGGCCCGGCGCGAGCTGGAGATCGCCGGATGGCTGGCGGAGGCGGGCGTACCGGCCGTACGGGCCGCCGAGCCGAAGGCGCTGCTCGCCGAGGGCCACCCGGTGACCGTGTGGCACCGGCTGCCGGATCCGGTGCGGCCGGCCGACCCACGTGATCTGGCCGAACTGCTGCGGATCGTGCACGCACTGCCCGCTCCCCCCTTCGCCTTGCCGCCCCGCGAGTTGCTGGGCGGTGTGGAGCGCTGGCTGCGGCTGGCCGGCGAGGCGATCGACCCCGCCGACGCGGCGTATCTGCGGGAGCGCCGGGACGGCTTCGCGGCGGCCGCGGCCGCGCTGACGCCACGGCTGACACCGGGGCCGATCCACGGGGACGCGCTGCCCCGCAACGTGCACGTCGGCCCGGACGGGCCGGTCCTGGTCGACCTGGAGACCTTCTCCTCGGACCTGCGCGAGCACGACCTGGTGGTGATGGCCCTGTCCCGGGACCGGTACGGCCTGCCCGCCGACGCGTACGACGCGTTCGTCACGGCCTACGGGTGGGACGTGCGCGAGTGGGAGGGGTGCGGCGTACTGCGCGGCGCCCGCGAGACGGCCAGCTGCGCATGGGTCGCCCAGCACGCCCCGACCAACCCGAAGGCCCTGGCGGAGTTCGAACGCCGGGTGGCGTCGCTACGGGAGGGCGACGAATCGGTGCGCTGGTATTCCTTCTGACCGCGCAACCGCGCCCCACAGGGGCGCGGGGCTGTGTCAATTTGCGGCTCCGCCGCGTGGGCGCGACCAGCCACGACGGCGCCGCAGACGAACAACGACGCATCCCGGCACTCCCAGCTGAGCGGAACACTCAAACCACTTCGGCCAGCTCCCGCAACGGCCACGCCCCGTCCACCACCGCGTCGGCCTCTCCCTTGCGCCGCAAGAACTGCTGGAAGTCCGCCGCCCACTCCGCGTACCACTCCACCTGGCACCGGTGCAGCTCCGCCGGACCCAGCGCCGCGATCTTCGGGTGGCGGTCGGCTATCGCACGGGCCAGGCGCGCCGCCGCGAGGGCGTCGGCCGAGGCGTTGTGGGCGGCGGCGAGGGTGATGCCGTACTCGGCGCAGACCGCTTCCAGGTTGCGCTTGCCGCGGCGGTAGCGGTCGACCCGGCGGTCGATGGTGTACGGGTCGATGACCGGTGCGGGGTCGGGGCCGCCGAGGCGGTCGGAGAGGGACGGGAGTCCGTGGCGGCGCAGTTCCGCCGAGAGCAGGGTGAGGTCGAAGGTCGCGTTGTAGGCGACGACCGGGACACCGGTCTTCCAGTAGCCGGTGAGGACGTCCGCGAGGGCGTCGGCGACCTGGTCGGCCGGCCGGCCCTCCGCCGCCGCCCGCTCGTTGCTGATGCCGTGCACCGCCACCGCGTCGGCCGGGATCTCCACGCCCGGATCCGCCAGCCACTCGCGGCGGCCCAGTTCCTGCCCGGCCCTGACCTCGATCACGGCTCCCGTGACGATGCGCGCCTCGCGCGGATCCGTACCCGTCGTCTCCAGGTCGAAGCCGATCAGGAGCTCCTGGTGCCAGCCCATGGGCGGTCCCCCTTCTTGGTGGTGCTTTCCCCCAGTGGTCTCCACCCTCGCATGCCCCACTGACAATCAGAGGACCGCGTTCCGCTTACCGGCGCGTCACCGTCGCGCACACGCCTGGACACGCCTCAGGACACGGGGCGCGAATCCGCCCAAGCCATCTCGAACTCCTCGCGATAGGTCGGGAAGAGACCTGTTTCCACCATGTCGTCCGACTTGACCACCTTGCCGCCGTTGCGCAGCACCAGCACCGGCGACTCCATCCCCCGCGCCCCGCGCAGATAGGACTGGATGATCGCGACGCCGTCGGCGCCGTCGCCGTCCACCAGGTACGCGGAGAAGCGGGGCGTGTCGTCGTACACCTGGATCTCGAAGGCGCCCGGGTCGCGCAGCCGGGAGCGGACCCGGCGCATGTGGAGGATGTTCATCTCGACCGAGCGGCCCAGCTCGCCCCGTTTCATCCCGAGTTCGCGTTCGCGGCGCTTGACCGCGCTGGAGGCCGGGTTGAGGAAGAGGAGCCGGACCCGGCAGCCGGTCTCGGCGAGGCGGACCAGGCGGCGGCCGGAGAAGTTCTGCACCAGCAGGTTGAGGCCGATGCCGATGGCGTCCAGACGGCGGGCACCGCCGAAGAGGTCCTCGGCCGGGAACTGGCGCATGAGGCGGACCCGGTCGGGGTGGACCGCCACGACGTCCGCGTAGCGGTCGCCGACCAGGTCCTCCACCGCGTCCACCGGCAGTCGGCGCGCGGAGGGCACGTCGCCGCCCGCGACGAGCATCTCCAGGAGCCGGGCGGAGGCGCGCTCGGCCTGGTCGAGGACGGCCCCGGACAGCGCCCGGTTGCGGGAGACGATGTTGCGGGTCACCTCCAGCTCGTCCAGGGCGAGCTCGACGTCCCGGCGCTCGTCGAAGTACGGCTCGAAGCACGGCCAGTGCTGCACCATCAGCTCGCGCAGCTGCGGCAGGGTGAGGAAGCTGAGCACGTTGTCGTCGGCGGGGTCGAGCAGATAGCCCTTGCGGCGGCTGACCTCGCGGACCGCGACGGCCCGCTGGACCCACTCCTGGCCGGCCGGTCCGGCGGCGGCGACCACCCACTCGTCGCCGTGGACGGGCTCGTAGATGGGCCGCAGCACGGCGGCCACGACCGCCCGCATCCGCTGCTCGACGAGGTTCAGCCAGATGTAGGCCCGCCCGGCCCGCTGGGCGCGCGTACGCACTTCGAGCCAGGCGTCGGCATCCCACTCCAGCTCCGGCCCGATGGAGCCCGTGGCGTCCATCGGCCGGGCCAGGGACACCGCGCCGGGCGGGACGTCTGTGGAGTGCCCCTCGTGACCCTCGTCACCAGGGGGCAGCTCCAGGCCTCCCGAGCCCACCCGTGCACCGCCTTCCGCTCCCCCGAGCTCTCCCTGTGCCAACGATCAAGGAAGGGTACTCCGGGAGTGGTCGGCGGTGCAGCAGGATGGACAGGTCGTTTCTCAACTACCGTTTCCGGGCTGTCCGTTCTGATCAGCGAGGGCGGCCGGAGTGAGCGGGTTCATAGCGGTGACGTCCCGCGGGGCGATGGAGAAGCCCTGCCAGTGGACCGGCATCGGCTGCTGGTCCTCGTCGCGCGCGATGTGGTGGAAGCCGACGTTCACCCAGACCACGGGGTCGGTGAGGGTCTGCCCGTTCACGAACTTGTCCACGGTCTTGGGGTGACCGCTCGGGCAGCCCGGGTTGTTGCTGGCGAACAGCTCGCACTTGTCGTACTGGGTGAAGTAGACGTCGTGCGAAGTGAACGCGTGGCCCGGGTACTTGCTGCTGGCGCCCCGGACGATCTCGTACGACCGGGCGTGCCCGTCCTTGTTCTTGCCGGCCGTGCTGACCACCCGCCACCAGCGCATGTTCTCGGCGTCGCCGGCGAGTTCCTTGGTGACGTCGGTGCGGGTGGTCTTGTTGCTGGGCGCCTCCTGGCCGTGCACGGGGGCGCTGACCTTCGAGTCGTACTGTTCGACACGGCTCTTGGAGGAGCCGTCGAGGTCGAAGTCCAGCTTCCAGAAGACGTTGTGCGCGTGGCTGGTGGCGTAGGCGTGGGCGCCCTTGCCGATCGGCCAGCCGCGGCCGTCGCCGGCGTCGTAGTCGCCCGGCGAGAGGCTGCCGGTGGCGCCGACGTTCATGTTGATCGTGCCGTCGTCCTGGAACCGCCACTCGGTCATGTACTCGTACCAGCCGACCTTGTTGACGGTGTAGATCAACAGGTCCTTGCCCTGCGCCTGGTACACCTTGTTGCCGGTGTCGGCCTGCATGCGGTACGCGTGGCCGCGCGAACGGGTGGTGGTGCACAGGCCGTTGACGTTCGGGTGGGCCGGGTCCCAGGCGTCGGGGACCTTGACGGTCTTGATGGCGCCGCCGGGACACTCGGCCGAGTCGAGCGGCACCAGGCCCTGGGCGAAGCCGAAGCCGGTCAGGTCGTCGTACTCGACGCTGCCGTCGTCGTAGGGGACGTCTATCTGGGCGAGGCGGGCGCTGGAGAGCACCTTGATGGGGGCCGGCTCGCCCTTGGGCTGGTAGGAGATGTGCTCCAGGACGAGTCCGGCCTTGCTGTCGTAGCGCCAGCACATCCGCCAGGTGGTGCCGGTGGAGAGCTTCTGCTCGATGCGGTAGGCGGCGGAGCAGTCGGCGGCGGGCGCGGCGGCCTGCTTCGGCTGGGCGACGGCGGGTCCGGCCGCGGTGGTCACGCCGGCGGCCAGCGCGGCCGCGGACAGGCCGACGGCGGCCGTCCTGCGGGCACGGCGGATTCTGTTCGGGTGCATGACGAAGTGACTCCTGGTACGGGAGATGCAGGGTGGAAAGTGGAAAGGTGACGCGGAAGGGCCGGCTCAGCGGCCGAGCTTCACGACCTTGCGCGCGCTCAGGTCGACGATGAGCGACCTGGCGTCGATCCACGGCCCGTTCTTGACCTTCGGGAAGAGCCGCACGCAGCGGTGTTCGCCGCACTTGTCGAGCGCGGCCGGCTGGGCGCCCGGAGTGGCGCGGTAGACCGCGCTGTTGAGCAGCAGCTGCTGTTCCGGGTCGGTCAGCGCGCTGCCGGTGGCGTCCTTGAAGTCCGCCTTCAGGCCGGCGCCGAGCGGGTGGGCGACCAGCAACTCGAGGGCCTCGACGTTCTCGTCGTGGCTGAGCGGCGGCTGGACACCCTTGCTGCTGGTGGTGTGCTCGACCTTGCCGGTGTCGAGGTTGACGGTCCGGGTGACGAGGGTGTCGTCCCGGTAGTCGTAGAACGTCACGTCCGCGCGGCGCGGTGCGTTCGCGTCGTCCAGTTCGTTCGCGTCCGGCTCGGCGAGGTCGACGCTGAGCCGCTCCGGGCCGCTCCGGCCCTCGACGTTCTCCCCGGCGCTGAACATCTGCTTGGTCAGAGCGAGTTGTTCGACGCGCTTGGTCTCGTCGTCGGTCAGCGGGTCGCTGCCCGTGCCCTTCTTCCCCTCGGCCGGCGCCTGTTCCACCACGCCCGGCTTGACGGCGTCCTGCCCCTGGCCACCCTGCTGCGCGGCCACCGCCGCGCCCCCGTCGCTCCCTCCCGACTCGTTCGCCCCTGCCGTACCCGGCAGGGTGATCCCGACCATCACGGCGGTCCCCGCCACCGCCAGTCCCGCACCTGCCACCACTTTGCCCAGATGGCGGTGCACTATCTTGCGCACATCTTCCCCCTACTCCCCCTTGGTCACAGGGAGTACGTGTCTGCCCCACTGGTTCGGCACACATCGCCACATAAGCCACTGTGTGCACTGGTCGCCGAGTAAGAGGGACGTAAGTCACGAGGGGTTCCATTACTTTCGGGCAGACTCATGACCAAGGCGCCCCCGGGCGCAGGACGCACCTGGAAGAGTCGACTTCATGCAGGTCTGGCCTGGAGAGGCATATCCGCTCGGCGCCACGTACGACGGCGCCGGGACCAACTTCGCGGTGTTCACGGAGGCCGCGGACCGAGTGGAGCTGTGTCTGCTGCACGACGACGGCTCCGAGACGGCGGTGGAACTGCGGGAGAGCGACGCCTTCGTACGGCACGCGTACCTGCCGGGCGTGATGCCCGGGCAGCGGTACGGCTTCCGGGTGCACGGCCCGTACGACCCCGGGCGCGGGCTGCGCTGCAACTCGGCGAAGCTGCTGCTCGACCCGTACGCGAAGGCGGTCAGCGGGTCGGTGCGCTGGGGCGAGGAGGTGTACGGCTACCACTTCGGCGATCCGGACAAGCGCAACGACCTGGACTCGGCGCCGCACACCATGACGTCGGTGGTGATCAACCCGTACTTCGACTGGGGCGACGACCGGCGGCCGCGCACCGAGTACCACCACACGGTGATCTACGAGGCCCATGTGAAGGGCCTCACCATGCGCCATCCGGGCCTGCCGGAGGAGCTGCGCGGCACCTACGCGGGCCTGGCCCACCCGGCGGTCATCGACCACCTGACGGCCCTGGGCGTCACGGCCCTGGAGCTGATGCCGGTCCACCAGTTCGTGAACGACCACCGGCTGGTCGACATGGACCTGAACAACTACTGGGGCTACAACACCATCGGCTTCTTCGCCCCGCACAACGCGTACGCCTCCTGGGGCGACCGCGGCCAGCAGGTCCTGGAGTTCAAGTCGGCGGTCCGGGCGCTGCACGAGGCCGGGATCGAGGTGATCCTCGACGTGGTCTACAACCACACCGCCGAGGGCAACCACCTGGGCCCGACGCTGTCCTTCCGCGGCCTGGACAACCCGTCCTACTACCGGCTGACGGACGACCCGCGCTACTACATGGACACCACCGGCACCGGCAACTCGCTGCTGATGCGGTCCCCGCACGTCCTCCAGATGATCATGGACTCGCTGCGGTACTGGGTCACCGAGATGCATGTCGACGGCTTCCGCTTCGACCTCGCGGCGACCCTGGCGAGGCAGTTCCACGAGGTGGACCGCCTTTCGTCGTTCTTCGACCTGGTGCAGCAGGACCCGGTCGTCTCCCAGGTGAAGCTGATCGCCGAGCCGTGGGACGTGGGCGAGGGCGGCTACCAGGTGGGCAACTTCCCGCCGCTGTGGACCGAGTGGAACGGCAAGTACCGGGACACCGTGCGCGACCTGTGGCGCGGCGAGCCGCGCGCACTGGCGGAGTTCGCGTCCCGGCTGACCGGCTCCTCCGACCTCTACCAGGACGACGGCCGCCGCCCGCTCGCCTCCATCAACTTCGTCACCTGCCACGACGGCTTCACGCTGCACGACCTCGTCGCGTACAACGACAAGCACAACCAGGCCAACGGCGAGGACAACCGGGACGGCGAGAGCCACAACCGGTCGTGGAACTGCGGGGTCGAGGGACACACCGACGACCCCGCGATCCTCGAACTGCGCGAGCGGCAGATGCGGAACTTCATCGCCACGCTGATGCTGTCCCAGGGCGTGCCGATGCTCGGCCACGGCGACGAGTTCGCGCGCACCCAGCAGGGCAACAACAACGCGTACTGCCAGGACAACGAGGTGTCCTGGGTGGACTGGCCGGCTCCCGACGACGACAGCGAGCTGCTGGCCTTCACGCGCGCGATGGCGCGGCTGCGCAAGGAGCACCCGGTCTTCCGGCGCCGCCGCTTCTTCCACGGCCGCCCGGTGGAGGGCACCCACGACGAGCTCTCCGACATCGCCTGGTTCACCCCGGAGGGCCACGAGATGGCCCAGCGCGACTGGGACTCGGCCCAGGCCTCGGCCCTCACGGTCTTCCTCAACGGCAACGCGATCTCGGAACCGGACACCCGGGGGCAGCGGATCGCCGACGACTCGTTCCTGCTGATGTTCAACGCGTCACCGGACCCCCTGGAGTTCCTGGTGCCGGTGAACCACGGCCGGCAGTGGGAGGTGATGGTCGACACGACGCGGGCGGAACCGGTGCCGCCTGGAGTGAAGGTGGACGGGGGCGAACGTCTGACGTTGGTGGGCCGGAGCCTGACCGTGTTGAAAAGGCCGGCGTAGGGATGCGTACACCGATGGGCTGTTGGGCAGGTGCGCGCCGGTGGGGGCTGGTCGCGCAGTTCCCCGCGCCCCTTCGGGGCGCGGTCCCGCACCCGGTGACACGAAACCGAACCAGACGGGTACATACGTCCGCATGACAGCCGAGCGAATCACTCCCACCGTCCCGACGGCCACCTACCGACTCCAGCTCCAGCCCAGCTTCCCCTTCTCGGCCGCCGAAGCCGCCGTGCCGTACCTCGCCTCGCTCGGCATCTCCCACCTCCACCTCTCCCCCGTCCTGGAGGCCGTCCCGGGCTCCACCCACGGCTACGACGTCGTCGACCACGCGCACGTGCGCGAGGAACTCGGCGGCGAGGACGCGCTCCGCGCGCTCGCCCGTACCGCGCGGGCGCACGGTCTCGGCCTCGTCGCCGACATCGTGCCGAACCACATGGCGATGTCCCCCCGCCACAACCACGCCCTGTGGGAGGTGCTTCGGGAGGGCCCGAAGTCGCCGTACGCGCGCTGGTTCGACATCGACTGGGAGGCGCAGGGCGGGCAGCTGCTGGTGCCGGTGCTGGGCGGACCGCTCGGCGACGTGCTGGGGCAGCTGGTGGTGGACGGGGACGTCCTGCGGTATCACGAGCACGCCTTCCCGCTCCGCGAGGGCACCGCGGACCTGCCGCTGCCGGAGCTGCTGGACGCCCAGTGGTACCGGCCGGTGTGGTGGCGGCTGGCCCGCACCGAGCTGAACTACCGGCGGTTCTTCAGCATCTCCGAGCTGATCGGGGTGCGGGTCGAGGACCCGGAGGTGTTCGAGGCCACCCATGGCAAGATCCTCCAGCTGCTGCACGAGGGCGTGCTGGACGGGCTGCGCGTCGACCATCCCGACGGGCTCGCCGACCCCGACGGGTATCTCGCACGGCTGCACGAGGCGACAGGCGGGCGCTGGACGGTCGTGGAGAAGATCCTGGCCGACGGCGAACAGCTGCCGGCCGGCTGGCCGGTGGCGGGGACCACCGGGTACGACGCCCTGCGGCACGTGGACGGCCTGTTCACGGATCCCGCGGGCGCCGGTGAACTGCTGGGTCAGTACCGGAGTTTCGCGGCCCCGCAGACGGACCGGGGCGGCGACTGGGCGGCGACGGTGCGGCGGGCGGCGTACAAGGTGATCACGCACGAGCTGGCGGCCGAGACGGACCGGCTGACGCGGGTGGCCACGCGCGCGTGCGCGGCTTCGCCGGATCCCGGACTGCGCGACCGGGCGCCCTGGACGCTGCGCACCGCGTTGCAGGAGCTGCTGGTGCGGATGCGGGTGTACCGGCCGTACGCCTCCGGCGACGCGGCCGATGTGGTCACCGCGGAGGCCGCCGAGGAGGCCCGGGGTGCCTTCGTGGTGCCCGCGGAGGGCGGGGCGGTGGACGTGGTGCGCGGGCTGCTGGTGGCGGGGGACGGGCCGGGGGTCGCGGAGTTCCGGACGCGGTTCGCGCAGACCGCCTCGGCGCTGCGGGCCAAGTCCGTGGAGGACACGGCGTTCTACCGCTATGTGCCGCTGCTGTCGGCGACCGAGGTGGGCGGGGACCCGGGCAGCCCGGGGGTCTCGCCCGACGCCTTTCACGCGTACTGCGCGCGCGTGCAGCGCGACTGGCCGCTGACCGGCACGGTGGTGACGACGCACGACACCAAGCGCAGCGCCGATGTGCGGGCCGCGCTGGCGGTGCTGACGGAGTGCCCGGAGCGCTGGGCGGACGTGCTGACCGAGGTGACCCGGGACGGGGAGGGAGGGCCGGACGCGCAGCTGGCCTGGGCGGCCTGGCAGACGGTGTTCGGACTCGGCCCCGCGGCCCCGGAGCGGGTGCGGGGGGCGCTGGTGAAGCATGTGCGGGAGGCGGGCCTGTACACGAGCTGGACGGAACAGGAGCCGCCGTACGAGGAGGCGGTGGTGTCGTTCGTCGCGGCGGGACCGTGCGGGGCGCCAGGAGAGCGCGTGGCCGCCTTCCGGGCCTCGCTGGCGGCGCACGTCCGGGCGAACGTGCTGGGGACGGCCCTGGTCCATCTGACGATGCCGGGGGTGCCGGACGTCTACCAGGGCACGGAGGGCGAGTACCGGGCGCTGGTGGACCCGGACAACCGGCGGCCGGTCGACTTCCCGCCGGCCGGCCCGGGCGAGAAGGACGCGGTGACGGCGGCGGCGCTGCGGCTGCGGGCGCGGCGCCCGGACGTCTTCGGCGACACGGCGGCCTATGCGCCGCTGACGGCCGAGGGGCCGGCCGCGGCGCACTGCCTCGCGTTCGCGCGTTCCGGGACGGTGGTCACGGCGGTGACCCGGCTGTCGCTGCGACTGGCCGCGGCGGGCGGCTGGCGTGACACGGTCCTGCCGCTGCCGCCGGGGCGGTGGGCCGACGTGCTGGCGCCGGGGCGGGAGTTCACCGGGCACGCGCGCGTGGCCGAGCTCTTCGAGGGGCTGCCGGTGGTGCTGCTGGAGCGGGTGGGAGACGGGAACTGACGGCAACACTCCCCGAATTCACTCGTACGAGTGAATATGTGGCTGATCCGTCGGTTTGCTGAAACTCGCCGGGCGCGGACCGCGTCGGTTATCGGCGCGCGGAGCCGTTCCGCGCCCCGTAATGGCTTCGCACCCCCATCAGCGCCAACAAGCCCCGGCGGCCGACAGCACATGCCTCCGGGCGCCCCCTGGAGCCTCCCCCGGGAGGTTCTTGACAGTTCACCTATGCCGTGCGGGACTGGGGAATGCGAAGCCGGGCGGACAAGTCGGGGGTGAGTCTCCTGCCGGAGCTGCGTTACCCCAGTGTTCCCGAACTCGTGGCGACCGCCCGGGCGCTGGCCGCTCACCGGCCCGGCCTGTGCACGTTGCGGCAGATCGGCGTCTCCCGCGCGGGCAGACCGCTGCACCTGCTGTCCGTCGGGCACGCCCGGCGGGCGGTGCTGGTGGTCGCGGGTGCCCACGCCAACGAGCCGACGGGGGGCGGCACCCTCCAGGTACTGGCCGAACGGGTGCTGCACGAGCGGGACCTGCGGGCGGAGAACTCCTGGCACTTCCTGCTCTGCGCGGACCCGGACGGCGCCAGCCTGCACGTCACCCCGGCCCCGCGCAGCCTGTTCGACTACCACCTCGGCTTCTACCGGCCGGCGGGCCCGGAGCAGCCGGAGTGGTCGCCGTCGGTGCTGCCGCCGGACCGGCTGCCGCCCGAGACCCGGGCCCTGCTCGGGGTGATCGACGAACTGCGCCCCTACCTCCAGGTGACGCTGCACGGCACCGATCTGGGCGGCAGCTGGGTGCAGCTGACGAGGGACGTGCCGGGGCTCGCCGAGCCGTTCGCCAAGTCCGCGGCGGAGCTGCACATCCCGGTGGAGACGGGCGCCTCGGACGCCGCGGGCTGGCCGGCCTCGGGGCCCGGGGTGCGGGTGATGCCCCCTCCGGAGACGGGGGTGGCGTACCCGAGCATGCCGGACGACGCGCGGCACAGCACCTGGTACCACGCGCACCGCTACGGCGGCCTGACGGCCGTGGTCGAGGTGCCGATGTGGGCGAGCGACCTGGTCGACGACCCGGCCCCGCACCCGGCGCCGGCGGCGGCGATGCGCCGGCTGGCGCGCCGGCTGCTGCGGGACTCCCGGGAGGTGGATCGGGTGCTGGCCGAGGCGCTGCCCCGGCTGGACCGCCCGAACGGCCTGGACGGGCCGTTGCTGCGGGCCGCCCGCTGGGCGCTCGGGCTGATCCCCGGGCTGGCCGAGGACTGGATCCAGCGGCCGCCGGTCGACACCACGATGGCGTACGTCGGCAGCGTGGACGCCTTCGGGCGGCGGCTGCCGTTGCGGGCCGCGTCGATGCTGCTGCGGGTGCTGCGGGAGGCGGACGACCGCGCGGCGCCGCGGCTGGAGGAGCTGGTGGCCTCCTGGTGCGAGGCCTACGGCGAGCGTTTCCAGGCCCGCTGGGTGCCGCTGGAGCGCCAGGTGGAGCATCAGTCCCGGACGGTGCTGGCGGCCGCGCAGCACGCGCGTGAGCAGGCGGCGTGAGCGCCGGGGCGGGCCCCGGCGGCCGCACGCCGCCCGCGGGGTCGGCCGGTCAGCCGTCGAGGGCGAAGACCGGTCCCGTCCGGCCCGCCATCTGGCAGGCGTTCGAGAACGTCTCGCGGTACTCGATCGGCCGGCCGTTCCACTGCCCGCGCGCCTGGGCGGTCACCGGGGCGTAGACCATCGGGCACATCGCACCCCTGAGCGGGGTGAGACGGGCGACGTCACCGCCCACCGTGTCGAGTTCGGCGCAGGCCTCGGCCGCGCGGGGGTACCCCTGGGGCGGGTCGCACAGCAGCAGCGCGTCACGGGTGTCGCCGGACGGGCTGTCGCCCTTGGTGACGGTCAGGTAGAGGTAGTCGCCGTCACGCGTCACGTCCGGCGCGGCCTGGGCCGGGGCGGCGGCGAGAAGGACGGCGGCCGCCAGCAGGGCACCGCGGGCCGCTGCCGTTTTGCTGAGGTGCGGGAGAAGCGTCATTCCCCGTGCATCGGCACGGCGGGCTCGGTCCCCCAGCCCGACTCACCCGATCGGGCACGCACGCGCGCGTGGCGCTGCGCCAGTTCGAACGCGCTCAGGACCACGCGTGTCTGGTACTCGGCCTGGCGTGCGACCGGGATCCAGCGCGCGCCGAGGCTGTCGTGGTAGTCCGCGCACCAGGTGTCGATCAGGAGGTCCAGGCCGGGCAGGGCGGCGGCGGGGTCGTGGCCGGTGCTGCGCAGCAGCTGGTGCAGCAGCCCGGCGGTGCGCAGGGCCATCCGGCGTCCGGCGATGCGCAGCGCGGCCAGGTGGGCGGAGCTGAGCGGGGGCAGCGGACGGGCGCTGCCGGCGTCCGTGTCGGGGTCCCAGGCGTCGGCGAGGACGGGACAGACCAGCAGGTGGTCGTCGACCGGCGCGAGCAGCCGGGCCGCGTCCGGCGCCGTGGACAGCTGCGTCCTGACCCGGGCCAGGACGCCGTCCAGGAGGTCTGTGTCGCGCCGCAGGGTCCGGCTGACGGAGCGCAGCGCCGCGTCCCGGTCGGCGGGCGGTGTGCCGTCCTGGACGGCGGCCACACCCCACATGGGCGCCTCGACGATGGCGGTGACGGTGCCGTGCCGGTACGGGTGGAACCAGGTGGACTCGACGGCGGCCTCGGTGAGGGCGGCGGCCAGGCCGCCCCGGCGGGGCGGCGGGACGCGGTAGACGGCCTGGCCCAGGGTGGGCCAGTACAGGGTGTCGTAGGCGCCGAGTTCGCGGGGGATGCCGAGCCGGGTCGCGGTGTGCGCGAGGCGCCGGTCGAGACCCGGCAGGTCGCGGGTCAGCTCGACGAAGCCGCCGCCGACGTCGACGCCGTGCAGCGAGCACTGGAGGAAGGGCCGCAGCTCGTCCTGGACGTCGAGCAGCGCCCGGGTCTCGGGCAGCGCGGCGGCGGCCGCCCCGTCGGGCAGCCACTCGGGCTGCTCCAGGAAGCCGGGCCGGAAGAAGTTCCGGAAGTAGTGGCCCAGGGTGTACGGCCCGGCCAGCCAGCCCTCGTTGCGGCGGGAGCCGTCGGGGTCCAGGCACAGCAGCAGGTTCCAGGTGACGTCGGCGTCCTCGGTCAGCCTCGGGTCGGCGAGGACCCGGTCGGCGAGGCGCAGCACGGTGGCACCGCCGACGGGTTCGTTGGCGTGCGGGCCTGCGACGACGAGGACGTGACGGGAGCCGTGACCGATGGAAAGCAGCCACATCGGGGTACCCGCGCGGGAGACGCCCGCCCTGCGCAGCCGGGCGTCCCGGGGGCGGTCGGCGACCAGTACGGCCGCCCGCGAGGCGAGCTCGTCCACGGACGGGTAGCGGAGGAGGGGCGGCAGGTCACACCTCCACTATGCGGTGCTGTCGATTCACATCGTGTGCATGACGTACGCACAGTCAGTCACGACTTGAGGGGTACGTCAACACCACGACGGACAAACACTTTTCGGCCACCGCGCGGGTCGTACGCAGGAGGTACGCAGGAGATATGCGGCAGGCCGGCGGCGGGGTCGGCCGGGTCGACCTCGGACTCAGCCGCCCGCGAGCCGGAAGAACATCCGGCCGAAGCCGACCTGGTCGCCCTCGCGGACCACGGCGGCGCCGGTCACCCGGCGGCCGTTGACGGTCGTGCCGTTGGTGGAGCCGAGGTCCCGCAGGACCCACAGGCCGCCCTGGTGGCGGAGTTCGGCGTGCACCCGGGAGACCGTCTCGTGGTTGAGCCGCAGCCCGTTGGCGGGGTCGCGGCCGATGCGCAGCGGGTGGCCGTTGCCCGGGTGCGGCAGCAGCAGCTTGGGCAGCCGCTCGGCCTGCCAGGCCCGGCGCAGCCGTACGGTGAAGCCGGAGACGGCCTCGACGGTGCCGAAGAGCACGCGCGCGAAGCGGCTCTCCTGGGGCAGGTCGGCGGTGAGCGCCGCGAGTTCGTCGGTGCGGCGGGCGGCGAGCGCCAGCTCCATGCGGCGCACGAACGTGTCGTGCGACAGCCGTCCCATGGCGACGCCGTCACGCAGCACGCTCAGCGCCTTCTCGCGCTCCGCGTCGGACAGCCGCGCGGGGTAGGTGTGGAACTCGAAGGACGACGTCACGCTGCCGATTCTGAGTCAGTGAACCCCGGGTGTCCAGAAAACGGGGAAACGGCCGTCACGCGCGCGTACGTACGGCGACACCCGCCGGGAAAGCGGGGATTCAAAAGCGGACTGATCGCTTTTCACGGCACGATGGACGGACTACCTCACGAGGAGCCAGACGAAGGGGACCGTCCGTGCAGTTCGAGGTGTGGGCACCGCAGGCAGACCGTGTGACGCTCCATTGCGACGGCGCCACGCGCGCGTTGGAGCGCGACCGGGAACGGCCCGGCTGGTGGACCGGGGAGGCGGACGCCGAGGACGGCACGCGGTACGGGTTCGCCCTGGACGACGGCCCGGTGCTGCCCGACCCGCGCTCGCGCCGCCAGCCGGACGGCCCGGACGGGCTCAGCGCGGTCGTCGACCACGAGCGCCACGAGTGGCGTGCCGCCTGGCCGGGGCGCGCGCTGCCGGGCGCGGTGCTCTACGAGCTGCACGTGGGCACGTACACCCCCGAGGGCACCCTGGACGCGGCCGCCGGCCGTCTCGGCCACCTGCGGGAACTGGGCGTCACGCACGTGGAGTTGATGCCGCTGTGCCCGTTCCCGGGCCGGCACGGCTGGGGGTACGAGGGGGTCTCGCTGTGGGCGGTGCACGAGCCGTACGGCGGCCCCGAGTCGCTGAAACGGTTTGTCGACCGGGCCCATGAACTCGGCCTCGGTGTCGTCCTGGACGTCGTGCACAACCACCTCGGCCCGTCCGGCAACTACCTGCCCGCCTTCGGGCCGTACTTCACGGAGACGCACCAGACGCCCTGGGGCTCCGCGGTCAACCTGGACGCGCCCGGGTCGGACGAGGTGCGCGCGTATCTGGTGGGCAGCGCGCTGGCCTGGCTGCGCGACTACCGGATCGACGGGCTGCGCCTGGACGCCGTGCACACGTTGTGCGACACGCGCGCGTGCCACTTCCTGGAGGAGCTGTCGTCGGCCGTGGCCGCGCTGGCGGCCGAGTCGGGCCGGCCGCTGTTCCTCGTCGGCGAGTCCGACCTGAACGACCCGCGGGTCATCACCCCCCGCGCGGAGCACGGGCTCGGCCTGGACGCGCAGTGGAACGACGACTTCCACCACGCCCTGCACGCCGCGCTGACCGGCGAGGAACAGGGCTACTACGCCGACTTCGCCCGTGCCCCGTTCGCCGCTCTCGCCAAGACGCTCACCGGCGGCTACTTCCACGACGGCACGTACTCCAGCTTCCGGGGCCGCCGGCACGGCCGCCCGCTGGACCGCGCGCACGTGGCCGGGCACCGGCTGCTCGGCTACACCCAGACCCACGACCAGGTCGGCAACCGGGCCCAGGGCGACCGGCTCTCGGCGGCCCTCTCCCCCGGCCTGCTGGCCTGCGCCGCCACCCTGGCCCTGACCGCGCCGTTCACGCCGATGCTGTTCATGGGCGAGGAGTGGGCGGCCGGCACTCCCTGGCAGTTCTTCACCGACCACACGGACCCGGACCTGGCGGAGGCCGTACGGCGCGGCAGGCGGCGGGAGTTCGCGGCGCACGGGTGGGCCGAGGAGGACGTACCCGATCCGCAGGACCCGGCGACCCGGGAGCGGTCCTGCCTGGACTGGTCGGAGCCGGAACGCGAGCCGCACGCGCGCGTGCTGGCCTGGTACCGCCGGCTGATCGCCCTCCGCCGCGAACAGCCGGACCTCACCGATCCCGATCTCGCCGACACCAAGGTGGCGTACGACGAGGTGGCCCGCTGGCTGGCGTTCCGGCGCGGGGACGTACGGGTGGCGGTGAACCTGGGCAAGGAGCCGGCCGCGATCCCGCTCGGCACCGGCCGGGTGGAGGTCCTGGCCGCGTGGGACCCCGTGACGGCACCGGACACGGACGGGGTGCTGCGGGTGCCGGGCGAGGCGTGCGTGGTCCTGACCCAGGCCTGAGCACCGCCCTGACCGTGCCGGCCCTGGCCTGAGCACCGGCCGCCCCGCTGCGGCTCATCGCCGCCGGACCGCCGCATCCGCTACAGCCCGTCGTCGTCCTCGGTGTCCTCGCGCAGTTCCGTCACCCGCTCCAGCAGGATCGTCTCCCAGGCGCGCCGGAGCTGGGTGCGCAGCAGCGGCAGGGGACTGTCGTCGCGGCCTTCGAGGCGGTCGGTGAGGCGGATGACGGTGTCGCAGCGGGCCAGCCACAGACCGCGCAGGCAGGGGCGGGCGCCGTAGCCGGCGAGGGTGGCGGCGCGGACGGCCGCGCCGGAGCCGACCGCGAGGGCGAGCCCGGCGATGTCCTCGGCGGGGTCGCCCACCACGCTGCCGGTCCAGTCGAGGACGCCGCGCACCCTGCCGTCGGCGCTGACCACCAGGTGCTCGCCCTTGAGGTCGTGGTGGGCCAGCACGGCGGTACCGGCCTGGGCGGCGAGCTGGGCCGCGCCCGGCGGGGTCAGCTGGAGCAGCCGGGCCGGGTCGAACTCGTCGGCGGCGGCGAGCCGTTCGGCGGCGTGCACGGCCATGCGGCGCAGCGCCTCCAGGGACCGCGGCGGGGTGCGCGGCACACCGAGCGTCTCGGCCTGCCGCACGGGCACCTCGCGCAGCCCGGTGAGCAGCCCGGCCAGGTCCGCCTCGCCGACCGCGGAGACGTCGTGCTCCTCGGCCGTGCCGCCGGCGATCACGGTGTCCAGCGTGTACGTCAGCCCCGGCGCCCACTCACCGTGCGCGACGCTGGTCGGGACGGCGACGGGCAGGTGCGGCCGGACCAGGTCGCGCAGGCGCAGTTCGCGGCGCCGGCGGGCGGCGGCGTCCCGGTCGGGGGCGAGGCGCAGCACATGGCGGGCGCCGACCCACCAGGTGAAGGGCGCACCGCCCGCCGCGACGGGCCGCACCTCGGGGCCCGGGGTTCCGCCCGCGCCCTCCTTGAGCAGCGAGCGGACCAGTCTGCGGACGGTGTCCGCGGTGGGAGTCGGTGCCTGGGTCATGGATCGCGCCGTTGCCGTTCGGGATGGGGTAGGGGCGAGCGGGTGGTTCCGGGGCCGGGTCGGTCAGCTCACGATGACCATCTCGCGGGTGGTGTTGTTGAAACGACGGCCGCCGTCCGCGGTCACCGTGACGATGTCCTCGATCCGTACCCCGAAGCGGCCGGGCAGATAGATGCCGGGCTCCACGGAGAAGCACATCCCGGGCACGAGCGGCTGCTCCTCGCCCTCGATCATGTACGGCGGCTCGTGCGTGGTGACCCCGATGCCGTGGCCGGTGCGGTGGATGAAGAACTCGCCGTACCCGGCGTCGGCGATGACCGCGCGGGCGGCCCGGTCGACCTCCTGGCAGGCCGCGCCGGGGCGTACCGCCCGGAAACCGGCCTCCTGGGCGGCGCGCACGATGTCGTGCACCTCGCGCTCCTCGGCGGTCGGCGGGCCCACGTGCACGGTGCGGGTGGTGTCGGAGCCGTAGCCGTCCTTGAGGCCGCCGAAGTCGAGGACGACCATGTCGCCGTCCTGGACGACCCGGTCGCCGACCTCGTGGTGCGGGTTGGCGCCGTTGGGTCCTGAGCCGACGATGGTGAAGTCGACCTGGTCGTGGCCGAAGCGGCGCAGCAGGTCGGCGAGGTCGTGGCCGACGTCGGACTCGCGGCGGCCGGCGAAGGGAACCTTGCGGATCTCCTCGAACGTTGAATCGGCAGCCGCTCCGGCGGCGGCGAGGAGTTCGAGCTCGGCCGCGTCCTTCACGGCGCGGAGCATGGGCAGCGCGTCGGTGAGGGAGGCGTAGGACGTGCCGGGGAGTGTCTTCTGCAGGCCCAGCAGGTGCATGGCCCAGGCGTTGTCGCTGATACCGAACCGGCCGTCCTTGTCGAGCAGGCCGGCGGTCACCGCGTAGGGGTCCGTGCCGTCGGTCCAGTCCTGCAGGGACAGCACGGCCGCGCCGTCGGCCTTCTCGGCGTCGGGGGCTTCGAGGGTGGGGACGACCAGCACGGGGTCCCTGCCGGGGGCCAGGACGAGGAGGGTGAGCCGTTCGGTGACGGCGGTGGGGGTGTAGCCGGTGAGCCACACCATGTCGGGGCCGGGGGCGATGAGGAGGCCTGCGAGGCCGGCGTCCGCCGCGGTGTGCGCTGCGCGCGTCATGCGGGACTTGTAGTCGGCGGCATCGAAGGGGGCGGCGGGTGTGGTGCCGGTCATCCAGGGCCTCCTTGCGCGGGTGAGGTGGCTGTACGGGCCTCGGCATGCATCCTGCCCGGATAGGAGGGGCCGCGCGAGCCGGTTTGCGCACAAGCGCCGTTGCATGTCTCGGTTGTGTGGCGGGTGCGGATGCGTTGTGGCTGGTCGCGCAGTTTCCCGCGCCCCTTTGGGGCGCGTCCGTGCGGGTGTTCTCAGGTGACGACACCCGGCACCACAGTCAGCTGCTGATACCCCCCGCTCGCGTGCCGCACCGTGAGTTTCGCCTCCTTGCCCGGCCGGGTGCCGGTCACCACTCGGACCAGGTCGGCGGCGCTGTCGATCCGTCGGTCGCCGAGCTGGAGCAGTACGTCGCCGCGCACCAGCCCCGCCGTGTAGCCGGGCCCCGGCACATGGACGCCGACCACCAGCGCGCCCACCTTCTCGGCGTCCACGGCCTCCACGCCCAGGGTCGCGGCGGCCGTCGGCGAGGGTGTGGCCGACGGTGCGGGGCTCGGTGCCGGCGGCGGGGCCTGGCGCCGCAGTTCGGCCAGTTTGCTCATGCCGATCACCGTGGCGCCCACCGTGCCCAGCCCGACCCCGGACAGCACCAGGACCGTGCCGACGAGGAATCCGAACAGCAGGGTTCTGATCCGGCGGCCGCGGTGGCGCGCGGCGTGCGGGCGCCGGGCCGGGTCGGGTGGGGGGCTGTCCCCGCGTTCCTGGCCGGGGATCGGTTTGGGACGCAATGCGGTCTGTTCCATGAATTCGCCTCCACCCCGAGCCCTACCCGGCGCACGCGGGCGCGACGAGACACGAACGAGTGAGACTGACCCTGGGTCAACCGCGGGAAGCCTCATCCCTCGCTCAGGCCATGCGCACCGTCGAGCAGGCTCGCCACGAGGTTCGCCGCCGCTCCCGCGGGGGTCCCGCCGTACACCAGTTCCACCCGGTGCACGAGGCGTGGTGCGGTGACGGGGACGGCGACCGTGCCGGGGACTTCGGCGGCCGTGCGCCGGGGCAGCAGGGTGAGGCCGTGGCCGGCGGCGGTCAGGGCGGTGAGGGTGCGGACGTCGGAGCCGTCGTAGCGCAGCGCCGGGCGGAAGGCGCCGCCGCCGGTCGCGGTGCGCAACTGGCTCAGCGGCGGGGCCGCGTCGGGTGCGTCGAGCCAGCGGGCGTCGGCGAGGTCCGCGAGGCGCAGGCCGGGGCGGCGGGCGAGGGGGTGCCCGGCGGGGAGCAGGACGGCGACGGGCTCCTCGCCGACGCCGTGTGTGCTCAGGGGAGCCACGTCGGGCAGCCGCAGGGGGTCGCTGGGGGCGGCGAGGCCGTCGAGCAGGCCCAGGTCGGCGGTGCCGGTGGCGACGGCGGCCGGGATCCCGTCGCGGGGCAGGACGCGCACGGTGACGCCGGCGGCGGGGAGCGCGGCGAGGACGGCGGGGCCGAGTGCGGTCGGGGTGGCGGCGAGGGTCAGACCGGGCGCGGGTGCGGCGGCCAGCCGTACCACGTCCGCGCGGGCCGCCTCCAGGCGCAGCAGCAACGGGCCGGCGTGCTCAAGCAGCCGTTCACCGGCCGCCGTCGGGGTCACCGGACGGCGGGTGAGCAGGGTGGCGCCGAGGTCCTGTTCGAGGGCGGCGATGTGCTGGGAGACCGCGGACTGGGTGTAGCCCAGCTTGCGCGCGGCCTCCGAGAAGGACGCGAGGCGGGCCACGGTGACGTACGTGCGCAGGAGGTGCGGGTCCATGCCGCACAGCATCGCATCAGCGATCCTTATCGAGAGTCCAGGAATCATCGTTGGACGTGAACCGGAGCGGGCGCCCAGGATGAGCCCATGACGAACTCCGCAGCTCGGACCGCCACGATCGCCCTGGTCGGGGACCGCTCCCCCAACGTCGTGTCGCACACCCGGATCCCGCTTCTGCTGGACGCGCTCGCCGAGCGCGACCGGCTGGTCCTCGACGCCTACTGGATCCCCTCCGAGGATGCCGAGGACGCGGACGCGGTGCGCGGCTTCGACGCGGTGTGGGTGCTGCCGGGCAGCCCCTACCGCAGCGAAGCGGGCGTGCTGCGGGCGATCCGCACCGCCCGCGAGGAGGGCATCCCCTTCCTGGGCACCTGCGGGGGTTTCCAGCACGCGCTCCTGGAGTACGCCCGCAACGTCTGCGGTCTGACCCGGGTCGCGCACGCCGAGAACGATCCCGGCGCCGAGGACCTCCTCATCGAGCCGCTGGCCTGTTCACTGGTGGGTCACGAGGCCGCGGTGCGCGTCGAGCCGGGCACGCTGGCCGAGTCGGCGATCGGCTCGGGGCGTACGGTCGAGCGCTACTTCTGCTCGTACGGCCCCTCCCGCCGCCTCGACACCCTGCGCGCCCACGGGCTGCTGCTGTCGGGACACGACGAGGACGGCCAGGTCCGTGTCGCCGAACTGCCCGGCCATCCCTTCTTCCTGGCCACGCTCTTCCAGCCGGAGCTGTCGGGTGACGGCTCGCGCCCGCATCCGGTGATCCGGGCGCTGGGCCGGGCGGCGGTCGCCCATGCCACGGAGCGGATGCGCACGTCGGCGTGAGGCCGCGCCCGCCCCGAGTGGCGGAACGGGCACGGCGGCCCTGCCGTCCGGCCCAGGCCGCGGCCGCGTTGCTCAGCGGCCGAGGCGTGCGCGAACCATGTTCACCATGGCGTCGACCTCGTTGATGCGCATCATGCGCGCGAGGGTGACGAACAGAGCGACCAGCACGGTCGCTCCTGCGGCGAGTGCGATGAGCGCGGCGACGACGGCGAGGTGAATCGCGGTCATCAGCCAGGCGGCGCCGATGGCGTAGGCCAGGCCGTATGCACAGGTGGCCTGCGGCATCTGCCGCAGCAGGAGCGCGTAGTCGTATGCGGTGATGCCGGCGCCGGGGGGTCCGGCTTTCTCCGCGGTTTCGCCGGCGGCGGTGGCCGGCGCCGGGTCGGTGCGGCGGTCAGGGCTGCGGCGGCGCCTGCGGCGAAGGCCCCTGTCGGAACACGCCCGGCCTGACGAAGAACGCAGAGGGCCCGCCCCCGGCTTGGACCGCTCCCGTCGTCGCCGGAGGGCGTTGTCAGTGGGGGCTGTTACGTTCTGTGACATGAGCGATCACTGTCTGCGGCTGCTTCGGCAGCACCGTCGCCTGGCCGAACTGGCGGCGTTCCCCTTCGACTTCGACCTGGACCGGACCGGCGACGGCCATGCCGAGCCGGTGCGTCTTGCCTCCGGTGGCTCCCTGGAGGCGGTGGCGGGCTGCGACACCGGCGGCACGTACTTCGTGTGCGCGGACGGCTCGTTGCTCTACGCGGACTCGGAGGGATCGGCCGGGATCATAGGGTCGTCCGTCGACGAGGCGCTGGAGATCATGATCGGCCTGCCGGGCTGGCGCGACCACCTCCATCTGTCTCCGGCGGACGGCACGGAGAAGATCCTCACGCACGTGGCCCGGATCGAGGAGGAGATCCGGGAGTACCACGGTATCGACGCCGAGCGCACCGAACTCCGCACCGCCCTGGGCCTGCCCGACCGCTCCCCCGTCGAACTGCTCGGCATGCTGCACACGGCCCTGCTGCGCACCGAGCCCGACTTCCTCCTGCTCAACGCGGACGAGGGCTGCGCCTACGACCTGCTCGACCCGCACCCCCGGCCGCCCCTGTGGCACTCGGTACGGCACGAGGTCCCCGGCGACCCGGCCGACGAGCCGCTGTCGACCTGGACCCGGCTGGCTGCCGAGCAGGGGATGACCGAGCTCGCCCGGGTGGCGCTGATCCGGCGACTGGACGAGATATCCATGGACCAGGGCACACTGCTCCGGCCCGGCAGCAGAAAGGACCTCGACCTGTCGCCGCTTCTCTGGCTGGCAGCGGAGTTCGAGCAGCTCGGCGACCTGCCGCAGGCCGAGCGCGCCCGGCGGCTGCACAGCGCCCTCCGGTAGGAAACCCGGGCCGCCCGGCCCGTCAGGCGACCGGGAGTGCCGGGGCGAGCGGTGGGCGGTCCGGGAGGAAGCCGTGGGCCCGGCGGGCGAGGTGGTCCGCCTTGTAGCGGTCGACGTGCCGGTGCCAGTTGAGGATGCCGGCCATCCAGTTCTGCAGGTCGCGGACGTAGGCGTCGGTAGCCGCACGCTCCTCGGCCGACAGCTCGAAGTCGTCGTACACGACCGGGAGTTCGCCCGCGACGACGTGTTCGAACTGCTGCATCCGCTGGGTCATCAGGTCGTGTACGACGTGGAGCGCGGTCGGGTAGTCGACGCCGAAGAAGTTCTGGACGACGAGGATCGCATTGTGCAGCTCGCCCTCGTACTGGATCTCCTTCTGGTAGGAGAAGACGTCGTTGACGAGCATGCCGTAGTCGATGGCCGCGTTCTCCAGGGAGCGCACCGGGCCGCTGCGGTACACCTCCGGGGGGACCGCGGGGCCGTGGCCGCGGCGGGCCAGGCTGAGGGTGAGGTCGGAGCCGAAGGTGGCCCGGCGCATCTCCAGGTAGTCGATCGGGTCGGGGATGCGCTGCTGGAGCTGGTTGGACAGCTCCCAGAGCCAGCTCTCGGTCATCGCGTCGACGGACTGTTTGAGGGCGAGCCTGTCTTCGGGGCTCATCCCGGCGGTGGTGCGGGCCCACAGGTCGATCAGGCCGCGTTCCATGCCGGTGGCCGGCACGGGCACGGGCTCGTCGGCGAGGGGCATGCAGGCCGAGAGGCGGGCCGTGGCGAGCCGGGCGCCGGCCAGGTCGCGCCGGGTGCCGAAGCAGAGAGGGTAGTAGTCGTCGGCGTAGGTCCCCCAGGCCAGCCACTGGGCGCTCAGGTCGAGTTCCTCCGGGGTGGCGTCGGGGTCGATGCCCGCGGAGCAGAGCACGAGGTCACCGGCGGCGAGCCGGTCCTCGTCCCAGACGCCCTCGGACAGCATGCCGGTGCTGTGCATCCAGGCGGTCAGCCGGGGCCGGGCCGCGTCCAGGTTCGGGTTGACCTCGACCTCGTACGGCATGTGGAAGTCGGGCAGGAGGGAGGGGCCGACCTGCTGGAACGGCACATGGGAGTAGGCGCGCAGGCGCTCCGCCGCGGCCGCGGCGAGCAGGGCGCCGACGTCGGCCGCGGAGGTGCCGGGGCCGGTGAGGTGCTGCCAGGGCGAGGACGGGACGGCGCCCTGGTTCATGTAGCGGCTGGAGCGCAGGTGCCATTCGTGGCCGCCGGACTGCCAGTCCTGGAGGCCCTTGGTGTAGGCGGCGATCGCGGCGGTCTGGTCGGGGGTGAGGCCCTTCTCGACGGCGAGGGCCGGGACTTCGGTGAGCGCGGTGTGCTCGAACTGGTGGAGGCGGGAGGTGAGGATGTCGTTGACCGCGTCGGCGGCCTCCTGGGTGGTGCAGTCGAAGAAGGTCTCCAGGACCAGCACGCCGTTGCTGTTCTCGCCCTCGTCCTCCACCTCGCGCTGGTAGGAGAACAGGTCGTTGCGCAGATGGACGGCGTCGGCGAAGGTCTCCATCAGCACCCTGAGCGGCCGCGAGCCGGCGGCGGCCGCGGGCACCTCGGCCGTCGCGTACTCGACCAGCCCCGCGGACCAGGGCGCGCCGCCGACCTTGCGGCGCATCTCGATGTACTCGACGGGGTTGGCGATCCGTCCCTCGTTGATGTTGGACAGCTCCCACATCGACTCGTTCAGCAGGTGCTCGGTGGCGACCGCGAAGCGGCGCCACCAGTCCACCGACATCGACGGCACCGTGCGCGCCCACAGGTCGGCGAGGCCCGCCTCGACCGGGTTCTGCGGCTCCGGCACGAGCGCCGCCAGGTCGAGCGGCATGAACAGCGGGAGCCGGTCGAGATGGGCCTTGCCGGCGGCGCGGTCCTGGGTGCGCTTGTACATGTCGAGGAAGTGGTCGTCGAAGAAGAACACCCACACGTACCAGTCGGTGATCAGCGAGAGGGCGGGGCCGTCGCAGTCGGGGTGGGTGTAGCTGCACAGCAGGCCGTAGTCGTGGGCCTCCAGGTCGGCCTGGGTCCAGATCCCGGACCCCTCCAGCATCCCCATCTCGCGGGCCCACTCGGTGGAATGGGCCCGGGCCTCCTCCAGGTGCGGGTTGAGCCGCGCGGGATACGGCATGTAGAAGTGCGGGAGTTCGAACGGCTGCGTCATGGCCGGGGCCCTACCCGCGCGCCGCAAGGGCCATCCGCCACGCGGCACATGATCACACCATCGCGTGAACCGACGGGGAATCGGGGATCAGCCTCCTTCGAAGCATGCACACAGCGCCTTCGGGCCGCCGCCCGGCCGGACCGTCTTGCCGGGTACCGGCGCACGGGCCACGGTGGTCGCATGACCACATCTGCCGACGGCGGTGCGGCCCCGCCCGTCCCCGACGTCTTCGATCCGCGCCGGTACGCGGCCGCCGTGCCGTACGCCGACTACCGCGTTCTGCGCGACCACCATCCCGTGGCCTGGCAGCGGGAGCCGGAGGTACTGGGATGGCCGGCCGGGCCGGGGTTCTGGGCGGTGGCACGGCATGCGGACGTGGTGCGGGTGCTGAAGGACCCGGGGACGTACTCGTCGCGGCTCGGCGCGACCCAGATCCGGGATCCGGACCCGGAGGATCTGCCCTTCATCCGGCGCATGATGCTCAATCAGGATCCGCCGCAGCACGGCCGGTTGCGGCGGACGGTGAGCCGGGCCTTCACTCCGGGGCGGATCGAGCGGTTCGGGGCGGTGGTGCGGGAGCGGGCGCGGACCCTGTTCGCCCGGGCCCTGGAGTCGGCCCGGACGGGGGACGGCACGGTGGACCTGGTCGCCGCCGTCACCGACGAGTACGCGCTGCTCAACCTCGCCGACCTGCTGGGCGTCCCGGAGAGCGACCGGGGGCTGCTGCTGCACTGGACGCAGCGGGTGATCGGCTACCAGGACCCGGACGAGGCCGGCCCCGGCATGCTCGACGGCGAGGGCCGGCCGGTGAACCCGCGGTCACCCGCGATGCTGCGGGACATGTTCGGGTACGCCCGGCAACTCGCCGCGCACAAACGCCGAAACCCGGCCGACGACGTCATGACGGCCCTCGCCCAGGACGCCGAACTCGCCGACGGCGAGCTGGAGATGTTCTTCTTCCTGCTGACGGTCGCGGGCAACGACACCGTGCGCTCGGCCGCCCCCGGCGGGCTGCTGGCGCTGGCGGAACACCCGGAGTCGTACGGCCTGTTGCGCGCCGGGAAGGCCGGGGCGGACGGCGCGGTGGACGAGTTGCTGCGCTGGCATCCCCCGGTGCTGACCTTCCGCCGCACCGCCGCCCGGGACACCGAGCTGGGCGGGCGGCGCATCAGGAAGGGCGACAAGGTGGTCGTCCTGCACGCCTCGGCCAACCGTGACGAGCGGGCCTTCGCCGAGCCCGACCGGCTCGACCTCACCCGTGCGCCGAACCCGCACGTGTCCTTCGGGGACGGGCCGCACGTCTGTCTGGGCGCGCACTTCGCCCGGCTCCAGCTGCGCGCGCTCTACGCCGAGGCACCGGCCGTCCTGAAGCCCGCCGGCCCCGCCGGGCGTCTCGTCTCGAACTTCATCAACGGGCTCAAGTCGCTGCCGGTGTACCTGGGTTGACCTGGATCAGAGCATGGGTGCCGGCCGTGCGCCAGCGCTCCGCCTCGGCCGCGTCCAGGGCTGCCTCGGTGTCCGCGGAGAGCCCGGTGACCACATCGGACTTGAGGGTGCGCAGCGCGGCCACCGGGCCCGGGAACCAGGCGGTGACGTCGGCGAAGGGGGTGGTCGGCGGATAGAGACGGTCGCCCACCAGGCGGCGGTAGTTGAGGTCGCCCTTGAAGACCGTCAGTGCGGCCGAGGCGAACTCGGCGCGCAGGTCGCCGGGCATCTCGGCGTACGGCAGCGGGGCGCAGGAGAAGGGGTGGGCGCGCACCGCGAGGCGGCCGTCGGCCATCGCCGACCAGAGGGTACGGCCGTATCCGGCGGCGGCGCCCGGGGCGGCGGTGAGCCTGCGCAGGGCGTCGAGCACGTCGGCGGTGGTGGCGTCGGAGACGTAGTACGGGTACGGCTTGATGTGCAGGACCGCGCGGGCGATGCGGCCGGTGTCCAGGAGGTGGGCGATCAGCAGCAGGTCGGGGACGAGTTCGCGGCCCGCGTTGTCGGCGACGAGGCACAGGGTGCCGCCGTGCAGCAGCGGCCACAGGGCGGCGCTGTCGTCGGCGACCAGGGCGGCGACGGCCTCGCCCGACTCGGCGGCGGAGAGCCGGAAGCCGAGGTCGGCCCGGTTGCCCCAGAGGGAGCCGTGCAGCAGGGCCCGGTCCGGGTCGCCGTGGAGGTCGTCGAGCGCGGCCAGTTCCTCGTCGGTCTCCTTGGCGTCGAGTTCGGCGAGCTTGAACGGGCGGAACGGGTCGATGCCCTGCCAGGGGCCGGGGCCGAAGTAGCCGACGGCGTCGAGGAGTCGGCGGTAGAAGTAGCTCTCGGACCACAGCCACGGCACGTCGAACCAGGACCGGCCGGCGTAGGCGTCCAGGCCCCAGTCGCGCCAGCCGCTCGCGCCGTCGGGCAGGGGTTCGATCACGCCCTCGGTGCAGTTGTGCAGCAGCGCGTCCAGGGCGTGCTGCTGCGCCGGGCCGTACGGGAAGGCCTCCCGCACCTGGCGGATGATCGCGGGGTGCCGTTCGGCCAGCACGCTGTGCGGGAACGGGCCGGTGGTGCCGAGGATCACGGGTGCGGCGGCGGAGTCGGGCATGGGCGCCACGCTATCGCGCGGGCCGCCCGGCTCCGCCGAACCGCGGGGCGCCTGTCACGCCGTTCTGATCTCGCGCTCCAGCTGGGTGGCGAGGGTCAGGTAGCGGGCGCGCCGGTGCACCGGGACCAGGCCGCGGATCATCAGGTGCCACATCTCGGCGACCCGGCGCGGCAGTCGCCCCACCGGCTCCAGGTTGCGGCCGGCGACCCGGGTGCCGACGAAGAAGCAGACCAGGGAGTGCGCGACCGCGCCGACATCTATGTCGGGATGCACGTCGGACTCCTTGACGGCGCCCAGGAGTTTACGGGTGGCGAACTCCAGCCACTCGGTGAACGGGTGCCTGAGCGGTGGCCGTACGGTGACGTCCGCGGTGGCGAGGCGCAGGCCGGCGCGCGGGATCGGACCGTCGACGGAGAGCCGGGCGATCGCGAACGTGGTGCGCATCAGGGCTTCCAGCGAGGAGTAGCCGCGGCTGTCCATCTCCCTCACCAACTGGCTGGAGGTGCGGGACTGGAGCTCCATGATGGCGTGCGCCAGGTCCTCCTTGGCGGCGAAGTGGAAGTAGAGCGCCCCCTTGGTGACCTTCGCGTGTTCGACGATCTCGCTCAGGCTGGTGGATTCATAGCCGTGCCGGTCGAAGAGGTCGGCGGCGGCCGTGATGATGGTGGCACGGGTCTGCTCCGCACGTAACTGCCTCGCCATCGACTCGACGCTCCTTCACGGCTCCACGACTTCACGGCTTCCAAACCGACGGGGCATGCGGTTTGTTTTTTACCCCGTGCACACGATAGCTCACCGTGCGACAGCGGGAGGCAACTGTGCGGACCCGGTGCGGGACATGTACAAGTCGCGCGCGCGACCACGCGAACGGGGTCCGCAGTGCACAAACGGACGAGATCAGAACGTGCCCCTCCCTGGCGTGCGCACCGGTTTCCGGAGGTGACGCGGGCGGCCGGGCGACCATCGGTGATCGCCACGATACGAGCCGGACGGTTGGTTCTCAATGGCGCCCGGAAAGTCGGCAAAGCGGACGATCCGGTCGGTGCCGTGCACTTCGACCGGCCCGGTGACCGGCCGCGCTGAACGGTGCGGCCCCGGTTCCCGTACTCACCTCAACAGACCCTGTACCCGCGCCCGCCGAGGAGACGTCCCGGATGACTCGGACGACCGCCCGCCTGAGGCTCGTGGGAGCCGCCGCCGCGGCCCCGCTGCTGCTCCTGTCGTGGGCGGCGGGATCCGCCCGGGCGCACGGCGCACCCACCTATCCCGTCAGCCGGGCCTATGCCTGCTCCCCCAGCGGCGGCAGCGCCTCGACGGCGGCCTGCAAGGCCGCGATCGCGGCGAGCGGGCAGAACTTCGTCGCGTGGGACGACATACGGGTGGCGGGCGTCGGCGGCCGGGACCGGCAGGTGATTCCGGACGGCAAGTTGTGCAGCGGCAGTGTGCCGGCGTACAAGGGGCTCGACCTGGCGCGCACGGACTGGCCCGCGACCGAACTGACTCCGGGCGCCCGGATGACGATGACGTACGCCGCGACGATCGCGCACTCCGGCTCGTTCAAGCTGTATCTGACGAAGCCCGGCTACGACCCGGCCAAGCCGCTGACGTGGTCCGAGCTGCCCGCGCAGCCCTTCGCGGAGGTCAAGGACCCGCCGTTGACGAACGGGGCGTACCACTTCAGCGCGACGCTGCCCGCCGACCGGACGGGCCGTCAGGTGCTGTACACCGTCTGGCAGACCACCAGCACGCCGGACACCTACTACTCGTGCTCCGACGTGGTGTTCACGGCGAAGAAGGCCGCTCAGCAGGACGGGCAGAAGGACGCGAATAAGGACGGCGGGGCGACGGCGAGCGCGAAGCCTCGGTCGAGCGCGACGCCGGCTCCCAGCGCCTCGGCGAGCGCCACCGCCCGGGCACAGCGGACGGCGACGGCGGCCCCGGTCTCACCGACAACCGGAACCACCGCCGCCGACAGCACTCCCGTGGCCTCCGACACGGACTCCGGTTCGGGTCCGTCGGCACCACTGCTGGCGGGCGGCGCCGCCGCGGTGCTGGTGCTCACCGGCGGCGCCGCCCTGGCGTTGCGTCTACGTCGACGCTGACGACCTTTGTAACGAGGTCAGTTGGTGAAAACGGCAGCGCCGTTGTCGCTGACCGGGGCGTACTTGGCGGTGAAGTAGCCGGCGGACGGGCAGAGGATGGAGCCGGAGGACTTCGCGAACGCCTGGCTGCTGAAGGCGAGGCTGTTGTCGCTGTTGGAGCTCGTGCCGCTCAGGCTGGCGGCCTGGTAGACACAGGTGATGCTGCCCAGCAGGGTGGTCAGCTTGACGGTGGTCTGGATGGTCGAGCCGCTCGGCGGGGTGACCGTGACCGTGCCGTCCGAGGAGACCTTGGTGGTGTACGGCATGTTGTCGACCGTGATGCTGGAGACGCCGGTCACGCCGGTCACGTTGCTGGTGCAGCTGCTGAAGGTCTGCGCGGTGGCGGACTCGGTGGCGGTGCCGGAGGCGGCCGGGTTGTCGGTGACCGTCGCGGTGAAGGTCGAGGCCGCACAGGTGATGCCGCTGGTGCTGGTGGCGCTGGAGTAGAGGGTGGCGGTGGTACCGCTGGCCAGCGAAGCGGTGAGGGTGTCACCGACCGCGACGGCGGTGCCGCCGGCGCTGCCGGTGGTGAGCACGGCGCCGTCGGCGGAGGCGGGAACGGTGGCCGCGATCGAGAGGGCGGCGACGGTACCGGCGAGGGCGAGGAGGGATCGCGTACGCATGCGGGTTTGCCTCTTTCTTTGGGGGACTTGCGTGAGATGAGGTGGGGGGTGTGGGGGCGCGTAGACAGCGCCGGGCCGGGGACTCGCACCCCCCCACAAAAACAAAAAACGGAATCGGCAACCACACC
>NZ_JBSHBL010000081.1:0-10152 GCF_053611985.1 Streptomyces sp. NPDC054770
CTCCCCGCACCCCGCGGCCGCGCCCCCGCTGCGGCTCGGCAGCCCCCGCCCCCGGCTGCGCATGGTCGGCCTCGCCCTGACCCTGGTGCTGCTGGTCTTCGTCGGACGCCTGCTCCAGGTCCAGGCCGTCGACGCCAGCGCGTACGCGGCGAAGGCCGAGCAGAACCGGTATGTCGTGCACACCCTGGCCGCCGAGCGCGGCGGCATCACCGACCGCAACGGCGTGGCGCTGGCGATCAGCGAGGACGCGTACGACATCACCGCCGACCCCACGATGTTCACCAGCAAGCAGCTCAAGGTCGGCGACGGCCCCGAGCAGGCCGCCGCGCTGCTCGCCCCGATCCTCGGCAAGAGCCAGGCGGACCTCGTCAAACTGCTGCGGCCCGAGAACAGGGAACTGCGCTACGTCCGGCTCGCCACCCGGCAGACCCCGCAGGTCTGGAAGCAGATCAAGGACCTGAAGGCCGCGCTCACCAGCAAGGCCGAGACCGACAGCAGCACCGTCAACGTGCTGGCCGGCGTCTTCGCCGACCCCAGCAGCCAGCGGGTGTACCCGAACGGCGACCTGGCCGCCGGGATACTGGGCTGGGTCAACGCCGACGGCAAGGGCGCCGGCGGCATCGAGTCGCAGCTCGACAAGGAGCTGACCGGCAAGGACGGCAAGATCCGCTACGCCCAGTCCGGCGGCCGAGAGGTGCCCACCGCGGGCTCCACCGAGACCCCGGCCGTGGCCGGCTCCGACGTCGAACTGACCATCGACCGCGACATCCAGTGGGCCGCGCAGAACGCCATCACCGAGCAGGTCAAGAAGTCCAAGGCCGACCGCGGCTACGTGGTCGTCCAGGACACCCGCACCGGCCAGATCCTGGCCATGGCCAACTCGCCCGGCTTCGACCCGAACGACCTGTCGACGGCCGACGCCGCCGACCTGGGCAACGCGGCCCTCCAGGACGCCTACGAGCCCGGCTCCACCGCCAAGGTGATGTCGATGGCGGCCGTGCTGGAGCAGAACGCGGCCACCCCGCTCACGCACGTGGTGGTGCCCAACCGGCTGCACCGCGGCGACCGGCTCTTCAAGGACGACGTCGACCACGACACCTGGTACCTCACGCTCAACGGCGTGCTCGCCAAGTCCAGCAACATCGGCACCATCCTCGCCACCGGCCAGCTCGGCAGGACCCAGGAACAGGCCAACCGGGTCCTCTACTCGTACCTGCGCAAGTTCGGCATCGGCAGCTACTCCGGGCTCGACTTCCCCGGCGAGACCAAGGGCATCCTGGCCGCCCCGGACAAGTGGTCGACATCGCAGCAGTACACGATTCCTTTCGGCCAGGGCTTCTCCATCAACGCCATGCAGGCGGCCTCCGTCTACTCGACCATCGCCAACGGCGGAGTCCGCGTCGACCCGACCCTGGTGCGCGGCACCAAGGGCGCCGACGGCCGCTACACCCCGGCCGCCCAGCCCAAGAAGGCCCGCGTGATCAGCGCGAAGACGGCGAAGACCCTGGCCGAGATGCTGGAGTCGGTGGTGGACGACGAGCAGGGCACCGGCGCCAAGGCGGCCATCCCCGGCTACAACGTCGCAGGCAAGACCGGCACCGCCAACCGCGTGGATCCGGCCACCGGCAGGTACCGCGGCTACACCTCGTCGTTCGCCGGGTTCGCACCCGCCGACAAGCCCCGCATCACCGTCTACTGCGCCATCCAGAACGCCACCGCCGGCAGCTACTTCGGCGGCCAGATCTGCGGCCCGATCTACAAGCAGGTGATGGAGTTCGCCCTCAAGACCCTCCAGATCCCGCCGACCGGCGCCAAGGCGGCGAACCTGCCCGTCGACTACAAGCCCTGATCAGCGCCGCAGCACCGCGCACAGACCACCAGGAACGAGCTCGTGACAACGATCACCCCCGATCCCGGGAACCACGGGATGCCGCGCCCCTCGCTTCGCTCCGGAGCGGGTGCGCCCGGTACGCTCACCGCCGTGCCACACGCTGATCAGTCCCAAACCACCCAGAAGGGCGCTTCCGTGACATATCCGGGGCCGCCCAGGCCGGTTCAGAACTCCGCCACACCCCTTGCGGAGCTCGCCGATCAGCTGGGTGCCGCCGACCCGGAACCCGCGGAGAACGCGGAGAACACAGTCGAGGTCACGGGCATCACCCATGACTCGCGCGCGGTCCGCCCCGGTGACCTGTACGCCGCCCTGCCGGGTGCCCGGCTGCACGGCGCCGACTTCGTCGCCCAGGCCGCCGGACTCGGCGCGGTCGCCGTGCTGACCGACCCGACGGGCGCCGAACGCGCCGCCGCGACCGGCCTGCCGGTCCTGGTCGTCGACGACCCGCGCGCGCGGATGGGCGAACTCGCGGCCACCATCTACGGCCGCCCCGGCAGCGACCTGCTCCAGATCGGCATCACCGGCACCTCGGGCAAGACCACCACGGCCTACCTGGTCGAGGGCGGTCTGAAGACCACGCGCAACACCGGCCTGATCGGCACGGTCGAGATGCGCATCGGCGACGAGCGCATCAAGTCCGAGCGCACCACCCCCGAGGCCACCGACCTCCAGGCCCTGTTCGCCGTGATGCGCGAGCGCGGCGTCGAGGCGGTCGCCATGGAGGTCTCCAGCCACGCCCTGGTCCTGGGCCGGGTCGACGGCTGCGTCTTCGACATCGCCGTCTTCACCAACCTCAGCCCGGAACACATGGAGTTCCACTCCGACATGGAGGACTACTACCGGGCCAAGGCACAGCTGTTCACCCCGGAGCGCAGCAGAAGCGGCGTGGTCAACGTCGACGACGAGTACGGCCGCCGGCTCGCCCGGGAGGCCGGTGTCCCGGTCGTCACCTATTCCGCCGAGGACCACCCGGACGCCGACTGGCGGGCCACCGACGTCCACATCGGCCCGATGGACTCGACGTTCACCGTCACCGGGCCCGAAGGCGTCCGGATCGCCGCCAGGTCGCCGCTGCCGGGCCCCTTCAACGTGGCGAACACCCTCGCCGCGATCGTCGCCCTCGCCGCCGCCGGGCTCGACCCGCAGACCGCCGCCGACGGCATCGCCGCGGTGCCGGGCGTCCCGGGCCGCCTGGAGCGCGTGGACGCCGGGCAGCCCTACCTCGCGGTCGTCGACTACGCCCACAAGACGGACGCCGTCGAGTCGGTGCTCAGGGCCCTGCGCAAGGTCACCAAGGGCCGGCTGCACATCGTCCTCGGCTGCGGCGGCGACCGCGACAAGACCAAGCGCGCCCCGATGGGCGCCGCCGCGGCCCGGCTCGCCGACATCGCCGTACTGACCTCCGACAACCCCCGCTCCGAGGACCCCCTCGCCATCCTCGCGACCATGCTCGAAGGCGCCGCCTCGGTGCCCGCCCACGAGCGCGGCGAGGTGCTCCTCTTCGAGGAGCGGGCCGCCGCGATCGAAGCCGCCGTCGCCCGCGCGCACCCCGGTGACACCGTGCTGGTCGCCGGCAAGGGCCACGAGCAGGGCCAGGACATCGCCGGCGTGATCCGTCCCTTCGACGACCGCCAGGTCCTCCGCGAAGCCATCCAGAAAACCCAGGGATGAAAATCCAGAAGACCCAGGGGATGAACTTGTGATCGCCCTCTCTCTCGCCGAGATCGCAGAAGTCGTCGGCGGGCAGACGCACGACATACCGGATCCGTCCGTCCTGGTCACCGGCGAGGTCGTCCGGGACTCCCGCGAGGCGGGGCCGGGCAGTCTGTTCGCCGCCTTCGTGGGCGAGCGCGTGGACGGCCACGACTACGCCGCCCAGGTCGTCGAGCAGGGCGCGGTCGCCGTACTGGCGTCGCGCCCCGTCGGCGTGCCCGCGATCGTCGTGGACGACGTCCAGAGGGCTCTCGGCGCCCTCGCCCGCCATGTCGTACGACGGCTCGGCGCGACCCTCGTGGCGCTGACCGGCTCGGCCGGCAAGACCAGTACCAAGGACCTCATCGCCCAGGTGCTGCGCACCAAGGCGCCGACCGTGTTCACGCCCGGCTCGCTCAACAACGAGATCGGGCTGCCGCTGACCGCCCTGTCCGCCACCGAGGAGACGAAGTTCCTGGTGCTGGAGATGGGCGCCCGCGGCATCGGACACATCCGCTACCTCACCGATCTGACGCCCCCGAAGGTCGGTCTGGTCCTCAACGTCGGCACCGCCCACATCGGCGAGTTCGGCGGCCGGGAGCAGATCGCCCAGGCGAAGGGCGAGTTGGTGGAGGCGCTGCCGGCGGCCGAGGACGGCGGCGTCGCGATCCTCAACGCGGACGACCCGCTGGTGCGGGCCATGGCCTCCCGTACCAAGGCGAAGGTGGTCCTTTTCGGAGAGTCGGCCGAAGCGGACGTACGGGCCGAGAACGTACGACTCACGGACACGGGACAGCCCGCGTTCAGCCTTCACACACCCTCCGGTGCAAGCGATGTGACCATGCGCCTGTACGGTGAGCACCACGTGTCGAACGCGCTCGCCGCGGCCGCCGTCGCCCATGAGCTGGGCATGTCCGCGGAAGAGATCGCCCTCGCGCTCTCCGAGGCGGGCTCCCTCTCCCGCTGGCGTATGGAGGTCACCGAGCGCCCGGACGGCGTGACCATCGTCAACGACGCCTACAACGCCAACCCCGAGTCCATGCGAGCCGCGCTGCGCGCGCTCGCGGCCATGGGCACAGCCTCACAGGCAAAGGGGGGACGCACGTGGGCGGTGCTCGGCAAGATGGCCGAGCTCGGGGACGAGGCGCTCGCCGAGCACGACGCGGTCGGACGGCTCGCCGTCCGGCTCAATGTCGGCAAGCTCGTCGCCGTCGGGGGAGTGGAAGCCTCCTGGCTGCAACTGGGCGCATATAACGAGGGTTCGTGGGGTGAGGAGTCGGTGCACGTGTCCGACGCACAGGCGGCGGTCGACCTGTTGCGCAGCGAGTTGCGCCCGGGGGACGTCGTACTCGTGAAGGCGTCACGGTCGGTGGGCCTGGAGAGCGTTGCGCAGGCGCTCCTGGAGTCCGGTGCCGAGGGTGTTGATGCCCGATGATGAAGCAGATCCTCTTCTCGGGTGTCATCGGTCTCTTCCTGACCCTGATCGGCACCCCGCTGCTGATCAAGCTCCTCGCCCGCAAGGGCTACGGCCAGTACATCCGTGACGACGGCCCGCGCGAGCACGCCAGCAAGCGCGGCACGCCGACGATGGGCGGTATCGCCTTCATCCTGTCGACGGTCGCCGCCTACTTCCTGTCCAAGGTGATCACCGGCTACACCCCGACCTACTCGGGCCTGCTGGTGCTCGGCCTGATGTGCGGCATGGGCCTGGTCGGCTTCCTGGACGACTACATCAAGATCGTCAAGCGGCGTTCGCTGGGTCTGCGGGCCAAGGCGAAGATGGCCGGCCAGCTGATCGTCGGCATCTCCTTCGCGGTGCTCTCGCTGCAGTTCCCGGATGCCATCGGCAACACTCCGGCGTCCACCAAGCTGTCCTTCATCACGGACTTCGGCTGGACCATCGGCCCGGTGCTGTTCGTGGTCTGGGCGCTGTTCATGATCCTCGCGATGTCCAACGGCGTGAACCTGACGGACGGTCTGGACGGTCTCGCCACCGGTGCCTCCGTGCTCGTCTTCGGCGCCTACACGTTCATCGGCGTCTGGCAGTTCCAGGAGTCCTGCGCCAACGCGATGACCCTGACCAACCCCAACGCCTGCTACACGGTCCGCGATCCGCTGGACCTCGCGGTCATCGCCTCCGCGCTGATGGGTTCCTGCCTCGGCTTCCTGTGGTGGAACACCTCGCCGGCCAAGATCTTCATGGGCGACACCGGTTCGCTCGCGCTCGGCGGTGTCCTCACGGGCCTCGCGATCCTCTCCCGCACCGAACTCCTCGTCGCCATCATGGGCGGCCTGTTCGTCCTCATCACCATGTCGGTCGTCATCCAGGTCGGCTCCTTCCGGCTCACCGGCAGGCGCGTCTTCCGGATGGCACCACTCCAGCACCACTTCGAACTCAAGGGCTGGTCCGAAGTCCTGGTGGTGGTCCGCTTCTGGATCATCCAGGGCATCTGTGTGATTGTCGGACTCGGACTCTTCTACGCAGGATGGGCAGCGGACAAGTGACCGACTGGCAGGGCAAGCACGTCACCGTCGCCGGGCTCGGCGTCTCCGGTGTCCCGGCGGCCAAGGTGCTGCACGCGCGGGGAGCGGTCGTCACGGTCGTCAACGACGGCGACGACGAACGCGCGCGTGAGCAGGCCGCCGAACTGGAGGCGCTGGGCGTCACGGTACGGCTCGGTGACGGCGCGACCCTGCCGGCAGGCACCGAACTCGTCGTCACCGCGCCCGGCTGGAAGCCGGACAAGCCGCTGTTCCAGGCGGCCCGCGCGGCCGGTGTCGACATCTGGGGCGATGTCGAGCTGGCCTGGCGGCTGCGCGGCCCCGACGCGGCCCCCTGGCTCGCCGTCACCGGCACCAACGGCAAGACCACCACCGTCCAGATGCTGGCGTCCATCCTGAAGGCCGCGGGCCTGCGCACGGCCGCCGTCGGCAACATCGGCGTCTCGCTGCTCGACGCGGTCCTCGGCGACGAGGAGTACGACGTCCTGGCGGTGGAGCTGTCCAGCTACCAGCTGCACTGGGCGCCCTCGCTGCGCGCCCACTCGGCTGCCGTACTGAACCTCGCCCCGGACCACCTGGACTGGCACGGCTCCATGGAGGCGTACGCCAGGGACAAGGGCCGCATCTACGAGGGCAACCGGGTCGCCTGCGTCTACAACGTCGCCGACAAGCTCACCGAGGAGCTGGTGCGGGAGGCCGACGTCGAGGAGGGCTGCCGGGCCATCGGCTTCACCCTCGGCACCCCGGGCCCCTCCCAACTCGGCGTCGTGGACGGCATCCTGGTCGACCGCGCCTTCGTCGAGAACCGGCACAAGAACGCCCAGGAGCTGGCCGAGGTCTCCGACGTCAACCCGCCGGCCCCGCACAACATCGCCAACGCCCTCGCGGCGGCGGCCCTCGCCCGCGCCTTCGGGGTGCCCCCCACGGCCGTACGGGACGGGCTGCGCGCCTTCACGCCGGACGCCCACCGCATCGCGCACGTCGCCGACGTCGACGGGGTCGCGTACATCGACGACTCCAAGGCCACCAACACGCACGCGGCGGAAGCCTCGTTGGCGTCATATGAGTCGATCGTATGGATTGCGGGCGGTCTGGCGAAGGGCGCGACCTTCGACGAACTGGTCGCCAAGTCGGCGAAGCGGCTTCGCGGTGTGGTGCTCATCGGCGCCGATCGCGCCCTCATCCGGGAGGCCCTGGCGCGACACGCGCCGGAAGTCCCGGTCGTCGACCTCGACCGGACCGACACTGGGGCGATGCTCGCGGCGGTCCAGGAGGCGCGGCGACTCGCCGTCGCCGGAGACACGGTGCTCCTCGCACCCGCCTGTGCCTCCATGGACATGTTCGCCAACTACAACAAGCGCGGTGACGCGTTCGCCCAGGCTGTTCGCGAACTCGGCGCCTGACCCGGCCGCCTGCCGGGCGACCTTGGGAGGGACGCGTGGGACGGTCGACGTTCGGCGGAGGCGCTGATGTCCGGTAGCCGCACCGGCCGGCCGCCCGTACAGCGGGCGGTCCGCCGGCCCGCCGCGCCCCGCGCGAGGCGCGAGAACCCGCTGCGGCGGCTCCACACGCGCGCCCACCGGGCCTGGGACCGGCCGCTGACCGCGTACTACCTGATCCTCGGCGGCAGCATGCTCATCATCGTGCTGGGTCTGGTGATGGTCTACTCGGCCTCCCAGATCACCGCGCTCCAGATGTCGCTGCCGGGCTCTTTCTTCTTCCGGAAACAGTTCCTGGCCGCCTGCATCGGGGGCGTGCTGCTGCTGGTGGCCTCCCGTATGCCGGTGAAGCTGCACCGGGCGCTCGCCTACCCGATCCTCGCCGGAGCCGTCTTCATGATGGCGCTGGTGCAGGTGCCGGGGATAGGGATGTCCGTCAACGGCAACCAGAACTGGATCTCCCTCGGCGGCTCCTTCCAGATCCAGCCCAGCGAGTTCGGCAAGCTCGCCCTGGTGCTGTGGGGCGCCGACCTGATGGCGCGCAAGCAGGAGAAACGGCTGCTGACCCAGTGGAAGCACATGCTGGTGCCGCTCGTTCCGGTGAGCTTCCTGCTGCTCGGGCTGATCATGCTCGGCGGCGACATGGGCACGGCGATCATCCTGACCGCGATCCTGTTCGGCGTGCTGTGGCTGGCGGGGGCGCCGACCCGGCTGTTCGCCGGGGTGCTGTCCATCGCGGGCCTGCTCGGTGTGATCCTCATCAAGACCAGCCCCAACCGGATGGCCCGGCTCGCCTGCATCGGCGCCACCGAGCCGAAGACCGGCGTCGCCGACTGCTGGCAGGCGGTTCATGGCATCTACGCCCTGGCCAGCGGCGGGCTCTTCGGCTCCGGACTCGGGGCGAGTGTGGAAAAATGGGGCCAACTCCCCGAGGCCCACACCGACTTCATCTTCGCCGTCACCGGTGAGGAACTGGGTCTGGCAGGGACGCTGTCGGTGCTGGCCCTCTTCGCGGCTCTAGGCTATGCGGGTATCCGCGTGGCCGGACGCACGGAGGACCCCTTCGTGAGGTACGCCGCGGGAGGTGTGACCACCTGGATCACCGCCCAAGCGGTGATCAACATCGGTGCGGTGCTCGGCCTGCTGCCGATCGCCGGCGTCCCCCTCCCGCTGTTCTCCTACGGAGGCTCCGCCCTGCTGCCGACCATGTTCGCCATCGGCCTGCTGATCGCCTTCGCGCGCGACGAGCCCGGTGCGCGGGCGGCGCTTGCGATGCGGCAACCTCGCTTTGGTAGAAAGCGGGGAGCCGGGGGCCCTCAGGGGCCTCGGAGATGGAACACGATGCGACGGCGTGCCTCGGCGGCGCGCTCGTCCGGAGAGCGGTGAATTTCGGTGCATGTCGTACTCGCTGGTGGGGGGACCGCCGGCCACATCGAGCCCGCGCTCGCCCTCGCGGACGCCCTGCGCAGGCAGGACCCCACCGTGGGGATCACAGCCCTGGGCACGGAACGCGGTCTGGAGACGAAGCTCGTCCCGGAACGCGGCTATGAGCTCGCGCTGATCCCGGCGGTGCCGCTGCCCCGCAAGCCCACCCCCGAACTGATCACCGTCCCGGGCCGGCTGCGCGGCACCATCAAGGCCGCCGAGCAGATCCTGGAGCGCACCAAGGCGGACTGCGTCGTCGGCTTCGGCGGCTATGTCGCCCTGCCCGGCTACCTCGCCGCCAAGCGCCTCGGCGTGCCGATCGTGATCCACGAGGCCAACGCCCGCCCCGGCCTCGCCAACAAGATCGGCTCCCGGTACGCGGCCGCCGTCGCCGTCTCCACCCCGGACAGCAAGCTGCGCGACGCCCGCTACATCGGCATCCCGCTGCGCCGCTCCATCTCCCTCCTGGACCGCGCCGCGGCCCGCCCCGAGGCCCGCCACCGCTTCGGCCTCGACCCCAACCTGCCCACGCTGCTGGTCTCCGGCGGCTCCCAGGGTGCCCGCCGGCTCAACGAGGTCATCCAGCAGGTCGCGCCCTGGCTGCAGCAGGCCGGGATCCAGATCCTGCACGCGGTCGGCCCGAAGAACGAACTGCCGCAGGTGCACCAGATGCCGGGAATGCCCCCCTATATCCCGGTAAGTTACCTGGACCGGATGGACCTCGCGTACGCCGCGGCCGACATGATGCTCTGCCGCGCGGGCGCCATGACCGTCGCCGAACTCTCCGCCGTCGGGCTTCCGGCCGCCTACGTCCCGCTGCCCATCGGCAACGGCGAACAGCGGCTGAACGCCCAGCCGGTGGTCAAGGCCGGCGGCGGCCTGCTGGTCGACGACGCGGAACTCACCCCGGAGTGGGTGCAGCAGAACGTCCTGCCCGTGCTCGCCGACCCGCACCGGCTGTACGAGATGTCCCGCGCGGCAAGCGAGTTCGGCCGCCGGGACGCCGACGACCTGCTCGTCGGCATGGTGTACGAGGCGATCGCCTCAAGCCGTCACTAGTTGTCGGCGAGTGAGCCGAAGGGGCGTGCCGGTGTCGAGATGCCGAGCGCGCGGAGGCCCGAAGGGGGGTGCACCGGCGGCCAAACCACCCCCGCCGGGGCGCCCCCGCGGCGGAACCCCGCGGGGAAAAGAAAAAGAAGG